>CACCMS010000058.1 GCA_902547175.1 Rhodospirillaceae bacterium | reverse complement strand
AAAACAGCATTAGCTGAAGGGTTAGCAAAAAATATAGTTGATGGTAAAGTGCCTAAAGTTCTTAAGGAAGCCACAATCTATACTTTAGAAATGGCAACATTATTGGCAGGTACAAGATACAGAGGAGATTTTGAAGAAAGACTAAATGGTATATTAAAAATTGTTACCTCTGATACTAATAACATTTTATTTATTGATGAAATTCATACAGTTATTGGAGCAGGAGCTACATCTGGCGGTTCAATAGATGCTTCGAATATATTAAAGCCGGCACTTGCAAATGGATCTTTAAGGTGTATTGGGTCTACAACTTATACAGAATACAGAAAATACTTTGAAAAAGATTCTGCACTAGTTAGAAGGTTTCAAAAAGTGGATATTGATGAACCAAGTCAGGAAGAAGCTGTATTAATTATGAAAGGAATAATTCCTAATTTTGAAAAGTTTCATAAAGTAAAATATAGCGATGAAGTAATATCGGAGGCTGTAAGGTTATCTGCTAAGTTTATCCATGGCAGAAAGTTACCAGATAAATCTATAGATATAATAGATGAAATAGGAGCACAATTTAATTTAAATAATAATAAAAAAGATATTAAGGTCAAAGATGTAGAAGACACAGTAGCTCAAATAGCCAAGATACCTTCTAAAAATATTTCTTCTGATGATACTAAAGTATTAGTTAATTTAAAACGTAACCTAAAGTTATCTATATTTGGTCAAGATAAAGCAATAGATGAGCTTAGTAGAGTTGTAAAACTATCAAGATCAGGTTTAAGGGATGATAATAAGACTATAGGCTCATATCTATTTGTAGGACCTACTGGTGTAGGTAAGACAGAAATAGCAAAGGTTTTATCTAGTGTTTTAAACATTGATTTATTACGTTTTGATATGTCTGAATATATGGAAAGACATAGTATATCTAGGTTAATTGGTTCCCCACCAGGATATGTAGGCTTTGATCAAGGAGGAGCTTTAACTGAGGCGGTGAATAAAAGTCCTAACAGCGTGGTTCTACTAGATGAAATAGAAAAAGCACACCCTGATGTTTTTAACATTTTATTGCAAATAATGGACTATGGTAAATTAACAGATCATAACTCTAGAACAGTAGATTTTAGAAATACAATATTAATAATGACTTCTAATGTAGGTGCAGAGGCTTTAGAAAAAAATGGCGTAGGTTTCACTAATTCAAATATTGATAGAGATAATGAGACACAAATAAATAGAATGTTTGCACCTGAATTTAGAAATAGATTAGATTCTATTATACAATTTGATTTTCTATCAAAGAAGGTTATGAAAAGTATAGTAGATAAGGCAATTAACATACTTGATGGACAGTTAGCAGAAAAAAATATTTCTATTAGTTTATCAAATAGTGCCAAAGATTATCTTATAGAAGAGGGATACGATAGAAAGTTTGGTGCTAGACCTTTAGAAAGACTAATACAAAAAAAAATTAAAGAGCCCTTGGCTGATGAGATAATATTCGGAAAACTCAAAAAGGGAGGAAAAGTTATTGTAGAATACAATAAAGAACAGTTAAAAATTAAGCTTACTAAATAATTTTAAAAGGAGAATAGTTATCATTTATATGATTTATATCATTTAATACTATTCTCCTTTCTTCTTCCAAAAAATTTTTAATAGCCAATTTAAGTTTTTCATTAAAAATATAGTGAGCACTGTAAGTTATTTTAGGTAAATAACCTCTCTTTATTTTATGAGCACCCTGAGCTCCCGCTTCTACTTTTATACATTTATTTTTTATTGCGTATTCCATAGCTTGATAATAGCAAACTTCAAAGTGAAGATTCTTTATATCAGAATTACATCCCCAGTATCTACCATAAAGTATATCATTAGAAATAAAATTAAGAGCACCGGCAATAATATTTTTATTTTTCTTCGCTAATATCAATATACTTTCTTTTTTTAGATATTGTGGAAGTTTAATAAAAAAATCCTTGGATAAATAGTTGTATGACCATTTTT
>CACCMS010000057.1 GCA_902547175.1 Rhodospirillaceae bacterium | reverse complement strand
TATTGTAAAGAAAAATGGAACAATTTTTTTAGGAGGACCACACTTAGTAAAGGCAGCTACAGGTGAAATAACCAATGAACAAGACTTAGGAGGGGCAGAATTACATACTAAATTATCGGGTGTAGCAGATTATTTTGCAAATGATGATTATGATGCCCTTAATATAATAAAATCAATTATGAAAAAAACCTTAATTATAAAAAAAAAATTTGATCTTAATTTAAAAGATGTAGTTGATCCAAAATATGACCCACACGAAATCTATGGGATTTTACCTACAGAACTTAAAGAACAATATGATGTTAAAGAAATAATAGCAAGATTAGTTGATAATTCGGAGTTAGATGAATTTAAATCTAATTATGGAACAACTTTAGTAACTGGTTTTGCATATATAATGGGTATTCCGATTGGAATAGTAGCTAATAATGGAATTTTATTTTCTGAGTCATCTCTTAAAGCTACTCACTTTATTCAACTTTGCGAACAAAGAGGAATTCCTATACTCTTCTTGCAAAATATCGCGGGCTTTATGATTGGTAGGTCTTATGAAGAAAGAGGAATAGCTAAAGATGGAGCTAAACTAGTTAATGCTGTATCGACTGTTACAGTCCCAAAGCTTACCTTGATCATAGGAGGCTCATTTGGTGCAGGTAATTATGCTATGTGTGGTAGAGCGTATAGTCCAAGGTTTTTATTTTCATGGCCTAATTCTAAAATTTCAGTAATGGGCGGAGAAATAGCAGCAAACGTTTTAAGCTCTGTTAAAGAAGCACAATATGAAAAGCTTGGAAAAAAATGGAAAGCTGAAAAGAGGTTAAATTTTCAAAAAGAAATAATAGATCAATTTGATTATGAGGGTTCACCTTATTATGCATCCGCCAGATTATGGGATGATGGAATATTAGACCCTTTAGAAACAAGAAAAAAAAAATAGCTTTAGGCTTATTAAATACTTTAAACTCCAAAAGAAAAAATGGAAGATTTGGTATATTTAGGATGTAATTTAATGAAATATAATTTTATAAAAATTAAAGTTTTAAAAGAAAAAGTTTTTCAGATTTCTCTTAATAATCCTAAATCAAGAAATGCAATAAACTCAATAATGTTAGATGAATTAATTGATTGTTTGGACAATTTAAGTCAAAAAAAAGAAATTAGAGTACTTATTATAACAGGAGAGGGTCAAGTATTTTCTGCAGGAGCAGATTTAGAATGGATGAAGCAGTCTATAAATTTGACGTTGGATGAAAATAAAAATGATGCAATGAAGTTTTCTAAAATGCTTAAAAAAAATAGATGAATTTTATTGTAATACAATAGCTATAATTAATGGACATGCTTTCGGAGGGGGGTTAGGTGTAATTAGTGCATGTGACTTTACAATTGCCGATAGTAAATCAAAATTTTGCTTTTCAGAGGTTAAACTAGGTATTATTCCGGCTATGATAGGTCCATATATATTGAGAAATTTAGGTTATAATAATACAAAAAAGTTGTTTTTGACTGGAGAAATCTTCGATGCTGATCAGGCTGTTACACTTAACCTTATTGATAAGTTAGTTAGCACACAAAATATAATTAATGAAAGAAATATTTTAATTGATAAGTTATTATTAGGAGGGCCAAAAGCTCAAACAGCTATTAAAACTTACCTACAGAATATTTATTCAAAGAGTATCTCTGATGATGTTATAAAATATGCAGCAGAAAATATTGCAGATCTTAGAGTTTCAGAAGAAGGTCAAAAAGGTATAAAAGCATTTTTAAATAAAAGTAATCCTGATTGGCAAAATGACATTTCCTAGAAAAGTTAATTTATATGAAGTAGGGCCTAGAGATGGGCTTCAGAATGAAAAAGAAATAATACCTATAGATGTTAAAGTTAATTTAATAAATAAATTAATTAATTGTAACTTTAAAGAGATAGAAATTGGTTCTTTTGTCTCACCAAAATGGGTTCCTCAAATGGCGGATAGTGAAATTATTATTGATAAAATTAATAAGCGAGAAACA
>CACCMS010000056.1 GCA_902547175.1 Rhodospirillaceae bacterium | reverse complement strand
TCGTCCGCTCCCTCTCCAGAGATAGCAACTGTTATCTTCTTTTTCACAAATTTACATAGCATGTATGTAGGAATTTGAGAAGGATCAGAAAAAGGCTCATCATAAGCATTTACTACATTTTGTATATTTTCTATGCAATCTTTGTTATTTACAAATTTATATGAGTGTTTTGTTTCAAGTATCTCAGCAACCTTATTTGCAAAATTTAATTCATTATTTTTTTTATTATGGAAACCAATTGAAAAAGTGTTAGCAATAATATTTTGTCTGTATAAAGATAAGACTAAATTAGAGCTATCTATACCACCTGAAAGAAATATTCCTAGTGGTACATCAGAAACTAATCTGTTTTTTATAGAAATATCAATATGTTTTTTGACTTTTTCTTTTGCATCTTCAAAAGTGCCTTTAAATTTATTTTTTTTTGCATTTATAAAGCTTTTTATACTATCCCAATAATCTTTCTTTAATATTTGGTTTTTTTTATCAAACTTAATTATATACCCTGGTTCAAGTTTATAGGTTTTTTTAAAAATACTTAATGGTTCAGGCACATAACCATATCTTAAATATTGTGACAAAGCATTTTGGCAAATTTCCTTTTTAAAATTGGGGAAATAGGAAAAAGCTCTAAGTTCCGAAGCAAAACTAAAACCATAAGTTGTATCATAATTATAATATAATGGCTTTTCTCCAAACCTATCTCTAGCTAACCATAATGTCTTTTTTGAAATACAATATGCAGCTATCGCAAACATACCATTAAACTTCTTAATAGCATTATAAAATCCATATTTAGATATACATTCTAGAGCTACTTCAGAATCTGAATTGCTTCTCCAATAATTTTTTTTTTTCTTCAGCTTCTCTTTTAAATTTTTATAATTATAAATTTCCCCATTGAAAACTATTACCCAATCTTTATTTTGAGAGATCATAGGCTGATTGGCTGAACTTTGTAAATCTATTATACTTAATCTTTGAAAGCCGATAGCCAATTTTTCCTTCTCATTTAAATAAATATCTTTATAATCAGGGCCTCTATGTGCAATAGTATTTGTCATATTATTTAAAATTGAGACTAACTGTCTTACTTCTACATTATAATTATTATTTAAATATAAACCTACGAAGCCACACATATTACCTTCTTATAGAGTTATTTGAGACGCAAATCTTTTCAGCTCTCGTTTTCCAAGCTTTAGGCCTTTTATTTAAATTCCCAGAAAAAACTTTTAATGAATTATGCATTAATTTTTTATAGTGTTTAGGAAATAAAAGTTTTGATAAAATATAATTAAACCAATAAGAAGAAAAATAAATATTATTTAATCGCTTATTATAAGTATTTGCTCTAGATAAAGCCCTTTTAAAAGCCAGTTTGATAAAAGTTTTTTCTAAATTAGGGTTTTCATTACAAAAATTAATTAAAGCCAAAATTGATTCATATCTACTTCTTTTTATTTGACTAGAAAGCCTGTCTTCTGATTGGTTGCTAGGCAATATTGCCACCACTTGATTAAGAAATACTCCTGCCCCTTTAGAAAAAAGTCTTAAAAATAAAACTTGATCAGGAGATATAAAATTTTCATTACAGCCTCCACACATTATATATCTTTTTTTTGAAACTAGTATTGAGCTAGAGTTTGCAGGACAATTTTTTATAAACTTATTCAATCCTTGTTCTCTGGTTTGTTTAGCATGCTTGAAAGGCATTGAGTTAATATTTGATTTTTTTTCGCTAATAAGACCATATACAAAGTTTACTTTGTATCTATGCGCTAAGTACAGCATCTTAGAAGTAGATTTATAGGTAACACTATCATCTCCATCTAAAAGCCTTATCCAATATCCTGAAGCACGAGCAACTGCTTCATTCGTTGAATAAGATGCCCCTAAATTCCCTCTTTTTAAAATAATTAATTTACCGGGTAATTTAGAAGCAAATTTTTTTAAAATAATTAAGGTATTATCAAACGAACCATCATCTACTACGATGTATTCTCTTTTATGGCTACCTCCTTCTTTAGCAAGGGCCTGAAATACATTTTGTAGGTACTTTCTCTTATTATATGCAGTTATTATATAACTCACAAAATCTAGTTTTTTTTTTTCTAAATTATAATTATATGATACTTTGTAAAACATATATTAATTATGATGAATAAAAAGTTATTT
>CACCMS010000055.1 GCA_902547175.1 Rhodospirillaceae bacterium | reverse complement strand
GAAATAAAAATTAATATTCCTCTTGTTTCTGCAGCTATGGACACTGTAACTGAGGCTAAAATGGCTATTGCTGTAGCACAGGGAGGAGGAATAGGAGTTATTCATAAAAATAATTCTATAGACCAACAAATAGCAGAAATAGTCAAGGTTAAAAAATATGAATCTGGAATGGTTGTTGACCCAATTACTATAAGAGATG
Source organism: Rhodospirillaceae bacterium (assembly GCA_902547175.1). The sequence continues at coordinate 2,104 of CACCMS010000055.1, read as the reverse complement.
ATTTATCTCTTAAAAACTTAATCACTTTAAAAGAAAAATTTAACATATCGGGATTTCCAGTAGTTAATAAAAATAACAAGGTAGTAGGAATTATTACTAATAGAGATGTTAGATTTGCTCAAAATATGTCACAACCAATTAGTGAATTAATGACAAAAAAAAATTTAATTACTGCTGAAGCCGGTATTAGTAGAAAAAAGGCCTTAGATATTTTACATAGTAATAAAATAGAAAAACTAATAGTTATTGATAAAGATAAAAGGTGTGTGGGATTAATTACTGTAACAGACATAAAAAAATCAGAAAAATATCCTTTAGCTACTAAGGATCATATTGGAAGGCTAAGAGTGGCGGCAGCAATTGGAGTAGGAGAAGATGGTTTAAATAGAGCAGAGTCTATTTTTAAAGCTGGAGCAGATGCAATAGTTTTAGATACAGCTCATGCACATTCTAAAAGAGTAATAGATACAATAAGAGCTATTAGAAAACTAGTTAAAAATAACATTCAAGTTATAGCGGGCAATATCGCTACTAAAGAAGCTGCAAAAATGTTATTAAAGGAAAAAGTTGACGCTATCAAAATAGGAATAGGTCCAGGATCTATATGTACTACTAGAGTAATAGCAGGAGTAGGTGTTCCTCAATTTAGTGCTATTACAGAAATATATGAAGTTACAAAAAAGTCAAAAATTCCACTAATAGCTGATGGAGGTATAAGATATTCTGGAGATGTTGCGAAAGCTATAGGGGCAGGTGCTGACTGTGTCATGATTGGATCTTTATTAGCCGGAACACAAGAGTCTCCAGGAGAAGTTTTCTTGTTTCAAGGTAGGTCTTACAAATCTTATAGAGGTATGGGTTCTTTAGCGGCTATGGAAAAAGGTTCCTCTGACAGGTATTTTCAACAGGATGTTCAAGATAAGTTAAAGTTTGTACCGGAAGGTGTAGAGGGTAGAGTTCCATTTAAAGGAGCTAGCTCAGAAGTTATTTTTCAATTAGTTGGAGGTTTAAGAGCAGCTATGGGATATACAGGTAATATAAATATAAATAAAATGCAGAGTAATTGTAAATTTCAAAAAATTACTACGGCTGGTGTTAAAGAAAGTCATATTCATGATATTGCAGTTACAAAAGAAGCGCCAAATTATAAAACTGAACGCTAGTAATGAAAGTAGGTGCTGTCCTAGTTGCTTCTATTTTATTAGTTGAAGAAATAATAGATAAAAGAATCCAAGCTAAAAATATCTTAAAAAATTTTATAAGAAGTAATAAATATATAGGATCAAAAGATAGAAAACTACTATATGAAATTACCTTTAATTTGTTAAAAAAATACTTTGGGTTACTTTATATTTGTAAAATATATAATATAAATTGTTCGGTAAGGAACTTAGCTCTTTTCAATTTTTGTAATAAATTTAAACATTATAATTTAGAAGATTTATATAAGGGTAAATATTCCTTAAAAAAAAAAGATGAGGATTTTTATATTTTTAATAAAGCTATTAATTTTAGAGATGAAATAAAACCTAGGCTTCCTGATTGGCTGGAAAAAAAAATCTTAATTAAGACAGAAACAGAAAAAAAAAGTTTTTATAACTCTATACTATTAGAGCCCAAATTTGATATTGCAATAAATCTTATGAAATACTCTAGAGAAGATGTAAAAAATAAGTTAAAAAAGCATAATATAATATGTAGTTATACAAAAAGCTCTACTGTAGGCATTACTATAAATAATAGAATTCCAAATAATACTTTAATAAAAATTAAAAGTGATATGTTTGAAGTTCAAGATGAAGGGTCACAATTAATGACACTTTTAATTGGAGTGCAGACAAATATGAAAATTTTAGATATGTGTGCTGGGAAAGGAACAAAAACTATATTAATGAGTAACTTATTAAAAAGTGAAGGCTTTATAACAGCTTTTGATAAAATAAAAGAAAGGTTAGATATTTTAAAAAGTAGAGTTAAAGAATTAAAGTTGAAAAATATTAATTTTGATTTAGAAATGAAAAACCAAGATCAGTTTGATTTAGTTCTTTGCGATGTGCCATGTAGTGGCATAGGCACCTGGAGAAGAAGGCCTGAAAATATCATA
>CACCMS010000054.1 GCA_902547175.1 Rhodospirillaceae bacterium | reverse complement strand
CATTACACCAAAAAAACTTAAATAATCTGTAAAATAATAAAAAGAAATTGGTAAACCTTTCCAGTTAGGAAAAAACGTAAAGAAAGTGGTCAAAGTAGTGATAACTAAAAGATTGACAAACATAACTAACCTTATTTTTTTTACAAACATTACTTGTGAAAAAATAATAGACATTATTGTCAAATCAAAGTACCAAAAAACACCTTGTCCTATTTGTGGACTACCAGAGAATGAAATATTAGGTTGGCCACTCAGTAAACTTGAAAAAACTCCAAAAGTAGCTAAAAAGAAAGGAATTATTATTAAAGGATGTCTTAAATTATATAAGTTATATTTTTTTAAAAAAACTAGTACAGCAAAATAAAAAAATAAAATTCCACATAAAAAATGAAGAAAAATTATTTGTGTATCAACTTGAGCAATGGCGCCACCTTTAAACCTGATATAAGGGGTAGCAGCCAGAATAACCCATGAAGCTAAAATAGCAAATATACTAGTTATAAATGTATCATATCTTGAATTCAACGTAACCTTATGTGGATTTATTTTGTATACAAATTATTATAAACTAATTATATTTAAATCATAGGACAAAAATAGGAATTTTTTTTGAAAAAAAAAACGGCACTTATAACTGGCGTAACTGGTCAAGACGGCGCTTATCTATCTAGATTTTTACTTAAAAAAAACTATGAAGTGCATGGTATAAAAAGAAGGTCTTCTTCTTTTAATACTGGAAGATTAGAAAGTATTTATGTCGATCCTCACGAAAATAGCCCTAATTTTTTTTTACATTATGGAGACCTTACTGATGCTTCGAATTTGATAAGAATTATTCAAAAGACAAAGCCTAATGAAATTTATAATTTAGGAGCACAAAGTCATGTACAAGTAAGTTTTGAAACACCAGAATATACTGCAAACTCTGATGCCCTTGGAACAGTTAGATTGTTAGAAGCAGTTAGAACATTGAATTTAATAAAAAAAATAAAGTTTTATCAAGCTTCTACTTCGGAAATGTTTGGTAAGTCACAACCGCCACAAAATGAAAATACAGCATTTCAACCCAGAAGCCCTTATGCTGCTGCTAAACTATACTCTTACTGGGTTACAATAAATTATAGAGAAGCTTATGATTTATTTGCAAGTAATGGTATTTTATTTAACCATGAAAGTCCCATGAGAGGTGAAACATTTGTTACAAGAAAAATTACCAGAGCAGTTGCATCCATTTTTAAAGGAAAACAACAAAAACTATGGTTAGGTAATTTAGATGCTAAAAGAGATTGGGGACATGCAAAAGATTACGTAGAAGGAATGTGGAAAATATTACAACATGACACACCTGAAGACTTTGTGCTAGCTACAGGAAAAAGTTATACAGTGAGAGAGTTTTGTGAAATAGCTTTTAAAGAAGTAGGTGTTAATCTACAATGGTCCGGAGAAGGTATTAATGAGATAGGTAAAGATAGTAAAAATGGCACAGTATTAGTGCAAATTGATAAGCGATATTTTAGACCTACTGAAGTTGATTATCTCGAAGGAGACGCTACAAAAGCAAAAGAAAAGCTAAATTGGATTCCTAAAATTTCACTAAAAAGCATGATACATGAGATGGTGCAAAATGACCTTAAATCATTAGATTAATTATGTTGAAAGAGTATAATTTTAATTTAAATAAAAAAAAAATCTGGATTGCAGGCCATAATGGTATGGTCGGCCGCGCGATCATGAAAAAACTACTTAATAGAAAAATTAATGTATTAACTGTAGATAGAAGTGATTTAGATTTAACTAACCAAAATCAAACTTTTAATTGGGTAAAAGCTAACCTGCCTCAAGTTATTTTTATAGCTGCAGCTAAAGTAGGAGGTATTCTAGCCAATAGTTTGAACCAAGCAGAATTCCTATATCAAAACCTAATGATACAAAATAATATCATTAAGTCAGCTGTTGAAAATAATGTAGAAAAACTTATATTTTTGGGGTCATCATGTATTTATCCTAAAGAAGCCGAACAACCTATTAAAGAAGAGGAATTGTTATGCAAACCTCTAGAAAAAACAAATGAGGGATACGCAATTGCTAAAATAGCGGGTTTAAAATTATGCAGTTATTTATTTAAAGAGCACAAGAAAGATTTCATAACAATAATGCCAACAAATTTGTATGGGCCACACGACAATTATGATTTAGAAACCTCTCATGTATTAGCTGCTTTAATCAAAAAAATCACTCATGCAAAAGAAAATAAAAAAGAAAGTGTAGAGATATGGGGTACTGGAAAGCCTAAAAGAGACTTTCTTCATGTTGATGATTTAGCTGATGCAGTATGTTTTTTAGC
>CACCMS010000053.1 GCA_902547175.1 Rhodospirillaceae bacterium | reverse complement strand
TAGTAATAATACCGTAGTCTATAATTTTGTTAGAAAATTATGGATAAACAAAGTAAAAAAAATATAGTAAAAGATTTAAAAGAATCCTTTGAAAACTCATCAGGGGTAATAGTTACACACTATTTAGGATTAAATAGTGAAGAGCTTAACGACCTGAGGAGGCAGGTCAAAGCAATAGGTTCTAAGTTTTGCGTTGCTAAAAATAGTTTAGCTAAGATAGCTTCTAAAAGTACTGATTATGAAGGTCTAAATAATTTTTTTACTGGACCAACGGCATTAGTATTCTCTGAAGATGCATTAGCAGGTATTAAAGCAATAAAAAAGTTTAGTGATAAAAATGAAAAACTAAAGTTTATAACTGCAAGTTTTGAAAAGAAAGTTATAGAATTTAAAGAGTTTGAAGCATTAGCTAAATTACCGTCATTAGAAGAATTGCAAGCAAAAATTATTGGTCTTATTACTGCTCCTCATCAGCAACTGATCAATGTTTTAAATGCTCCTGCCACTGAGACTGCAGGTGTAATAGAAAACTATTCAAAAAAGAAATAATTTATTAGAAAGGAATACAATGAGTGATTTAAATAAAATAGTAGACGAACTATCTAAACTAACTGTAATGGAGGCCGCTGAACTATCTAAGCTACTTCAGGAAAAGTGGGGTGTATCTGCTGCTGCTCCAGTAGCTGTTGCTGCTGCAGGTGGAGAAGCTGCCTCAGGTGACCAAGCTGCCGCAAAGGATGCCTTTGATGTTATATTAGCTGATGTTGGTGACAAAAAGATAAATATTATTAAAGAAGTAAGAGCAGCCACTGGATTAGGGCTTAAAGAAGCTAAAGATTTAGTTGAGGCTGCCCCCAAGCCTATAAAAGAAGGTGTAGCAAAGGCAGAAGCTGAAGAAATGAAGAAGAAATTCGAAGAAGCTGGCGCAAAAATAGAGCTTAAATAATTAATTTTACACTTCACAACTTAAAATTTGAAGTGTATAGTAAATATTCATGTCTAACTTTTATTAATTTTAAATAATTTTGCTTCTCCTTGAAGCTTTCAACAATTTAGGAGTATTATGTCTAATAGTTTATCCCTAACCAACAGAAGAAGTTTACGCCACACATTTGGTGAGTTATCTGATACCGTTAATATGCCTAATTTAATAGCAATCCAAAGGTCTTCATATCAACAATTTCTAGATTCTAAAATAGATGCAAATAAAACAAATGATATTGGTATTGATGAGGCTTTAAAAAGTATTTTTCCTGTTAAAGATTATGCAGGGCGTATGAGTTTAAAATATATTTCTTATAAATTAGATAGGCCTAAATATGATGTAATAGAATGTAGGCAGCGTGGACTTTCTTATTCTGCTGCTCTTAAAGTTATATTTAGGTTAGATATAATAAACATTGATGAAGATACAGGTGATAAAATAGGTCAAGATGCTAGAGAAGAGGAGGTGTATCTAGGGGATATACCATTAATGACAGACAAGGCAACATTTGTAATTAATGGAACTGAAAGAGTTATAGTTAGTCAAATGCACAGATCCCCTGGAGTTTTTTTTGATGCTAATAATGCCGCTAGAGTAATTCCTTATAGGGGGTCATGGCTTGATATTGAGTTTGATGCTAAGGATTTATTATTTATTAGAATTGATAGAAGAAAAAAATTATCTCTTGTATTCTTACTCAAATCTATGGGTATGGATAATGAAGATATATTAAGTTACTTTTATAACCATGCTGAAGTAAAAATAGAAAATAATTCTCATGCTAGCATACCTTATAATTTTGAAGATTTAAAAGGCGAGCTTAGCTTTGATTTAATTGATGCGTCTACAAATAAGCTATTACTTGAAAAAGGAGAAAGGTTAACTAACCGTCATAATAGAAGCTTTCTTGAAAATGGTTTAGCAAGAATCTTGGTTCCATTTGAAGAAATACAAGGTAAATTTTTTGCAAAGGACATTTTTAATGAAGAAACTGGAGAAATATTTGCAGAAGCTGGTGAAGAAATAAATGAAGTAATAATTGAAAAATTAATTGAATCAAATATTAATAAATTTGATACTATTATTGTCAATAATAAAGTTGGACCTTATGTCAGAAATACTTTACAAATAGAAAATAATGCTTCAAGAGCTGATTCATTAGCAGCTATTTATAAAATCATGAGACCTGGAGAACCTCCTACTGAGGAAAGCTCTGAAAAACTCTTCTTTGATTTATTTTTTTCAAGAGTAGAAGGAAAAAACAATGTGACAAACTTTTTCAGCAACCCTAAAGAAGATGATAAAAATAAGCTTTCATTGAATAAAGAATTAATTGAACAAGAGGGAGTATGGATTTTAAAAAGAGAAAAAGAATGGAGTCTTGTTACAATAAGTACTATGGCAAGAA
>CACCMS010000052.1 GCA_902547175.1 Rhodospirillaceae bacterium | reverse complement strand
GTTTGAACCTCTCCTTTTCTTGAACTTTGAACGTGTTGAGCTGCTCTTTTTAGTACTCTTTCAAATGACATAGATGGTACTGGTTTCACATCCTCTTTTACTACTATTGTTTTTAATTTCTTTTCTATATAGCCATTTAGATCATTTTTAATAGATTGAGTATTTACCATCTTATAACTAAAAAACTTTTTTACGTCGTCTGCATCACATAGCTCTAGCAAGAGGTGTTCTAATGTTAAGAACTCATGTTTTTTATTTTTTGCTAGCTCAAAGGCTTTTTGTATTATAATTTCTAATTGTTCTGATATCATTTTACTGTTTCTGAACCTTACATTCTAAGGGGTGTTGGTTGATTCTTGAAAATTCAATTACTTGGTTTGCCTTAGTTTCTGCAATATCTAAAGGGTATATACCACAAATCCCCTTGCCCTCATTATGAACTAGTAACATAACTTTTTTTGCATCTTCATAATTTTTTTTAAATATAGTTTGTAATACATATATTACAAATTCCATGGGCGTGTAATCATCATTAATTAGCACAACAGCATACATATCCGGCTTTTTTACTTCTGGTTTTTCTTTAGTAACTACGCCTAAGTTTTCCTCAAATATTCCATTTTTATTTTTTTTTGACATAAAACAATATAACAATAAAATTTAAATTTTATATATATATTAATTTACATCAATAATTTAATTTCAGATCAAATTTCGATAAGATTAGATCTACTTCTTTAATCAAAGTGATAAGCTTCTTTTTCGTATTCGCCTCACATCGAACAATTATTGCTGGCTGTGTATTTGATGCTCTGATTAACCACCAACCATGCGATAAATTTACTCTTATCCCATCAATATAACTAACTTCTCTGTATTTTTTAGAGGTAATTTTTATAATTTCATCAATAACTCTAAATTTATAACTATCTTCACAAAATACTTTTATTTCTGGTGTTGAATAAAGGTTTTTGAACTTTTCTAGAAACCTATTTATATTAAAGCCTTGAGATATAATATTTAATAACCTTATAGAAGCATATATAGCATCGTCAAAACCATAATACTCATCTGCAAAGAATATATGTCCGGACATTTCTCCTGCCAATAATGCCTTTGTTTCTTTCATCTTAGTTTTTATAAGAGAGTGGCCTGTTTTGCTCATTATTGCTGTACCACCTAAACTGCTAATAGTTTGAAAAATTAAATTACTAGCTTTCACATCCGCAATAATTTTTGCCTTAGGTTTTTTCTTCAGAATATCCATAGCAAATAATAATAATAGTTTATCCCCTGAGACGAAGTTTGCTTTAGAGTTTATAACACCAATCCTATCTCCATCTCCATCAAAGGCTATGCCTATATCTGCCTGATATTTTTTTATTGTTTTCTTTATTTCCACTAAATTTTTTTCTTCTGTTGGATCAGGATGATGAGATGGGAAAGTACCATCAACATCAGAATTGATTAAAATATGTTCTCCTGGTATGTGCTTTATAAGTTTCTTAATAATATTTCCTGTAGAGCCATTACCTGGATCCCAGACTACCTTAAGGTTATTATTTTTAAAAGATATGGCACTTACTAAATTACTAATATAAGAATTACTAATATCAAAATAGTGAATTTTACCATGTATCAAAGGCATAGCTTTTATCTTCATAAGACTTGATAATTCTTTTCCAAAATAGCTGCCTTCCTTAGTTAATATCTTAAAACCATTATAATTTGAAGGATTATGTGAGCCTGTTATCATTATCGCGCCTTCAGCTCTTAATCTTATTGATGCAAAATATAACATAGGAGATGGACAAAGTCCTATCCTGATAATATTTGCACCATTATCAAATAAACCTTGTATTAAACTCTTTTCTAAAATAGGAGAAGATAGTCTCCCATCATAGCCTACTACTATATTTACAGATTTGAACTTATCCCTTATTTTTTTTGCAAAATTATAACCAATATAATAAGCATCTTGTACGGATAATGTATCTGCAACTATGCCTCTTATGTCATAAGCTCTAAATATGCTTTTATTGAATTTATGTCCTTTCATATTCTTTTAGCTTTTAAACCCTATTCCATAGTATTTTATATTAAGTTTCTTCACGTCGTCTAGGTTAAAAATATTTCTTAAATCTAAAATAATTGGATTTTTTAATTCTTTTTTTACTTTTAATAAATCTAATCCTCTATATTCATTCCATTCCGTATGTATTACCAAAAGGTCAGCATTTTTCATTGCATCTAAAACATTACCGTACCATTTAACTTTATCAAACTCCTTGATCTTAAATTCTGAATTAAATGCAGGGTCATGGGCATGAATTTTTATACCTAGCTTTCTTAACCTAGGAATAATTTCTAAACTAGGTGACTCTCTCAAATCATCAGTATTAGGCTTAAATGTTACCCCTAAAAAAGCTATAACTTTATTTTTTATATTAGGTTTTAATAAATTTTTAATTTTATTTAC
>CACCMS010000051.1 GCA_902547175.1 Rhodospirillaceae bacterium | reverse complement strand
GAATTACTTATACTAATGCAGGAGTATACGCAGACTCTACACAACCAGGTTGGTTAAGTAAAATATTTAGACAAGTAACACCTTTTTAGGAGAAAAGATTGAAAAAATTTATAATTTTAATTTTATTTTTTATTTTTTATTTAACTAATAATTTACTTGCAGATCGCTTAAAAGATTTAGTTTCTATAGCTGGAATTAGATCTAACCAATTATTAGGATATGGAATTGTTATTGGATTAAATGGTACAGGAGATAGTACAACTAACTTAACATTACAAAGTATTCAATCTTTAATATCACAATTTGACATAGTAGTAAGCACAAGTGATTTGACTGCAAAAAATGCTGCTGCCGTAATGGTTACAGCAGATTTACCGGCATTTTCTAAGCCTGGACAGGCATTAGATGTAACAGTTTCAGCAATAGGAAAAGCTAAATCACTAAGAGGAGGAACACTTTTAATGACTCCTTTAAAGGGAGCTGATGGTGAATTATACGCAATAGCACAAGGAAATCTTGCAGTAGGAGGTCTTGGTGTTGAAGGAGCTGATGGATCTAGTGTATCTGTTAATATTCCAACTGTAGGAAGAATACCTAGAGGAGCAACAGTAGAAAAAATGGTAGAGTCTCCTTTTATTCGATCAAATAATTTAGTATTAAACCTTAATCAAGGTGACTTTAGTACAGCTAATATTATTTCTGAAAAAATAAATGAAATATTTGGACCAGATGTTGCTGTTCCTTTAGATGCAACATCTATTAAAGTTAGATCTCCAGAGGATCCAGGTCAAAAAGTTTCCTTTGTGAGTCTTTTAGAAAATATTGAAGTAGAACCGGCTAGACCAAAAGCCAGGGTAGTCATTAATGCAAGAACGGGAACTATTGTTATTGGTGGTGATGTTAAAGTTACTCCAACAGCAGTAACGCATGGAAAATTAACAGTAAGTATTCAAGAAGATACAGCTGTAGTAAGTGAAGCACAAGGTGCGATGCAAAATGCAAACTCTACAGTTGCAGGAACAGCAGCGACTACAGCTCAGGACACTCAAATAGCTGTTGAAGAGGAAAATGCTAAAGCATTTGTTTTTGATACTGGAACTTCTCTTTCAGATATTGTTGATGCAATTAATGAAGTTGGTGCAAGTGCTGCAGATATGGTTGCGATATTGGAAGCATTGAGAGAAGCAGGGTCTTTGAGAGCAGAATTAATAATTATATAAAATGGAAGTTTTTAATAACATAAAAAAGCAATTTGATATTCCTCAAATTATAAATAAAGAGAATACAAATAATTCTAATAGAGATTTAGAAGAGGTAGCTCAGGAATTTGAGTCTTTATTTATTAATGAAATGTTAAAAAGAGCTCATTCAGCAAAATTAGCTAAGACTGTTTTAACTAGTGACGCTGAAGATACCTATACTTCACTTTTAAATCAAGAGAGGTCTAAAATTTTAGCTAAAAACCACAATTTTGGAATTGCGGAAGCATTAGTTAAACAATTTAGTAGACCGACTAGAAGTTCTGAATATTCATTTAATAAACAGCAAAAAGAATAAAAAATGGGTAGTTTATTTGAAATAGCTAAAAGTGGAATTCAAGCGTATAGGCAAGCTTTATCTGTAACGGGTCAGAATATTGCTAACGTAAATACTGAAGGGTATTCTAAGAGAGATGTAAGTTTAGAGGAATTAGGAGGTATTCAAGGTGGAGTTACTGATGTATCAGACCAAACAGGTCTTGGTGTAAGAGTTGATGAAATAAGAAGATCTTTTAATGCATATGTTAACGAAAGGTTAAGAAATTCTCATTCAGGATATGAGCAGTTAAATCAATTTTCAAAAGAGGTTGCTTTATTAGAAAATACATTGTTACCCACTGGAAGTGATCTAAGTACTTTTATTGGAAAGTTTTTTAGTTCTCTTCAAGAATTAGCCGCTTCACCTGAAGATAGTGCTCCTAGAGTAGTGGCTTTCGAGAAAGGAAAGGATCTTTCTAATGCTTTTAATGATTACTCTCAAAGATTAGAGACAGCTCAATCTGGTGCTTTTTCTCAATCCAAACTATCTATAGATAATATAAATATTTTATCTAATCAAATTTCTGATGTGAATGCAAAATTAAAAAGTGCTGGTGCAACTACCTCTCCAAACGATTTACTTGATACTAGGGATCTTTTAATGAAGGAGCTCTCTAAAGAAATTGAATATACATCAGAATACGGAAGTAGAGGAGACGTAACAATAAGACTTGGTAATTCAGGACAAGGACCTATACTTGTTTCACCAAATAAAGCATTTAATTTGAGAGCAAAAGTAACAGAAAATGCTGACTTTAGATACGCATTTGAAACAACTGTAAATAATATAAGTATCTTTATTGTCGAAGGGACAAATGAAACTACAACAACTCAGATTACAGGAGGAAAATTAGCTGGCTTAGTCAATTATTATGCTTATTTGCAGGAAGTTTCATCTTCTATAGATGATATTGCATTTAGAGTTGCGAATGATTTTAATGCTGCTCAAAAGAATGGTAAAGATTTAACAGGAGCAATTGG
>CACCMS010000050.1 GCA_902547175.1 Rhodospirillaceae bacterium | reverse complement strand
AGGGAGATTGGTTTAAGTCATGCATCCAAATTTCTTTATATGTTTTTGCAGTTTTTGCTGGCCTTACATTTAATATAATTATATTTAAAATGAACCACCATAAATACTTATTAATTTCTATAATTCTATTGTCTGATAAAAATTCCTTTAAATATTTTTTAATATCTTTTTTTGAGGTAGAAGAAGGGGTGCCTAGGTTTATTAACAAAACAGCGTTTTTTCCAAAGGCTACTTTAGGATGAGATTTAGTTTTCTTTATTACCATTAATTTTTACTACTTTATTGACTTATATAAAATTTTATTATAATTTACATAAATAATACTTCACTTATTATCTCAATTAAAATGCATTTACAAGATTTAAAAAAAAAGAAAACGCATGAGCTTTTGGAATTAGCAGCAGAACATGAAATAGAAAATGCAGCTAACATGAGAAGACAAGATATCATGTTTAGTATTTTAAAGTCAGTTGCAGATAAAGGCACGTCTATACACGGAGACGGAGTAATAGATATATTGCAAGATGGGTTTGGCTTCTTGAGAGCTCCAGAATCTAATTATCTACCAGGCCCGGACGATATATATGTTAGTCCTAGTCAAATTCGAAGGTTTGGGCTTAGAAATGGAGATACTGTTGAAGGGGAGATAAGACAACCAAAAGACAATGAGAGATATTTTGCCTTATTAAAGGTTACTACTATAAACTTTGAAAGTCCTGATAAAGTCAGAAATAAAATAAATTTTGATAATCTTACACCTTTATATCCAAATGATAAAATCCAATTAGAAATGGACTCTTCAGATCCTGCTATAAAAAAGAAAAACATGTCTACAAGAATAATGGAATTAGTTTCTCCAATAGGCAAAGGTCAAAGAGCATTAATTGTATCTCCTCCTAGAACAGGAAAGACAGTTTTTTTGCAAAGCATAGCACACTCTATTGAAATGAATCATGAGGAAGTATATTTGTTAGTTTTACTTATAGATGAGAGACCTGAGGAAGTTACAGATATGCAAAGAACTGTTAAAGGAGAAGTGGTGTCTTCTACTTTTGATGAACCTGCCAGCAGACACGTTCAAGTAGCAGAGATGGTCATTCAAAAAGCTAAAAGATTGGTAGAGAGTGGTAGGGACGTAGTTATCTTACTTGACTCAATAACTAGATTAGCAAGAGCATATAATACTGTTGTACCTTCATCTGGCAAGGTATTAACAGGAGGTGTAGATGCTAATGCACTGCAAAGACCAAAAAGATTTTTTGGTGCAGCAAGAAACATAGAAGAAGGCGGAAGTTTAACCATAATCGCAACAGCGCTTATAGAAACAGGGTCTAGAATGGATGAAGTGATATTTGAGGAGTTTAAAGGGACTGGCAATGCAGAGATTGTTTTAGATAGAAAACTGGCCGATAAAAGGACATTCCCTGCTATTGATATTGCTAAGTCTGGAACAAGAAAAGAAGAACTTCTAGTTGATAAAGGGGTGCTATCAAAAATGTGGGTATTAAGAAAAATTCTATCTCCTATGGGAACTACAGACGCGATGGAATTTTTATTAGAAAAGCTTAAGTCTTCTAAAAATAATGAGGATTTCTTTTCAGCAATGAATCAGTAATCATTCTTCATTACAATTGAACCAAAAGTTTTTCTTGCTTCTAAATCAGTATGTGCTTTAGAAACATCTGAAAGGTTGTAAGACGTATTTATTTCTAATTTAATTTTATTGGTTGAAAGCATATCAAATACTCTGCTAGAACTATGTAGAAGATCATTTTTTTTAGTTCCATAGGTCATAAGGGTGGGTCTAGTAAAAAATAAGCTTCCTTTAGAAGCTAAAAGGCCTGGGTCTACTGGTGGACAGTTTCCAGATGAATTTCCAAAAACAACCATAGTGCCTAGTGGCTTTAGGCAATCAAGCCCTAGTATTGCTGTATCTTTGCCTACCCCGTCATAAACTACATCAACGCCTTCATCATTTGTTAAATATTTTACTTTTTCAACAAAGTTTTCGCTTTTATACAAGATAACTTCATCACATCCATTTTGTTTAGCTAGGATGGCTTTTTCTTCAGTTCCTGCTGTACCAATTATTTTTGCACCTAAGTATTTTAGCCATTGACAGGCTAATAGGCCAACCCCACCGGCTACAGCATGAAAAAGAACCGTATGAGTATTATTTATTTTAAAGAGTCTCTCTACTAAATATTCTACAGTCATTCCTTTTAATAATACTGCAGCAGCCTGTTGATCTGAAACAGATTTAGGTATTTTTACTAATTTGTTTGCTTCAATATTTCTTTTTGTGGAATAGCTGCCCAAAGCCATAACGTATGCAACTCTGTCACCAACAGCGAATTCGTCTACATCTGAGGACTTATCAACTATTACGCCGGCACCCTCCATTCCTAATTTAGTAGGAAGAGGAAGAGGGTATAACCCAGATCGATGATAAGTATCTATAAAATTAAGCCCAACAAATGTATGTTGTAAAGTTACCTGTCCTGGCTTTAATTTTTCAAGCTCACAGTCTTTCCATAAAATTCTCTCAGGGCCACCATTAGCTTTTATCTCAACTTCTTTTATCAATTTATTTAACTGCTTTCAATATATAATATATTATATTAATATTATAATAAATCATCTGTGATAGTAAATATGAAATTATTTTATGAAAAGCATATATTTTTTTGTACTAATTTAAGAAAAGAAAAAGAAAAAATTTCATGT
>CACCMS010000049.1 GCA_902547175.1 Rhodospirillaceae bacterium | reverse complement strand
CAATGAAATCTCAATAGACTATAAACCTTCTCGACACTCTATTGACGAACTTATAAATGAAGTTGTAAAATATAATATTAAAGTAAAAGATATTTCAATTAAAGATACTACTCTAGAAGACCTATTTAAAGAAATAACAAGATAATCTTTATTTAGTTTTCCAGGTTACCAATGAAGACATTAAGAAGTTCCATATAGACCCTACGATTGCCCCTATAAAGCCAGAAAAATACCATATTCCAGACACACCAGATATATTACTTACGTATAGTAAATTAGAAATACCAATATTTGCTGATGCGCCTATTCCACAGGTTAAATAAAAAAGGAATAGAGCTTTGAAGGCGGCAAGGCCTTTTTTCCTTTTATCTCTATATGTAAGCATATTATTTAAAAAAAAGTTTGATGTCATTGCTACAAATGTAGAAAGTGTTTGAGCATAAAGAAAACTGAAACTGAAATTAATAAAAAAATATAAAGCGACAATGTGTACAAAAACACCAGAGCCTCCAATCAAGCAAAAGGAAAAAAATCTTGCAGAAATAAAACTACCAAATTTAGATTGCCATAATAATAGCAAGTACTCCCATAACACTAATGAGTCTAGTTTAGACTCCCCGTAAACTCTTTTTTTAAAAGTAAAAGAGATTTCTTTATATTTAAGCTTATTTTTAGAAGAAGAAAAAATATCTAATAAAATCTTAAATCCTAACCCAGATAAATTTGGAGCTATTTGATCAAATACAGTTCTTTTTATTAAGAAAAATCCACTCATTGGATCAGTAAGTTTAGCTTTAGAGATTTTATTAGCTAAAAAGTTAGCGAGTTTTGACAAAGCATTTCTGTACTTAGTTAATCCTAATACTTTTTTATGATTCAGAAACCTACTTGCTATAACTAAATCTAATTTTTTTTCTTCAATAAGTTTAAGCATCAAAGGAATTTTTTTTTCATCATGCTGCAAGTCAGCATCCATTATTAGAAGTAAATCTGATGAACTAGAAAGGCAACCTTCAATTACTGCAGAAGAAAGCCCTCTCCTGCCTATTCTTCTTAAACATCTCACATTGGGCTTTTTTGAAGAAAGGTTTTTTATTATTT
This sequence comes from Rhodospirillaceae bacterium, assembly GCA_902547175.1. The sequence continues at coordinate 1,636 of CACCMS010000049.1, read as the reverse complement.
CATGTGTCTTATCATTAGAGTTATCATCTACAAAAATGATTTCAAAATCATATCTTTTGAGAGTTAACTCAATTGAATTAACAAGTTTTATTATGTTATCAGCTTCATTATAAGTAGGAGAAATTATACTAAGTAGCATTTAATTTTGTATTTTTTTAATATAAGGTAAAAAATTAGCTTTAAACCAATATGATAGTACGACTAAACTTAAAGTCCATGATAAATAACTATATCTCCCACCCACATGGTAAAATAGCAATAATGATATCAAACTTATAGAAGATATTGCTAAACACCTTATTATAAAAGGCGATTGTCTTTTTATTGAATAGAAAATACTTATTGCTATAGCTAAGTGGTACCAAACTTCATACAGTTTAATTTCACCATGAACATGATTTATTATTTTTTCTAACACAGACAGGTTTAAAGAAAATGTTAATAAGGATTTAAATAGGATAAAATAATCAGAAGGCCTAGCACCTAGATTCCAGTCTTTATATGCAGCTATCGTTAGAGGAATAAATTTATTTGTAAAAACATAGTTATGTATTGGCATAATTAAAACTAGGCTAAACCCCAAAGATAAAAACAAAAAATTCTTATAATTTTTTTTATATGCTAGAACTAAATAAAATGCTATTAGTACCATGCAGGCGGGCAAAATGTTTGCTCTAAGTCCAATAGATGAACCTAAAAGTAGTCCGAATATAAAAGAATTAGAATAGTCTATGCAATTAGAGTTTTTACTAAATTTTATAAAAAATAATAAGGCAGATAAAAAACAAAGATATGATAATGGCTCGCCAAAACCTCTTAAAGCCAGTTTTACATAATAAAAATGACAAAACCCAAAAGCCTCAAATATTGGAATAAAAAACCAAAATATTAAAAAGTATTTTGCATAATTTTTTCCTAATATTTCACTAAAAATTTTATAAATAACTATTGGAAAAAAAGTTAATATAAAGATAAGCATCCATGGTGACTCTTCAAATAAGATAAAATTTATTACCCATACATATCTATAAAAAGGCATGAGGTCATATGCTTCTTCGCCTCCCATAAATGCTCCTTTAAAATCTTTTACAGATAGAAAGTCAGAGATTAAGTGGGCAAAATGAACATAAAGTAAACCATCATTTCCACCTTCAAAAATTATAAATTTATTAATTAAGTTTGGATAAAAATAAAAAGATAGCGCTAGACTAATTAAAACTGAAATAATATAAATAAAAAATTTGTTATAATTAATCTTATTAAAAATAATAGCTAAAATTAACAAACAAGATAATATACTTATGAGGTGTTTAAGGTAATAAGCTACTTTATATTTAAAAGGAAGATCTAGTTTAGCTTTTAAAGGAATTGTGTTACCAGTTTCTATAAGCCATACATCATAGAAATCTGCAGAATTAATTTTAATATTGTTAAACTTAATACATTCCATGTTAGTGAACTCTGTCTTTACTAATTCTTTTCCTATATATGCTGTTCCCTCCCAACAAAATTTAGCATTTTTTTTTGAATATTCTGATGGAAAAGAATACTTAATAAAGAAAGGAAGATTTGTTCTCTTAGGTTCCTGATCTCCATATGCATTATATTTAGTGTTATTAAATGCACCTAATTGTAA
>CACCMS010000048.1 GCA_902547175.1 Rhodospirillaceae bacterium | reverse complement strand
TATAAACAGAAATTAGATACCCCCATTTTTACTATAGGGGAATTAGTTAAACATAGATATTATCCATTTAGAGGTGTAATTTTTGATGTTGATCCCGAGTTTATGAATAGTGAAGAATGGTACGACTCTATCCCAAAAGATATAAGACCAAAGCGAAACCAACCATTTTACCATCTGTTTGCTGAAAATGATGATGGTCCTTATATAGCTTATGTTTCTCAACAGAATCTTCTTCATGATGAAAATTTAGACCCTTGCTCTCATCCACAGATTAGCTCTGTTTTTGATGGACTTAAGGATGGCAAGTATGTTTTAAAAGAATCAAATTTACAATAGCAATTATTGACAGTTTTTGACGTATTTTCCAGACCAACCACTTACCTCATTAGCGAGCTGACTCGTTAACAATCTTCTAAAATTTGCATGACAGGTGCCACATGCATTTCCTAAATTGCACATTGCTATAACAGTTTCATCTATATTATCTTCTGCAATAGCATTCTTTAGGTTTAAAGCTGATTTTCCTGCATTAGCGTATAATTTACTGAAATAATCTGGGAGAGCCCAGACTGCTGGTGTTGCATTTGTGAAACCTTTAGATGATAAATTGCTTCTTGCAGACCATAATTTTTCTGTCTTTTCTAGTAATGTTACTATCTCCTGTGCATCTTCTGTAGCTAAATCTTTATTATAATCAATTTTTTCCTTTAATTCCACATAGGGAGATAATCTTTTTACCCTCTCCCAAATTCCTTGCATTGCTGTCTTTCGCGTCTCAATAGTGATTAAGGTTTCGTCAAAGTCTGAAGCAGAAGCTTGATAGGATGAACATGATATAAGTAATAATACCAGTAATTTAAATATTTTATACATAATATAATATTAGTTTCTTTTAAGGTAAATGCAATAGATTAAATAAGAAGCAATGCACCAGAATTCTAGGATTATATTATTTTTTATCTAACCAAGGAGCATCTGGAGCAGTAATTTCACCTTTAGGTAAAGCAGATTTTTTTTTATCGTTACTTTGGGAAATAAAGTTTAACCTTTTTTTTATATAAAGCCTACCTAGAAAAAATGAAAAAATCACAGCTATTAAGAATATAGAGATACCAATTAAAGGATGATAATACATCCTTTAATTTTACAAAAATATAAAATTAAAACAACTAATTTATATTTACTTTTTCTTTTTCAGATAGCGTAAATACCTCATAGCCGTTTTTAGTTACACCTACCGTATGTTCATATTGAGCTGATAATTTTTTATCTCTTGTGACAGCTGTCCATCCATCACCTAATATTTTAATATCTTTTTTTCCAATGTTAATCATCGGTTCTATAGTAAATATCATTCCTTCTCTTAATTGCATGCCCTGTCCTTTTTCTCCATAATGTAAAATATTAGGAGCACAATGGAAGACTCTACCTATTCCGTGTCCACAAAAGTCTCGCACTACTGAATATCCAAATTTTTCAGCATACTTTTGAATGGCATTTCCGATATCACCTAACGTATTTCCTGGTTTAACTTTTTGTATTCCTTCCCACATAGAATTATAAGTAACATCAACTAGTTTTTCTGACTTAATATTTTTTTTTCCAATAAAAAACATTCTACTAGTATCCCCATGCCAATCGTCAAGTATAACAGTTATATCAATATTAATAATGTCACCGCTTTTTAATATTTTATTAGAGGGAATTCCATGACAAACAACATGATTTACTGATGTGCAAATTGATTTAGGAAAACCTTTATAATTCAACGGAGCGGGTATTGCCCCTTTTGATATAATAAAATCATGACATAATTGATCAAGTTCAAGGGTGGTTATGTTTTCTTTAACATGAGGAGTAATATAGTCTAATACCTGTGATGCTAGTTTTCCAGCATTTCTCATTTTATCGAAGTCTGATTCACTATGCAGAACAACAGGGTTATTATATTCATCTAATATAGTATTTTCATTCATTATTATATTTATATTTTACATTTTATGAAAAAAAGCTCAACGTTTGATTATTGATATAGTTTTTTTATTATTTTTTTTTTGATTATTCATATCAAATCTATATTCTCAAACTATGCATGATGCTATTATCATTATTATAGGAAATGAAATATTATCAGGAAGAACACTTGATAAAAATGCTAATTTCATTGCAGATCGTTGTTCTAAGATTGGAATTAATATAGATGAAATTAGAATTATCCCTGATAAAATTAAAATTATAAAGAAAATAATTATTGAATCATCGAAAAAATATAAAAACGTATTCGTGACTGGTGGTATAGGTCCAACACATGACGATATTACAGCTTTATCGGTTGCCTTAGCATTTAAAAAAAAATTAGTAATAAATAAAAAAGCAAAGAAGCTGTTAGAGGATTATTATCAAAGTAGCAAATTCGAACTTAATGAAAGTAGAATGAAGATGGCTTATTTACCAGCTCAGTCAAAATTAATTATGAATTCAGTATCTGCTGCGCCCGGGTTTAAAATTAAAAATGTTTGGGTGATGGCAGGAGTTCCTAAAATTATGCAGGCGATGTTTTTGGATAGTGTAGAACCTAGACTACAGAAGGGTAAAATGTTTTTTTCAGAAACTTTAAAAATTAAAAAACCTGAAGGAGATATAGCTCAAGTTCTTACGAAAATAAGTGAAGAGTTTGATCGCATAGATATAGGAAGTTATCCATTTTATAAGCCTCCAAACATTGGTACTAATGTAGTTTTAAGAAGTAAAGATTTGAAATCAATAGAAAAAGCCATTAAAAAAATTAGCATTATTTTTAAAAAGATGAATATACTATTTTCTATAGATAAAAGTTAATTAATTTGGTATGAATGTAAAGAATTAGCCCACTTGGCGGAATAGGTAGACGCAAGGGACTTAAAATCCCTTGTCCGTAAGGACGTCCCGGTTCGAGTCCGGGAGTGGGCAC
>CACCMS010000047.1 GCA_902547175.1 Rhodospirillaceae bacterium | reverse complement strand
AAAGTTTAGATGCATTCATAAACAAAGATTTCAAAAAAGCTACAGATGTTAGAATAAATGACTTAGAGATTGATAAAATTCATTTAAAAACATTTACAAACCTGCTAGAAAAAATGACAAGTTCTTCAAAACTAGTTGTACCAGGTACCCATATGTTATTTATATCTAAAAACTTTGAAAGAATTGGTGATCATGCTACAAATATTGCTGAGTCCATTGCATATATGGCCAGTGGAGACATAAAAATACCACCTAGAAAAAAATTAAACTGATGCTTAATATTTTAATAGTAGAAGATGATATAACAATAAGAGAACTATTAAATTATAATTTAAAAAATACTTATAAAATATTTGAAGCTTGCTCTGCGGAGGAAGCGCTTGAATTATGTGACGATCACAGTATACATTTGATCTTATTGGACTGGATGCTTCCTGAAATGTCTGGGCTGTCCTTTTTGAGAACAATAAAAAAACAAAAAGAAAACTTAAATATTCCTGTCATATTTGTCACAGCAAAAGAAGAAGAAGCAGATAAAATTACAGGGTTTAACTCAGGAGCAGATGACTATATTACTAAACCATTCTCGCATAAAGAACTTTTAGTTAGAGTTGAAGCTGTATTAAAGAGGTCTTATCCAAACTTATTTTTCAATAAACTATCATATGATAATATAGAACTACATCTAAAAACACATAGAGTTTATAGAAATGGAAATCAGGTTAAACTCAGTCCTAAAGAATATGAATTATTATTATATTTTATGACCAATCCTAAATTAGTTTTTTCAAGAGAGCAACTTCTTGATAAGGTCTGGGGGCTAGAGTCTGATATTGAAATAAGAACTGTAGATGTTCACATAAGAAGGCTTAGGAAAGCTATAAATATAGAAAATTCTAGGGAAATAATAAGAACAGTAAGATCAACCGGTTATTCTCTGGATTGACATTCATCTATATTTTAGATAATGCTATTAAAAGGTTTAAATTGTTAGAAATAGATAACATAAATCCTATAAAAGATTTTTTTTCTCATGAAAAAATTCAAAAGCAAGTTTATTCCTTTTTTAGGAAATACAACTATCAAATAATTAATAAAAAAGAATACTTGGATAGAAGTTATGAGTTTGCCGTAACTCAAGGAGAGTCATTGCCTCAAGTAAAAAATGTAGGATTTTTGGGAGTTATGAATATAAAGGAATTAAAGAGCATTCAAGAGAAAAGAACTTTTAAGAAATTAAAGAAACAAATAAACAGAATTTTGGATCAGACCTGTGCTCCTTTAACTGTAGACAGAAATGGCTACATTATAAATGGTCATCATAGATATGATGCCTTAAAAATTTTAAAGAAAAAAAAAATTACAGTGAGAGTATTAAACCTAAATGCAAGTGATATGTTACACTTAGAATATACTGGTACCGAATTGAATAAAATGTTAAAGCATCATCAATTTAACTCCCTTAACTTATTAACTTTTAAACCTGAAAGTTTATTAAAAAAAATTTCTTAATTTTTTTTTAAAAAATAAGAAAATAAACTACAAAAAAATAGAAATAAACTTGTAAATAATAAACACCCCATTAATCCAGCTATTTGATAAGAAAAACCTGATATTAAACATCCCACCAAACGTCCCGTTGCATTAGCCATATAATAAAATCCAACATCAAGTGTAACATCACTCTTTTTAGTTAATGCCAAAATCAGATATGAATGAATAGAAGAATTTATAGCAAATACAAAAGCAAATATAAAAAGTCCAATACAGATAATATAACCATTATAATCATAAGTATGCGATAAAAAACCTAAGCTGGACATCATAAGGAATAGCTTTATAGACCAAAAAAAAGCCTGATCATTCTCAGAAAAATTATTTCCATAAAACATTTTCAATAATTTAGGAGCAAATGACTGAACAATGCCATAAAAAACAATCCAAGATGCCATAAATGATCCTACTTCTGTAAAACTCCAGTCTAACTTTTCATAAAAAAAAATTGGTATGCCCACTACAAACCATATATCTCTTGCTCCAAATAGAAAAACTCTTGAAACAGATAATATGTTTATTGAATTACTTTTAGAAAAAAGTTTAGAAAATTTTACTTTCTTTTTAACTATACCAGAATAATTTCTTAAACTTATAAGAGAGAATATTAACAATAAAAGAAGAAAAAATATAAAAATACTTAATGTTACTTTATAACCAACTAAACTTAATAAAAAAGAACCTAAAAAAAATCCAATACCTTTTAAGGTATTTTTAGAGCCTGTTAAAAAAGATACTAGTTTAAAAAGTCTTCTATTTTTATTTTCATCAGAAACCACAGTCTTAATAGCACTTTTAGCACTAACTTTAGTTAAATCTTTAGCTATTCCGCTAATGCCCTGAGCAATTATTACATAAACCAAAGAATATAATTGAGGCCAAGTGTTATTAAGATTAAATAGCAAAGTTAAAGCTACTATCTGCAAAAATATTCCTGTAAATAAAGTTTTATTAAGACCAAACCTTTTAGCTAAATATCCTCCAGTAATATTTGTTATAACTCCACAAAATTCATAAAGCATAAATAGTAAAGATAACTGTATGGGAGTATACCCAATATTGTGGAAGTATAATAATACCAGCATTCTAAGCGCACCATCAGTTAGAGTAAAACTCCAGTAAGAAGCAGTTACTGCTATATACTTTTTTATATCCACCAATTAATTAAATACCTTGATTAATTACATATTTACATAGCTCTATTAATCTCAATGAGTAAGCATACTCATTATCATACCATGAAATAATTTTAATTTGACTTTTGTCATTAACCATTGTTGATTGAGCATCAACTATTGAAGACCTTGTATCACTCACATAATCGCTAGAGACTAAAAGCCTGTCTTCGTAACCTAAAATTCCTTTTAAATATGAAGTTGCTGCTTCATTAAACTTACTATTGATTTCTTCAATACTAGTCTCTTCAACTATTTCAAATACACAGTCTGTTAGTGATGCATTTAATACTGGAACACGAACTGCTATACCATCTAATTTACCTTCTAGCTCAGGAAAAATTAAGCCTATAGCTTTAGCAGATCCTGTAGTAGTTGGTATTAGATTAGTACTAGAAGACCTGGATCTTCTAATATCATTATGCATACCATCTATTATGCTTTGAGAATTAGTTATATCATGAATAGTGGTTATTAACCCATGCTTTATAGTAAAATTATTTTTCAAAACTTTTACTATTGGGGCTAAACAGTTTGTTGTGCAGCTAGCTCCTGTAATGAAATTATGGTTTTTTTTATCATAACCCAAATGGTTGACCCCCATAACTATATTTTTTACATTTTCATTGTTTATTGGATAGGAAAAAATAATTTTTCTTATTTTT
>CACCMS010000046.1 GCA_902547175.1 Rhodospirillaceae bacterium | reverse complement strand
GAATTCCAAGCCAAGCTTAAAAATAAAATAAATATTCAAATATATGATCTTTCATCACAGTTAATTAGAGATAGAATTAATTTACTTCTTAAGAATGGATTAGGTGGATTAGTACTTGTATTATTAATATTATTCTTATTTTTGAAGTTAAGGGTTGTCATTTGGGTTGCAATTGGAATACCAGCGGCGATTTCAGTAACTTTAGCAATCATGTTATTAACTGGACAATCTATAAATATGATCAGCTTATTTGCTCTAATAATGATGCTTGGTATTATCGTTGATGACTCAATAGTAGTAGCTGAACATATAGAATACCAAAGTGAGCTAGGTAAAAGTCCTTCAGAGGCAGCGTACGTTGGTGCAATAAGAATGTTAGGCCCTGTCACTGCGGCCTCTTTAACAACTATAGCTGGATTTGCTCCCGTTTTTTTAATTTCAGGAGTAATTGGTCAAGTTATAGAAGCAATTCCTTTAGTAGTAATCAGTGTTATAATTGCTAGTCTTTTTGAATGTTTCTTTGTACTGCCTGGTCATATAAAAATGGCATTGATTGAAGATGTAAAAAATAGCAGAAAAAGACTAAACCTTAATCAGTATTTAGAAATTTTTAAAAGAAAAACATTTTTAAGTTTTTTAATGATTTCTATTAAACACAAATATAAAACATTTTTTGTGTCAATATGTCTATTAATAATGTCTTTTTCATTGCTAAAGTTTTCACATGTTAAATTTTATTTTTTTCCTTCTCCAGAGAGCCAAATTATTCTAGCAAATTTTAGTTTCTCCCCAGGAACTTTAAAAAAACATTCTATAGAATTTACAAATACTCTGGATAAGAAACTGAAGGAAATAGATAGAACTAATATTGTAAAGACAACTTACGCAATAGTAGGAAAGCCTATTTGGGGTAGTAGAATTTCTACTAAAGAGTTTGGAGACCATGTAGGTGGAATGATTGTAGAATTAGTTAGTCCTGAAAAAAGGGAAAAAAGGACTGATGAGTTAATTAAAGAGTGGAAAGAAAATATTGATTTACCTATAGGTTTAAATAGCTTTACTGTGTTAGAAAGAAAAGGAGGTCCTCCAGGCTTAGATATAGATATAAGAATTAGATCTCAGAATGCAGATTTAGATACATTAAAGCAAGCCTCTAACTTTGTTCAAAGTGAGCTTTTAAAGTTAAAAGGAGTGTCGGATATTAAGGACAATCTTCCTCTTGGGAAAAGAGAAATTGAGTTTACTTTAACAGAGAAAGCTGAGAGTTTAGATTTTAATAGCAATTATTTAGCAAAAAAAATTAAAGCAATATTTGATGGAGTATCTGTTACTAAATTTTTTAGAGGTGAAGATGAAATTGAGATTATAGTAAGAAATAACCTAGATACTATGAATATAAATACTTTTAATTCGCATCTAGTTTTATCACCTAACGGAAAACTTATTCCAATATCAGAAATTGCTGATATGAGAAAAAGCCAAAGTTTTTCTACAATAAAAAGAAATAATGGATATAGAGAAGTCTCAGTAACAGGAGAAATAAATGAAATACTTGTAAATCCAGATGATATTATGAAAGAAATTAAAGTAAATATTTTGAAGAAATTAGAAAATAATTTTAATTTGGACTGGTATCTGGCTGGCAGAGCAGAGGAGCAAAAAGAAACTTTCGGAGATATGAAAAGAGGAGGTTTTTTAGCAATAGGTGTGATATACATAATTTTGGCATTTATTTTTCAATCTTATTTTTTACCATTTTCTATAATGTCAATTATTCCGTTTACATTAATTGGTGTTATAGGCGGGCATTGGGTAACAGGCTTTGATATTACAATTTTATCTCTAGTAGCAATCTTTGGTTTATCAGGAATTGTCATTAACGATTCTATTATAATGGTATCTAATATTTATGAAAAAATAAAAAATGGTGTAGACATAAATAGTGCAATAATAACTGGTGCTCAAGAGAGATTAAGAGCAGTTATGTTAACTTCGTTAACAACTATAGCTGGTTTAACGCCATTATTATTTGAAGGAAGTGTGCAAGCTCAGTTTTTGAAACCTATGGCTATAACTATAGTTTTTGGACTTCTTTTTTCAACATTATTAGTTTTAATTTTTATTCCAGTAATTTTAAAAATTGGTGAGGATATGAAAAAAATCTTATTTAATCCAAAATTTTGGCGCTAAAATTATTAAAAAAGCTAAATACTCTAATCTTCCTAAAACCATTCCAAATGATAATAATAATTTTAGGACACTAGGTAATTGAGTAAAGCTTACTTCAGGTCCAATTATATTCCCTAAGCCTGGACCAACTACTGAGACTGAAGTAATGGCAGCTGATATTGATGTTATAAAGTCATATTCATAATATAGGAAAACACTTGCAATGAAAAATACACTAAAGATAAAACAGAAAAATATTATCATCACAGAGTTTATAATATTATCATTTATATTGATGTTCTTTAGGTTTGTATTACTAATTGTTCTGGGTGATTTTATAGCTTTAAGCTCTTTAATTACTAATGCCCAAAGGACTTGAATTCTAAATATTTTTAAACCACCAGTAGTTGAGCCAGAGCAACCTCCTAACAACATCATTATTAAAAACATTGTGTTTGCAAAAAATCCCCAATTTGAAAAATTCTCTGTTGAATAGCCAGTTCCTGTCATAACGGATATGCTATTAAACAATGATAATCTCAATGCTAAAAAAATATTGATATTATTATTAAAGTGTACCCAAAGGGTCATAGATAAAACAAAAAATATTATTAGAGAAAAAAATAATAATACTTGGCTATCGAAAAGACTTGTAAAGTTTTTTCTAAAGCATGCAATGTATAAGGTAAATGGAAGACTGGCAGCAAGCATTCCAAATATTATTATTAGTTCTGTAAAAAAATTATTATAGTACCCAATCGAAGAAGATTTAGTGGAGAATCCACCTGTTGCAATTGTTGTTAAAGCGTGACTAAAGGCATCAAAAAAACTCAGACCACTAGTATATAAAAGAATCAAAATAATTAAAGTTAAAGATATATAAATACTACCTAATAATTTAGCAATTTCTTTTGGTCTATAGTGAAGATCTTTAGGTTTTTCACTCCAATCTTGAGTGAATAATTTAATACCCCCAATATTGAAAATAGGAATGATTGATATAGCAAAAATAATAATACCTAATCCTCCTAGCCACTGAAGAAGAGCTCTCCATATTAAAATTCCTGAGGATAAACTTTCTACTTCTATATATACGGTTGCTCCTGTAGTTGTAAGACCAGAAGTAGCTTCGAAAATTGCATCAATATAATTTTCACAATTCACATCCAAGTAGAATGGCAAACTTGATAAAATGATCATTACTGGCCATGAAAGGGTCGTTATTAATATAGTGTCTTTTACATTAATTTTTTTTTCTTCTTTTTTAAATGCCAGAATTAAAC
>CACCMS010000045.1 GCA_902547175.1 Rhodospirillaceae bacterium | reverse complement strand
AACTGTTGATCCTCTAGCAGGAGCGTTATACTTTGTAACAGGTTTTATTCTTAAATATGAAAAATTTTCTTTTATATTTGCTTTAAAAAGATTCAATGGTTGTTTAAAACTTTCTCCATTACTTACTAATAACTCTAAAATACCATCTTTATCAATATCAGCTACTGCTGCTCCAGTTCCAAAACCGTTTGATAGCGCAGCATTCTTAAGAACTATTTTTTCTAAAAGCCCATTTTCTTTTATCTTGAATAACCTATTAGACTGTCCAATATTATTTATAAAAATTTCATCATATCCATCGTTATCAAAGTCTGCTGCTATAATTGTACGAACCTTTGATGGTCTATTAAATGACAAGTCCATTAAGTCTAAAAATTTATTTTTTCTTAAAATATAAAGCCTATGATAACCCTGCCAGTTTCCTGATATTATACCTAATTTACCTTTATATAATAAATCTGATAAAACTGTACCTCTTCCATTTTGATTTTTATCTTCTACTCCATATCTTTTTGCTACATTTACAAAATTACCATTTATATTTTTATACAAAAAATTTGGACCTCTTTCATTAGAAGCAAATATATCCATTCTTTCTGACAGAATATGTCCTGCTACTATTGCTCTGCCTCCTGTTATCTTATCAAGATTTAGTTTAGGTGCCTCGTCAATAATTTTCTTTCCATTTATTGTATAAAACTTTGAACGTCCTCCATAATTAGAAACATATACAGAATATTTTCCATTTCCCTTTCTATCAACACATGCTACTGACCTACCTGCTGTAACATTTAAAACTCCATTATTAATATTATCTTCAAATAAATCTATATAAACATTGTCAATTGAGTCTAATAATCTATCTGCATATATTTTTTTTCCGCTAAAAGAGTCAGTGTTTAAAATATATATTTCTTCTTTTCCATCAAAATCTACATCACATGCTGCTACACCAATAGCTTGTCTATTTTGATCAGTAAATATACTTTGATTAATAATGTTTCGTAGTTTATTTTTTTTATATGAGAGAGCTAAATTAGAATATCTATATCCTGTTACTATAAAGTCAAATTTATCATCATTATCTATGTCAGTTACTGCAACTCCATAACTTAATCTTGGAGTATTATTTTCTATTAAAGCAGAAATATCTATAAAAAAGTCTGCTTTTAAATTTTTTATAATGATTGTGTAAATTAATATTATTTTTATGATAATTTTGAAAGTTATTATTTTCATTTTATACATTTTTTAAGTCACTCTCCCATACTCAGAAGGGTCCCTTTTTCACGTGATTTTTCAAATGCTACACAAAATATAAATACTGCACTTGAAAAGTATAAAAACGTAATCATTGTAGCTTTATAAATATTTATTACACTATAAGTTTGATAAATTAATATATTTCTAACTTCTTCAAATATATAAACTAAGGGTAGTGACTTCGCTACAGACTGCAACCAATCTGGTAGAATTTCAATTGGATAATATATACACCCAAGCGGAGCTAATAAAAAAAGCGTAGCCCATGCAATATTTTCAAAAGCAGGTCCATATCTAATTAATCCAGATGAGACAAAAATTCCCAGAGTAATTCCAAAAATATGTAAATTAATCAACAGAGCAAATAAAATAAATCCTATTTCATATATAGATACACCAAAAAGAGGAATAGCAAACAATGATACTGGGACTAAACCTATTAACGTTCTAATAATTGCGGTAATTGTTAGTGATGCAATTATTTCACTTTTTTTTATAGGAGTAATAAAAAGATTAGTAAAGTTTCTACTCCAGATTTCTTCCAAAAACATAATATTATAACTAATACTACTTCTGAATAAAAAGTCGTAAAGTATTGCTGCTGTTAAAATTACACCTACAGTATTGCTATAATAATCAGAATTTAAGGTAAAAAATTTTGATATAAAACCCCATAGTAAGATTTGAATAGTTGGCCAATATACTAAATCAATTATTCTTGGGATTGAACCAATGATTAGGTACATGTGTCTTAAAAAAAGACCATAAATTCTATTAAAGTTCATTTTTCACCAAATATTTTAAAATATACATCTTCTAATTTTTTTTTCTTGTACTTATCTAATATAAAATTAACTTTTCCTTGCTCGATTACTTCTCCTTTTTTCAAAATCATAATTTTATCACATAATCTTTGAGCTTCCTGCATGTTATGCGAAGAAAATAAAATAGAAATATTATTATTCTTTTTATATTTATATATAAAGGTTTTTAAGTACTCAGCTACCACCGGATCAAGACTTGCAGTAGGTTCATCTAATAATAATATTTCTGGTTTATTTATTAATGCTTTAGCTAAGGCTACCCTTGTTTTTTGCCCAGAAGAAAGTTCACCTGTTTTTTTTCCAAGTAAATCATAAAGCTCAAAATAGTCGTAAATTTCTTCTAATCTATCTTTTATATTTTTTACATCGTATAAGCGAGCATAAATATTTAAATTTTCCATTACTGAAAGTCTTTTTGGCAATTCAGTATAAGGAGATGCAAAATTCATAATATTTAAAAATTTCAATCTATTTTGCTTGCTTATGTAAGTATTGTTAATGTATATATCTCCTGATGTTTGTTTGATCAATCCAAGCAGTATACCTATAGTTGTTGATTTACCTGAACCATTCGGTCCCAAAATACCTAGAATACTATTTTCCTCTAAACTAAAATTAATTTTGTTGATAGCTAATTTACCATTAAACATCTTGGTCAAATTCTTTACTTCTAGTTTTTTCATTTAATTCTTGTAACTATGTTTTAGTTTTATGATTATTTTTGATATATATTTTTAATTAAGTAATTAGTATTTCTCAAATTTTTTTTCAAATCTAGTACATTCTAAATAATGATATACTTTAGAAAAGTTTTCTATTTTCTTTTCTGCGTTACCTATTACTTCATCTAACTTTTTTTGCTTTGTTAAAAATCTTTGAATAGTTTTATCATCTGTATCTGGATATTTACTTTTATCTGATATCTCTACATGTCTTTTTTTAAAAAATAAATAGTTTTGATGCCATCCTAGTATTTCCTCGTGGTACCATTTGCAAACATTTTTTATTTTTATATCTTCTGATGCATTCCCTAAAGCTACAAAAAATATTACTATTATTAAATATATTTTACTCAATTATTGATTCCTTACTTAAATAAACTTTATCATATCAAAGTAACATCTAATCTACAATTATATCATCAGTTATGCGTAATTATAATTGTACAATAAGACTGTAAATTTTATTCCTTTGTGGTATATAATAGTGTAATGACTTTAAAGAAAGAAAATGTGTGGGACTACCCGAGACCTGCTATTTGCCAAAAACATAAAGGTACAATAGAAGTAATAGTAGAAAATAAAACTATAGCAAAAACTAATAATGCTATACGCGTCATTGAGACCTCACATCCTCCCACATATTATTTTCCACCAGAAGATGTTGCTATTAATTTATTAAAAAAAAATAAAAGTAATTCATATTGTGAATGGAAAGGGACAGCAAATTATGTAGACTTGGATTTGGGAAAAATAAAAATTTTAAATATAGGTTGGTTTTATAAATCACCTAAGAAAGAATTTCAACCTTTAAAAGAGTATATTAGTTTTTATGCATCGAAAGCTGAGAAATGTATTGTTAATGGAGAATTAGTAAAAAAGCAAGAAGGAGAATTTTATGGAGGATGGATAACTAAAAATCTTAAAGGCCCCTTTAAAGGTGCCATTGGCACTTCATTCTGGTAACTTATGTTAACTAAATATATTTTAAG
>CACCMS010000044.1 GCA_902547175.1 Rhodospirillaceae bacterium | reverse complement strand
GCAGAAGCAATGGTGGCATTAGTATTAGCTGATCATTTATTAAGAAGAAAGACTGAAGTTTAAATTAGAGGTATTTAAATGAAAAATGAAAAATTATGGTCATTAAAAATTCCTGTTAAAGGTAATTTAAATGACAAGGATATTCAAAGTTATTTTAAAATTTGTAAAGAAAGGTTAGGGTTAATACCAAATATATTAAAAACAAATACTATTGATAAAAAAAAATTTGATGCTTTTAATATTTTTTATAATAGATTGATGCAGGATGATAATTATTTATCAAAAATAGAAAAAGAAATGATAGCAGTAGTAGTATCTACTACTAATAGGTGTTTATACTGTTGTGTTTCTCATAGCTATACTTTAGCAAAACTTCTTAAAGATCCAATAAAAGCAAAAAATATATTAATTAATTATGAGGTAGCTCAAATTTCAAAAAAACATAAAATAATGCTAAATTTTGTTTCTAAACTTACCCAAAACTCTCATAAAATAAATGAAGATGATAGAGATAAACTAAGAAAAATAAAATTTAATGAATTTCAGATTTTAGAAATAATAGAAGTTGCTGCTTTTTTTAATATGACTAACAGAATTGCGTCTGGGACAAATATGGTGCCTAATGCAGAATATTATTTTTAAATTTCTTTTTTTACACAATAAATAAAATACTCTTGATTTCCTTTTGTTCCAGTTATGCAACTATCTATAATACTATTTACTTTCCAATTTTTAGTAACTAACCAATCACTTATGTCTTTAACTGCTTCTTGTCTATAATTTGGTTCAGATACTATCCCATTTTTACCAATTTTATCTTTTGATAATTCAAATTGTGGCTTAACCAATACTATAAGGGTTATATTAGTTTTATTAAATTCAATTATTTTAGATAGACCTTTTTTAATACTTATAAAAGAAAGGTCACAAGTAATAACTTCTATATTTTTGTCAATTTCTGCAAGATCAACATTTCTCGCATTAGTTCTATCCAATACGGTTACTTTTTTATTAGTAGTTAATTTCCAATCTAATTGTCCTCTACCAACGTCTATACAGTATACGTGTTTTGCATTATTTTTTAATAATACTTCGCTAAAACCTCCTGTAGATGCCCCAATATCAACACAAACTTTTTCATTAATTTCTACATTAAATTTTTTAATAGCATCTGATAACTTAATTCCTCCTCTTGAAACCCATTCATGTTTTTTATTTAAAACTTTAATATCAATATTTTCTAAAAACTTAGCTCCTGCCTTTTCAATTTTTTTTCCATTAACTATAATTCTGCCGGACATGATAAGTGCCTTTGCCTTACTAGCGCTTTCCACAAAACCTTTATTAACTAATATTTTATCTAATCTTTCCTTTACCTTCATTAGCTAGTTCTATGCATTAAAAAATTTGTTAGCTTAATTAATTTGTCAGTATTTTTATTTATTAATAAAAGCTTCTTTTTAATTTCTGAACCTACTTTTATAACTTCTTTTTTTGCATAGTTTATGTCTTTAAGTCTTATAATAGTTGCTTTATTAAGGTCTTTATCCTTACGTACTTTTTTTCCCATCTCTTCTTCATTGCCTTCTTGATCTAAGATATCATCTTGAATTTGAAATAATGAACCAATCAATAGCCCTATATCAAACATATCTTTTTGCTCTTTTTTAGTCGCGTTACCAATGATAGCACCTGTAAGAGTACAGAATGCAATTAATAAGCTAGTTTTCTTTTTTTGAATTTCTTTAAAATTATTTAAAGTTAATTTAAATTTCTTATTTTCAGCTAATAAATCCAAATATTGCCCAGATAATACTCCTTCAGCACCAGTAACATCAGAAAAATTATTAATTATTTTTAATTTGTCTTCAATATTAATGTTAAAGGAATTTAAACTTAAAAGCTTAAATGAGTAAACTAATAATGATGCTCCACCTAACAAAGCGTTAGCTTCATTAAATGCCTTATGTACTGTAGCCTTTCCTCTTCTTAAATCATCATTATCCATACATGGCAGATCATCATAAATTAATGAAAAACAATGCGCTAATTCAACTGCCATACAAGGATATTTATAAACGCTGGAATTAATCCCGTATAATTTAGCAGTTTCTGCTAGTAAAAATGGCCTAATTCTTTTGCCTCCTCCTAAAACCCCATAAACCATGATATTCTTTATTTCTTTAGGGGCCTCTAAACTCTTTATATATCTTTGTATATTATTATCTAAAAAATTTTTATGTTTTTTTAAATCTATTAAAATAGATTTTTTTTCATACAATTGCATTTTAAGTAATTAATCTAATTTTCTTGTTTTTTATTTTGGATAAGTTCTATTCTTTCTTGTGCATTTTTAAGTCTCTCTTCACAAATATTTTTAAGTTGTATTCCTTTTTCATAAGCAGTAATTGCCTTTTCTAATTCCATATCTCCGTTATTTAAGTCCTCAACAATTTTTTCCAAATCTTTTAAAGCTTCTTCAAAGCTAATATCATTTTTTTTAACAGTCATATATTCTTCACCTATGTCATTTAAGGTTGAGTTAATTTTAATTCAATTCTACGATTTTTTTCTCTATTTGTAGAATTATTATTTTCTAAAAGAGGTTTATGTTCACCATAACCCGCTACATTAATCTTATCCGAAGACACTCCATTTTTCATCATAATTTTAGCTACTGCAATGGCCCTAGCAGTAGAAAGTTCCCAGTTTGATGGGTATTGCTCAGTTGATATAGGAATATTATCAGTATGTCCCTCCACTTGAATAAGCCAATTTATATTTTTAGGAATTTTATTAGTTATAGAAATTAAAATTTCTGTTATTTCTTCTACCTTTTGAACTCCTTCATTACCTATTTTTGCAGATCCAGATTGAAAAAAAACCTCAGATTGTAATACAAATCTGTCACCTACTATATTAATCTCTTTTTCTTCTCCTATTATTTTTTTTAATCTTCCGAAAAACTCTGATCTATAACCTTCTAGTTCTCCCACTTTTTCTTTTAAAGCTTCATTAAGTTTACTACCCAAATTACTAATCTCTAAATTTTTTTCTTTAATATCTTTATCGGTTTGCTCAAGTGATTTTTGAACCTCTTGTAATTCATTATTTAATGAAATAATGTTCTTATTTAAATCCTTTATAGTCAAATTCAAATCTGCGTTTATATTTTTTTGTTTTGTTGTTTTTAATGTTTCGAGTCCCAATTGATCAGCTAATTTTAAAATTTTATTTTCTAAATCAGTAATGTTTAACGTTAAATTTTTATTTTTAGTATTTTCTTCTTTTAGGCTTAATTCTAAGTCTTGTTTATCTAATTTAAGTTTATCTAATTCTTTATTTAATTCGAACAATAAATTTGATAAACTTTTATTTTTTTCTGAACTATCTTTTATATTTAGCTCAAGAGATTGAAGTTTCTCTCTTAAATTATCTAAAGCAGTATTTTTACCAGTTAAAGATTGTGTTAAAAAATTTTCTGATATCATTAAAACAACTAACAAAAAAACAAAGACTAATAAAAGTGTAGAAATTGCATCAACAAAACCAGGCCAAATATTTATTAAACCTATTTTTTTTCTACTCATTAGATTATATCATTTATTCATTAAAGAAATAGTTTTTGCAAGAACTTGAATCTCTTTTGCTAAATCATCATTGTTATTATTATTTTTATTATTAATTTGTTCCCTAATCTCTCTTAGTTGCTCTTCTATTTTATTCAGTGAATTAACATTTGCTAATTCATTTTTATTATATTGTCCTACTCTAATATTTATTTCATTATTAATCTTTACCATAACCTTACTAGACTCTACTATCAGATCTTCAAAGTTTTTTCTGCTTTGTTCATTTTTCATAATAAATTTTTCTAAATTTTTCAAAGAATCTATTGTTTGAAAAAGAAGAGCTTGTATATATTCTTTTCCAGTTTCGTTATTATTATCAACACTAAGATAAGGTTTC
>CACCMS010000043.1 GCA_902547175.1 Rhodospirillaceae bacterium | reverse complement strand
GAAAAACATGCTGCTGTAACTAACCCTACATAACCTGCACCAATAACAGCTATTTTCATAGCTAACCTCCTAAACTCTTAATAAATTTTTTAATTTCTTTTTTGATATCTTTATCTTTAAATGCAGTAGCTATTTGTGCTTTTAAAAATCCTATTTTATTTCCACAATCATAACGTTTGCCACTAAATTTGTAACCCCAAACTTCATTAATTTTGCTGCTTAAAAATATTGCATCAGTTATTTGAAGTTCTCCACCACTGCCAATTTTAGTTTTCTTGATAAATTTATATATGTCATTAAGTAAAATATATCTTCCTACTATTGCTATATTAGAAGGAGCATCTTTGACTTTTGGTTTCTCAATCATATTTTTAATTTTATACATATTTTTCTTAAATATTGAGCTTTCTATAATCCCGTAACTAGATACGTCTTTTTTGTCTACTTCCATTACTCCTATTACAGTTGATTTTTTTTTATTATAAACATTTATTAACTCTTGAGTGCAGTTTGAACCTATAATTAGATCATCTGGTAAGATTACACAAAAATCTTCTTTCTTAATATATTTTTCTGTCCTAAGAATTGCATCAGCTAACCCGGAAGGCTTATCTTGAAAAATAATTTTCATATTTTTCTTCTTAATATTCAACTTTTTTATTTCATTTAATAAATCAATTTTTTTCTTTTTTTTCAAAAAGCTCTCTAATTTGGTGTTTTTTGAAAAATAATCTACAGGCTTTGTGTTTTCTTTATTTGTTACAAATATAAATGTTTCTATTCCTGCTGCTTTTGCTTCCTGCACTGCATAATCTAGTAAAGGTCTATCCAAAATATTTAACATTTCCTTTGAAATAGTTTTTGTAATAGGTAAAAACCTTGTCCCCATACCTGCTATAGGAAATACTGCTATTTTAATTTTTTTGTTATGTCTCATCTATATTATTCTCAAATCTTCAATAAAAAATTGTGGGATTTTTTTATTTTCCCAAACGTTTAAAGAAACTTTACCTATAACATCGAACTCTCTTTTTTCTTCTATTACACGAAGAATACTGTTTTCAAAGTTAAATATCATAGCATTTATGCGATATCCATAAATATCTTCCAGAGTACAAGATAAATGAGTTTTATTTTTACCAATTATTTTTGAATAAACAGAACTAACTTTCTTTATTAGTATTTTGGGTTCTGGATAACCCATGCCAAAGGGTTCAAGCTGTTCCATACTGTTTATCATTTCCAGGTTTAAATCAGAAATTTTTGCTTCAAAATCAATGCTTATAGTACTGTTTTCAGATTTAAAAAATACATAACTATTTTCTTTAAGATAATTTTGCAACGAAGACAGTTTTTCTTCTTTTAATTTAAAGCCTCCTGCCATTGCATGCCCGCCTCCTGATTCTAAAAAACCTTCATCGACTAGTTTAGCTAATATCTTACTAATATCTATATTTTTAATAGACCTTACTGATCCTGTAACTTTATTTTCATCTATATTCATTACAAATGCTGGTACTTTATACTCTTGCACCAATCTACTGGCTATTATACCTATTATTCCCGGATGCCAGGTTTTACTATGTAAAAATATAAATTTCATATTAGTTAAATTCTTTAATAACATTTTAGCTTGATTATATGAAATATTCTCTAATATTTTCCTTTCATTATTACTATTTATTAACTTTTCTGCTATAACTTCTAAATCCTTTTTATTATTTTTTACTAATAAATTAAAACCTAGGAATGGATCTCCTATTCTTCCAGCAGCATTAATACAAGGACCTATAAAGTAAGCTATATCGGTGCTTTTAATTTTATTTTCTAATTCTAATTTACTTTTTAAGACACTTAACCCTATATTTGGTTTATGATTTAGTTTTTCTAAACCCTTTTTTACTAATAATCTGTTTTCATTATGCAATGGGACTAAGTCACATATAGTTCCTACCGCTACTATATCTAATAACTCCTTTAGGTTGATTTCTTCTTTATTTTTAAAAAAATTTTTTTTTCTAAGTTCCCTATTAAGTCCAATTACAAATAAAAAAACTAGACCTGCTGTACATAGATTGTTTAAATTACTTGTATCACCTTTTAATTTTGGGTTTATAATCGATAACGGTGACCCTAAACTCTTAACTTCATGATGATCAATAACAATTATTTCTATACCTTTTTCTCTAGCATAAGCAATAAACTCTGCGTCATTTGTTCCACAATCTAAAGAAACTAAAAGGTTAACTTTTTTTCTAAAAAAATGATCAATACTATTCTTACTGATACCATAACCATCTTTTATTCTGTCAGGAATGTAAATCTCAGCATTAACTCCAATAAATTCAAAGTATTTAAACAAAATTGCAGTTGAAGTTGCGCCATCTACATCATAATCACCTAATATACCTAAAGTGTTGTTTCTAAAAATTTTTTCTAATAAAATTTTTATACTACTGTCCATATTTTTAAGAGTACTAGGATCAGGCAAATTACTTTTTAATGTGGGATTTAGAAAATAATCTAAATTCTTATCATCAATATTTCTATTTGCTACTATACTTGCAATGATATCAGATAAGTTAAATGATAATTTGATTTTTTCTACAAAATTTATTGATGGCTTTTGATAAGCCCAATAATTACCCTTAATTGATTTATTTTCTTCAATTAAGAAATTAGATACTTGCATTATTAACTTTTTGAATTAAGATTGTGTGTTGCTTTTATTGTTCTAACTGTCCCAGTAGAAGACCTCATCACTATAGACTCAGTGAATGCTTTATTTTCAATTATTTTTACTCCTTTTAGCATTGAACCATCAGTTACTCCTGTGGCAGCAAACATTGAGTTTCCTGAAGCTAAATCACTTAATAAATATTTTTTATTTAAATCAGTAATACCTAAACTTTTTGCTCTTTGTTTTTCATCTTCATTATAAAACTTTAACCTTGCTTCCATTTGTCCACCAATGCATCTCAATGCAGCAGCTGCAAGAACTCCTTCAGGCGCTCCTCCTATACCTAAATACATATCTACTCCTGCATCAGGATTAGCAGTTGCAATAATACCTGATACATCACCATCTGGTATCAACATAATTCTCGCTCCAACATTTCTACACTTTTCTATGATATTTTTATGTCTTGGTCTATCTAAAATACAAACTACTATGTCATTAACTTCTTTTTTTAAAGCTTTTGCCAAATTTTTTATATTAATTTCTGGTTCTTCATCTATATCAATAATACCTTTAGGCAGATTGCCTCCAACAGCTATTTTGTCCATATAAACATCAGGAGCATTTAAGAAACCTCCTTTTTCAGAAAAAGCTATGACAGTTAATGCGTTATTACCTCCAGTTGCACAAATTGTAGTACCCTCAAGTGGATCTAGAGCTATATCAACTCGTGGTCCTTTTTGTGTTCCTACTTTTTCTCCTATATACAACATTGGGGCTTTATCTCTCTCACCTTCTCCAATAACTACTTCACCATCAATGTCTAGAGCGTTTAAAGATTTTCTCATTGCTTTAACTGCAGCTGCATCTGCTTTTTTTTCATCCCCTAGCCCTATCCAGCTACTTGCTGATAACGCTGCTGCTTCGGTAACTCTAACTGCCTCTAAAGCTAAATTTCTTTCTTTAATTTCAATTGTCTTTTTATTCATATGCTATTTTCTATTCTTATAACATTAACTTTAGTTTTAACTTTATCAAGTTTCTCAATTTTTTTAATAGTTAATGTTAGTTGTTTTTCTAAAATATTGTGTGTAACAAATATCAATTGCACATAGCCTGATATTTTTTTTTCTAATTGAAACATATTACTTATAGATATTTTTTGCCTTTTAAAAAAACTAGTTATATCTGCTAGTACACCTGGTTTATCAAGTACACCTATTCTGAGATAAAATTTACCTTTTCTATCATAAATATTTGCTCCAATAAAAGCCCGATTTTTTTCTTTTATATAATCAAGCTTTCTTTGTTTATAGTTATCAAAACTAAGTATATCAGAAATAACAGATGCTGCAGTAGGCTTTTTCCCTGCTCCTTTTCCTATTAAAAGAGTTTTTCCAACCATATCTCCCTCTATAACCACTGAATTTAACTCATTTTTTACTTTTGCTAGCATACTGTTCTTTGAGACTAAACAAGGATGAAC
>CACCMS010000042.1 GCA_902547175.1 Rhodospirillaceae bacterium | reverse complement strand
CAAATGAAAAACCTGAATATACATTTGACATAAAAAGAGCCTTCATTGAATTATTTGCATAATGTGTTTCGTTACCAGCACCAAAATCATTAGCTCCATCTCCTGTATAAAACTGGCCTATAACACCACCGTCAGGTTCTGCCACTGGATTAGAAGCAGTCAATCTTGATAACATTGCAGCACCAGCATCAAACCTTTCACCAACACTTACACTACCAAAACCACCTGAAAAAGTTACAAAGTTAAAGTTAACTACGTCACAGACGCCAGTTTTACCACCTTGACAATCTCTAGTAGTCATATTCATAGTACCAGCCACATCAATACCACTATCTAAAGTAGAATTATAGTTAGCTGTAACTCTTGTATACTGACCGTTTTTCATACCAGATTTATCAAGACCATGTGCTCCTTCTGCTCCTTTAAATTTGTTCTGACTTGCAGATCCCGCAAAGAATTCTGCGTAACCAGATAAAGACATTTCAGCTTTAACTGTACTTGTAAAAGCAAATACTAAAGCCAAAACACTTAAAATTATTGTTTTTTTCATAAAATAAACTCCCGTTAAAATAATAGTGATCGATATCAATAATCACAACATTACTAATAATAATGACTACCAGTTTTATTGCAACAAAATTGTAATAAAATGAAAAAAAATTTTAAATTGTTGTAATTATGCAACATGGTGGCATTTAAAATAACTACTTTTTCAGTTTGCTTATGATCTAAAAAAAATACTTGTAGCGTACAATATTAATGGCAATAGCTAAAAATATAAACTTAAATAAATTAGATAGAAAATTTTTGAATGATTCTATGAAAGAACCTATGCTTTCAAGAGATGAAGAAAAAAGACTTGCAGAAGCCTGGGTATTTAAAAATGATAAGAAAGCTATGCATAAAATAATAAAGGCATATTCAAAGTTAGTAATCGCCTTTTCCATGAAATTTAAAAATTATGGATTACCAGTTAATGACTTAGTTCAAGAAGGACATATTGGATTAATGCAAGCCATGGCAAAATTTGAACCGAACAGAGACATAAGATTTTCTACATATGCTTCTTGGTGGATTAGGTCAGCTATTCAAGATTATGTTCTCAAGAATTGGTCTATAGTGAGAACAGGAACTACTGCTTCACAAAAAGCATTATTCTTCAGTTTAAGAAGATTAAAGTTAGAATTAAGTAAATATTCTAAAAATGAAGATGAAGTTAGAAGTAAGGTAGCAAAAAAATTAAATATTAAAGTAGCTGATGTAGAAAATATGGAAAACAGGTTTATTCACGAAGATAAGTCATTAAATGCAAAGGTATCAGAGGATTACAATCAAGAGTTCGGCAACTTTATAGTGGATGAAAACTCTTTAAATGAATTAGATATAGTCAATAGGTTAGATTTGGCTAGAAAAAGATCTTGGTTTAAGAAAGCTATGAGAGAACTAGGAATACGTGAAAGTCAAATTATTGCTCTACGACATCTAAGCGATGATCCACTAACTTTAGAAAAATTAGGTGAATTATTTAAGATCAGCAAAGAGCGTGTAAGACAAATAGAGAATAGGGCAATAAAGAAACTTAAATCTCTAGTTAGAAAGCTCTCTTCAAAAGAATTTCGTGTATAAAAGGCGAAACAAACTAGTTAAATATTAAAATTAATAAGACTTTACCATGAACATAGAATAACACTAGTTTTATTCAAAAGTCATTGGTTTAGCTGAAGGTGGTATGAAATTAGTAAGTTTAATACCATTTGTAGCTTTTTTGTATTCTTCTATTTTAGGCACTCTACCTAAGATTGTTGATAGTACTACTACAGGTGTGGATGAAAGCAAAGACTCACCTTTTTTTTCTTCAGAATCTTCCACTACTCTCCCTTTAAATAATCTTGTTGATGTAGCCATAACTGTAGCACCTTTAGAAGCCTTCTCTTGATTTCCCATACAAAGATTACAGCCAGGTCTTTCAAGATAGAGAATATTTTCGTATTTCTTTCTAGCTAATGTTTTAGGTTTTAAATCATCAAACTCAAAACCTGAATATTTTTGTAGTATTTCCCAGTCCCCTTCTGCTTTTAGCTCTTCTACTATATTATATGTAGGAGGTGCAATTACTAAGGGAGCTTTAAACTTTACATTTCCTAATTCTTTTTCTAAATTTTTTAGCATTTGTGCCACTATTTTTATATCGCCTTTATGAACCATACATGATCCAACAAAGCCAAGGTCTACTTTTTTTTCCTTTTCATAATAAGAAAGAGATCGAATGGTGTCATGTGTATAACGTTTAGAAATGTCAACATTGTAAACATCAGGGTCAGCGATCATGGGTTCATCTATTTGATCTAAATCAACGATTAGTGTTTCAAAATATTGAGCATTTTTATCTGGAGTTAGAGCACACTTTTTGCCTGATTTAATTTCATCAATTCTTTTTTTAGCTATTTCAATAAGTTTTAGTAGCATTTTAGCATCGTTATCCATACCCTTATTAATCATTTTCTTAATACGAGATATAGATATTTCCAATGATTTAGCTAAAGTGTCGTTATTAGAGATACAAATCGAAGCTTTAGCCTTCATTTCTGCTGTCCAATCTGTAAAAGTAAATGCTTGATCAGCTAATAAAGTTCCTAAATGAACTTCAATTACTCTACCTTGAAAAATATTATCTCCGTATTCTTTAAGCATCTGAGCCTGAGTAGCATGCACAATATCTCTAAAATCCAAGTGATCAACCATTCTTCCTTTAAAAGTTACTTTTACTGACTCGGGAATTGGCATGTTAGCTTCTCCTGTAGCTAAAGCAAGCGCTACCGTGCCTGAGTCAGCACCAAATGCCACTCCCTTTGACATTCTAGTATGTGAGTCTCCGCCAATAATAATAGACCAGTCATCCACTGTTATATCATTTAAGACCTTATGTATGACATCAGTTAAAGGAGTATATTTGCTTTTTGGGTCCCTGCCAGTTATTAAGCCAAAGTTTTGCATGAACCTCATAAGTTTTGGAGTATTTTCCTGAGCTTTTTTATCCCATACAGAAGCAGTATGACATCCAGACTGGTAGGCACCATCTATCCTAGGTGAAATTTTTGTTGCAGCCATGGCTTCAAGTTCTTGGGCTGTCATAAGTCCAGTAGTATCTTGAGATCCTACGATGTTTACTTTAACCCTTACATCAGATCCTGCATATAGGTTTTTATTATTTTTTTTATCTATTAAATTTGAATTAAATATTTTTTCTACTGCAGTCAGCCCTTTGTTAGGTAATACTATTTCTTTTGAATCAGCATAAACTTTTTTTAGTGGTATATCTAAAATATGACAGGCTTGACTTTGTAATTTTTTTCCAAACACGACTGCATAGGAACCACCTGCTCTAATAAACTCAAGTTTTTGTGGAGTAAAAGTATCAGATAAATCTATCAACTCTTTTTCTGTTTTTTCGTCATAAAGTTTCTTTTTTTTTGTATTAATTATCAATACTCTTCCAGTTTCAACAGAATAGTTTTGTTCTAGTATAGGATGACCATCATTATTAAGGATTGGTTTCCCATTGGGGTCTAATTTTTTAGACCAATTTTTTAGATTAATACCAATTCCTCCTGTTACACTTACTGTAGTGAGAAAAATAGGAGATATGCCATTAGTTCCTGCTACAATAGGTGCATAATTAACAAAGGGAATATAAGGACTGATTTTTTTTCCTGTTAACAAAGCTACATTATTAATACCAGACATTCTAGAGGACCCCACTCCCATTGTACCTTTTTCAGCAATAAGCATGACTCTTTTGTCAGGATTTTTATTCTGAAGTTCTTTAATTTCAGATTGTGCTTTTTCTGAAATCATACATTTAGCGTGAAGTTCACGGTCAGCTCGTGAATGTGCTTGATTTCCTGGAGACAATAAGTCTGTTGATATATCACCTTCACCAGCAATATATGTAACTACTTTTATTTCTCTTTCAATATCTGGAAGAGTAGAAAAAAATTCGGCCTTAGAATAGCTGACGAGTATATCTTTAGCAATTGCATTACTGTTTTTATAAGCTTTTTGTAAACGCTCCATGTCTGAGTCATATAAAAAGATTTGTTTTTTTAATACATTTGCGGCTTTTTTAACAACACTACTTCTATTACTTAAAGCTAAGTCAATTAACACTTTAATCGAAGGCCCGCCCTTCATATGCGATAAAAGCTCAAAAGCAAACGATTGTGTAATTTCATCAATTTTAGTTTTTTC
>CACCMS010000041.1 GCA_902547175.1 Rhodospirillaceae bacterium | reverse complement strand
TATATAACTAATTTGGTTTCTTTATTGGTAAAATCTATATTGGTATTTTCATCTCAAATTTCTTAAGGGACTTTTATAAGATTAGTAATATCTTTTTTTAATGAATACATTACATGATTAATTGCATAATTACTATCAACAATAATTATTACTCTTCTATCTATATATTGAAAGGTAACGCAATATTCAATTTCTATTTCACCTTTTTGCTATAATGCTGTTATTTTAAAGTAGATACTATATTTGATAAAATAGGCTATGATATAAAAATTCTTAATTATACTTTGATAGGTTATATTTAATTTTAGTATCACTAACGGTATCAAAGTACTTACCAAATAGGTGATAATATAAACCACTCAATATTTCATGATTTATAGAAGTCTGCAGTGGTCTGGTATCTATTTCATTAGTAATTTTTTCTCTAGCAATTATTTTCTCAATTGCATGAGGGGTAGAATTTAAGAAATTACTTCTTTCTTCAATATCTTGATTATTAAAAAGGTATACTTTACTTAGTGACCTTATTACATCTTCTTGATTAATCCTTAAATCTTCTACGTTAATTTTAGATATATCACACATTAGTACTACATTACATTCCCTAGCAGACATTTCTATTCCACTATCTTTCTTTAAAAATTTAAAGACATCTGATATTTTAGATAATTTTTTCACTTTTATTTTATATTGTTTTCTATTTATTTTATTATAAATAAATATATTGTCAGCATTACCTAAGCAATATTTTTTAAGATTATGCCTAAATTCTTCAATAGTTTTAGGAGTAATAATATCTTCTATTTTTAACATGCGTATATTTTATTTTAATTTACATTTTTTCTTAAAAAAGTTCTATCCTAAAAAAAATTTAACTGCATAAGGGCATTTTAAACCAATATTATCAACATATTTTCCTGTCCCATTTAGAAAAGTTGAATAACCTACAACTGTATTTATATCATCTGAATTTCTTTCAAATTTGACTACAAAAGTATCATTATTTTGATTTTTTCCATTACAAACAACATATAAAGCGCTACCTGCATTATCTTTAATAACTACCATATTACCTATACAATCAAGTATGCCAAAATCACCAAAAGAATCCTCCCAATTAGCAGTTGTAGAAAATTGTACATATTCTTAATGTTCATTAACCGCTATTTTTTTGTATTTTCTACTTTAAAATACATATTAATATTCCAATCATTTGAAAATAAAAATTGACTTATAAGGAAAAATAGAATGATAATAACAAAATATCTTATAAAATAGTATATAAGAAATATAATTATTGTCCTTATATTTCATACTTGTTAAAAGGCAAGAAAAAGAAGTAGAAAAGTTTTGATACTTTTTAAACCTTTATAAGTTAGGTTTTTGATAGTAATGACAAGATTTAAATTTGCGATACTGTTATTATAATACAAAAAATCATTTTAAATATTTTAAAAAAATCTATATAATGCAATAGGAATATAAAAGAAAAATAATATGTTTGTATTTGGTTTTATAAGAGGTGCTATTCTTGGAGTTTCTTTGGGATTAGTATCAGGTTTTATGGTAAAAAGATTCTGTAACAAAAAGAATGAAGTAAGTAAAAGTAATACTAATAAAAAATGATCTTAAATTTTTAGAAAATAATAGTTTTTAATCAAATATTTATTAAATTGTTATTAAATCAGTTTCGTCTTTAAAGAAATTAATTATACACCTTATAACTTTGCTAACTTCCTCTTCCTTACTTTTATAATCATCAAATTCATTTTGTTTATAAATTTTTTGTAGTTGAATAAAAATATCTTCATCTATATTAATCTCAAATCGAGGTTTTGATGCAAAACAACCTCCTCTACATTTTTCTTTTGCAGGACTAAAAATCAAATCATTTTTATTCAAATTTAATGCAGACATGATACACCTAACTACTATTTCTTTTTCACTAGAAATTGAGAGTTTTTTTTTAAGATAATTAATGACTTCTGATTGAGGTTCTTTTAGATTTAAGGTAAATTTTTTTTTTCATAAATTTATAGTATATCAATAATAATTATATTTCTAGTTACTACTTTCTAAACCTGGAGTAAACAATTTAGTTTGTTAGTTTTCTATAAAAAGTATAATATTTGTTTGTGAAAGTTTTATTTGTAGTTTTTTTATGAAATTATATTATACAGTTATTTCCGCTTTCTCCAGAAAATGTAGAATTCTTGCAAGAGAATTAAATATTATTAAGGACATGCAGGAAGTTATTACCACTATGCGTTCTACTAACTCAATAATTATGTCTATTAATCCAACTGGTAAAGTACCTGCACTAATAACTAATGAGGCACAATTAATAACTGAGTCCTATGCTATATGCAATTACTTGGAAAAAATCGCTAATACTAATATTAATAGTAATAATGATTATGATAATTGGAAGATCAATGGTTATGAAACTGTTGCATGCCAAGTTTTAGAATCTATAGTCTACAGGTCTATTGAAAAGAAAAATAAACCAAAGGATTTTATTTATGCAGCAACCACAGATTATGAAAAATTCAAAGTAAATAGAGCACTAGACTATTTAGAAAAAAAAGCACCGGAATTTAACTCTTACATCAATAGAGTTCAGATTACTATTTGTCTTGCATTTAATACAATGTATAAAAACTTTCCAGAAGAAAACTGGAAAGAAAATAGACCATTACTTAATTCATTAGTAGAGACTTTTAAACAAAGAGAATCTTTTATTGATACAGAAGGAAAATAAATTTTTTTTTCATTAAATTTTTTAAATTCAAGAATACTAAAGCAATATTTTTTTTAAGCAAATAACTATTTTTTCCTACTTTTCCAAGTTCCTCCATATTCATAAGATTTTTCATATTTTTTTTTAATATCCTTAAGGCAGTACCCACATATAAAAACCCACCCTCTATATATTCTTTCTCTTTCAATAAAACTCTCGTCATATCTACAACGATATAATATTTCTTTTTCATCATTGCAAATGTAGCAATTTTTTTTTCTATTCCTCAATTTTAGTACAGAAATTTTTTTATTTCATTCTCATATTCTGGAAAGTATTTAGATATAATATTTAATTCAAAAAATGATAAAATTGAGTTATT
Organism: Rhodospirillaceae bacterium; assembly: GCA_902547175.1. Next base: position 1,303 of record CACCMS010000041.1, on the reverse strand, counting down.
TGACTCTCTATCTAGAAGAAACTGAAAACTATATTCAAGTAGTTTCTTCTTAGATATTTTTTTTTTAGTTAATATATCGTGATATTCATCGGTCAATAAAACTGTATGTTTTGTTATAAGTTTTTTATTTAGAGTTATTTCAAATTTATTATCTGACAATTCTTTTATAAAAATACTCATTTTTCTTCATTCTTTAAGAAGTTCTCTACTTTTTTTCTAAATGCATCATCTACTGTAAAATCACACCCATCCTCCTGATGTAATGAAATACCGTTAGAATGAAACTGAAAAATATGTTTAGCAAACTTTTTTATATCTTTTATTTCATAATATAAACCATCATTATCTTTTATTTTATAGGTCATACCTGTAACAATTATTCCGTTAACTTTTTATATAACTCATCTGATATCTTGCAAACTGATTTACCAAAAACCATATCTTTCGTTCTATTAACAGCATAAGTGCATTTAGTTCCAATTAATTCCTCTTTATACTTGCTAGTACTATCAATTATAGTAGAAATACCTACACCTCGTTCTATTTCACTTCCTGTTCTTTCGAACTTTCTCCTAGTTATAATATTATTTTGGTCAACTAATTCACAAACTACATCAAGATAGTAAACTACTTCCTTTGCATCTTTTTTAATTAATCCTTTGCATTCATTGGAACCATAATTTCCAATGCTATCTGTCCATTGCCCTTTTTGATTAATAATTATATATTTAGAATTATCTGTGAAAGTAAAATCATTATATATAACTCTTGAATTCGTTTGAATAATAATTTCTGCTGAATGCAAATTAGCAGATAATAATAATATAAAAGAAAATATAAAAAATTTCGAACTCATAACTATTTTTCATATTTTGTTTTTGTATGAAAAGTATCCTTATAGTGTACAACAGCATAAACGCAAGTTTTACCAATAAGCTTTTTGTACTTTTTAGTTGCTGATATTATAGTGCTTTTTCCTACTCCTGCGTCCCATTCAGAGTCACTTCTTTTAGGAATGTTCCACATATATTCTCCATTTACATCTTCTAGTTCACATAAAACTAGTTCTTTATCACTTCTTTTCCCAGTATCACTAATTAGAAGACTTACTTTACATTTAAACTTTCCATAATTATTAAAATTATCACTCCAATTCCCCTTACTTTGATAATGTACTAGCTTACTTCCATCCTGCATTACTATTTCATCATTTTTATAATAACCTCTAGAGTCGATTACTAGTTCTGCAGAAGCAGAAAGTGTAAAAAAAATAGTTAATATAGTTAATAAAGATTTCATATTA
>CACCMS010000040.1 GCA_902547175.1 Rhodospirillaceae bacterium | reverse complement strand
TGGTCGTAGACTTTGGTAGTCAAACTACCCAACTAATACTTAGAAGAATTAGGGAAATAGGTATTTATTGTGAAGTTATATCTTACCACCATATTATGGATAAAATAAAAGAACTTAAACCAAAGGCGATTATTTTTTCAGGAGGTCCATCTTCAGCATTTCATAGATTTTCTCCAAAAGTTGATAAAAAAGTTTTTGATATTAAAATACCAATATTAGGAATTTGCTATGGAATGCAAATAATTTGTGAACAATTAAAAGGTAAAGTTAAAAAAACATATAAAAGAGAATTTGGAAAAGCTTATATAAGAGCTTTAAAAAAGAGTACTTTATTTAAAGATAATATAAAATTAAATAGTAAGACACAAGTTTGGATGAGCCATGGAGATGAAGTCGTAAAGGTTCCATCAGGATTTGAAATAATAGCAAGATCAGATAATAATATTGCTGCTATCGCACATACAAAGAAAAAAATTTATGGCCTTCAGTTTCATCCTGAAGTAATTCATACATTAAAAGGTAAACATCTAATTAGAAACTTTATTCTAAATATTGCAAAAATTAAGCAAGAATGGAAGATTAATGATTTTTTACAAGAGCAATTAAAGTTGATTAAAAATAAAGTTGGACAGAACAAAGTAATCTGTGGTTTATCAGGAGGAGTAGATTCTTCAGTTGTTGCTGCATTAATCAATAAAGCAATAGGAAATCAGTTAACTTGTATATTTGTTGATCATGGGCTTTTAAGGAAATATGAAGAAAAAGAAGTAGTGTACAATTTTAAAAAATATACAAATGCTAAAATAGTTCACGTTAATGCAAAAAATATATTTATGCAGAAATTAAAAGGAATTAAAGATCCTGAAAGGAAAAGAAAGATAATAGGAAGAGAGTTCATAAAAATATTTGAAAGAGAAGCAAAAAAAATAAAAAATGCAAAATTTTTAGCACAAGGAACTCTTTATCCTGACGTTATAGAATCAAAAAAAATTCAGGGATCAAAGTTAAAAGTTATAAAATCTCATCATAACGTAGGAGGATTACCTAAAAAGTTAAATCTAAAATTACTTGAGCCTTTAAGAGAGCTTTTTAAAGATGAGGTAAGAAGTTTAGGAAAAGAGTTAAATTTGCCTGATAATATTATCCAGAGACACCCATTTCCAGGGCCTGGACTTGCAATTAGAATACCTGGAGAGATAACAGCCAATAAAATTAGAATATTAAAAAATGCAGATTATATCTATATTAATGAGCTAAAAAAATACAAACTTTATGATAAAATCTGGCAGGCATTTTGTGTATTATTGCCTATAAGAAGTGTAGGAGTAATGGGAGATAGTCGCTCTTATGAACTAACTTTATCTATACGAGCAATTACATCTAAAGATGGTATGACTGCAGAAGTTTTTTATTTCAAAGAAGACTTTATACAAAATCTTGCTGGGAAAATAATAGGTCAGGTTAAAGGAATAAATAGAGTTCTATATGATATAACTTCTAAGCCTCCAGCTACTATTGAGTGGGAGTAGTCCTAAATTTTGAAACCTACTGTGAGCAAAGGTTTCAGGAAAAAACTAACATTCAAAGTAGGTTCAAAAAAGTTAGTTTTCTGCTATTTTAAAGTCCTTAGATTCAAAGTTTGATTCATATAATGGACTCTATTGATTCTCATAAGTTTAATGTTTTGCTCTATTATTTTGAGCAGGGGCATCATAATCCCAAGGTCGCAAGTTCAAATCTTGCCACCCCCACCACAAACTCAATGTCAAATTGACTTACGAAACATTACCAGTTTCCTAAAAATAATTCAAAACTGTGATACTCCATCAAACACATAAATAAAGCACGAAATATAAGGACAGCAAAAAATTTCTTTATATAATAAATTTAATGAATAAAATTATAAAAATATTATTATTTTTCTTAACATTAAATGCTTATTCTCAAGATTCATTAAATTGGAACTTCAAATTTTCTGGTTTCATGAATTCTAAAACTATTAACTTCCCAAGTGGAGGTAAAGTAAATAACTTTTCCCAAAATGGAACATGGGAAGATAGTTTAGGCAATTATGGAAAAGGTTTCTGTTATGGAATAATTGAGTCTAGAGAAAATAAAGATAGTTTTTTTCAATATTATTGTGAATTAAGTGATCAGGATAGTGATAAAGTTTTTACGAAGGGTTCAAGAAAATCAGAAGATACTCAAACAGGAGTAGGTAAACAGAAAATTATTGATGGTACAGGAAAGTGGAAAAGATTAATTGGAGCAACTTGTATTTATGGAGTAAACTATGTAGATGATGTTCTTTTTACCTCCCAAAAATGTAAGTTTTTAGGTAATTAAAATAATTATAAATTTTTTATATATATTAATAAATTTATTTTTTTTAGTTTAAATGCAAAAGATTACATTACTAAATTATATAAATAACTAAAAAATAATGTAATATAATTACAATATGAAAATTTTTACATTGTATTCAAGTATCCTAAAAATATTTTTTATTATTATTGCTGTAGTATTACTTTCTAAAGTATCTCTATGTAATGAGAATAAAGAAATTCTATTTTCTAATGAGTTAATAGGAAAGCAAATTGATACTAAAACATTTAAATTACAAAATGGAACTAAATATACTTCGTTTAGAGTAGATGGAGGTTTTAAAACCTCGATCAATAAATATGGTACGTATGCATGTTCTGTAAATATTATAAACAGTCAAGAAAATAAATTAGAGAAATCTGATTATATCTGCGAATTTAAAGATCAAGATAAGTTGAGATTTTGGGCAATAGGAAAAAGGTTGGAAGGATCAGAACAAGATATTGCTGCAGGAAAGTATCAAATCATAGATGGGGAAGGTTTCTGGAAAAACTATATAGGTGTTGAATGTTTATATGGTATTGAATACGTTGATAAGTTTTATTTTTCATCACAAAAATGTAAAAATTAAAAAATAAATAATAGTGTTACAAATAAAATACCTTTAAAATAGAAAATTAAATTACTGTTCCTTTCAATGAAAGTTTAGAGACCAAGCATAATTAAAAATCCCCTGCTCAAGATCTGAAAATAGTGACTAGAAATGAAGTTAAAAGTCATTTAAAATAATATTAGATACTGTTGAAAGTCAATTGTAGCAGGAGATTCAAAGTTGATTCAAAGTATTTTGAAACCTACAGTCAGAAGGGGTTCTAGGACTTTAGATTATTGAGTGGGAATAGCAGAGTTTTTAAAAAACCTAGTTTTCTAGGGTTTTATAACATAAATATTACTACCAAATAACAAAAATAGTATAAAAAAACCTTAGAAATCAGGGGTTCTATGAGGATAACTTCCATGTTACATACCAAGTGCGTGTGCAATTGCACAGAATGATGCATAAGGAATCTAAGTTTAGTAAAAACAATAACTTAAGTGAAAAAAATAACCTCCAAGTAAACCAACTCACTTGGAAGTTAAATCACTAAATGCAGAAAAATGGAGTAGGCAAATCATAATCCCAAGGTCGCAAGTTCAAATCTTGCCACCGCCACCATATATGCACAGTCACCTTGACTCACAAGGAATGCATACTTCACTAAAAATTAAGATTTTGTGTGTTCTTGTTTAATAATTAAGGAATGTAAGGATAGCAGAGGTATTTTTTATATTAAGGTTAATATTAAACACTTACTCAATATATTCAGTTTGTATTTTATTTGAGTTTATTTTTGTGTGTTGTCATTTTATGACCGGGAGGAGATAAAGTAACAACACAAAATAAATTTATTACTTTTATATTAAAAAAAAATGACAACTAGGTTTACTTTTTTAGGAAAATTGAACAACTGATTATTTAAATTCTTTTTAAGGACATTATTTAATTAAAAAATTATTAATGTGTAATGTTTTTGTAATAAATAAATGATTTTATTCAAAATTATTTATAAATATTATTTTTTATAATATGATAATTTATACAGTCAATACGAACCAATACGATATTATGTCAGATAAACATTTTTTTCATAAAAATGTTAAATACGTATGTTTTTATTCAGGAGAAATTAATAAAGTTGGTAAATGGGAATACATTAAAGTAAACAGGAATAGAAACAGTCTTGTTCAATCTAGGCAATATAAAATCAACTATTTTAAATTTTTTCCGAATGAAACAACAGTTTATATAGACAGCAATAGGTTGATGAAAAAAAATTTTGTAGATAAGTGTAAACAAATATTTGACAAATCAGATTTTGTAGTTTTAAAACATCCAACACGCAAGTCATTCTTGGATGAATTAATAGATTGGTATTTAATATCTGTAATAAAACAAAAAGATTTTAAAAAAATTATAAAATTATTTGAAAAATATAATTATGACTACAATACTCATTTATGTCCTCACTTATATTGTATATGGAGAAGAGACTCTACGTTAAATAGAGAGTTTTCAAAACAATGGTGGAAAAATTATAATATTTTTAAGTTAAGAGACCAGTTACTATTTTCCTTAACTCTTCAACAAAAATTATATTCTCCTTCAATTATTGCAAAAGATAATTTTACAAATAAAATAAATCACTTTAAGACTTATCAAAAAAATAAAAAGAAGGTAAAAAATATTTTTGAAATAGTTGCAAATGTCAGAAACCTTACACCAAAAAATTTAAGTTTCTCCTTAGATACTTTAAAATGGAGAAAAATTGAAAGTAAATGAATGATACTAATTGTTTTTTCTTAAAATAAAAGAAGGTCTTGAAGCATAATACCCAAAATCCTTTGCTCAAGATTTGAAGTTAGGTTAACTCTTTATAAAGAATATAATATTATCATTTTATGGATTTAAATAATGGATTCAACAATTTTTTTAGAAG
>CACCMS010000039.1 GCA_902547175.1 Rhodospirillaceae bacterium | reverse complement strand
ATTGATTCTCCTTTTTTTTTTGTGCTATACATAATATTATGAAAGTGTCCTTAAAATTTATCTTTATATGTATAAGCTTATTAATTCTTCAAGCTTGTTCCTCAGTCAGTACTGAAACAAAAAAATCAGATGTAAATGATATAATTTACATGCCTGGACAACAAACGGAGAGAAGATTAGCTGAGGCTAGAGCTAAGGGTGATGGCTCATTCCTTAGTAACCTTTTTGGGAGTTCAAATAAAAAAGCCTCTTTACAGAAGCAAATGTCAGTAAACCCTTACTTGTGGCAAGCATCTTTAGAAATACTATCTTCTACTATGCCTCTTTCTAGTGTAGATAGTAGTAGTGGTATAATAATAACAGATTGGTACAACCTTAAATCAAAAAATAATGAAAGAGTAAAAATTTCTGTCTTAATTAACTCTATTGAACTAAGAGCGGATGGAGTTAAAGTTTCTATATTTAAACAAGTTAAAAATGCCAACATGTGGAATTCAAGCAAGGTTAATCCAAATATAATTCAAAACCTGGAAAGAAAAATAATTAAAAAAGCTGGTTTGCTTGCTAATGCTAGCAAATAAACCATAAAGAAGTAGAACCGACTAGAAGTAATATGGAATATGATCATAAAAAAATTGAAAAATTTTGGCAATGTGAATGGGAAAAAGCAAACCTATTCTCAATTAAAAATACTGCTAAACCATATTATGTTTTAGAGATGTTTCCTTATCCCTCAGGAAGAATACATATGGGGCACGTAAGGGTTTATACATTAGGAGATGTACTTGCAAGATATAAAAGAGCTCAAGGGTTTGATGTTCTTCACCCAATGGGGTGGGATGCTTTCGGAATGCCCGCAGAAAATGCTGCGATTGAAAATAAAATACATCCAAGAGAATGGACTAAAAAGAATATTGAAAATATGAAAACACAGTTAAAATCTATGGGTATTTCTTATGATTGGAACAGAGAAATAAGTACATGTGAACCGGAATACATTAAAGAACAACAGAAGATCTTTATTAAACTTTTTAATGCCAATTTAATTTATAGAAAAGAAAGCTGGGCAAATTGGGACCCAGTAGAAGGGTCAGTATTAGCTAATGAACAAGTTATTGATGGAAAAGGATGGAGGTCCGGAGCTCCAGTTGAAAAAAAACTTCTTAATCAGTGGTTTCTTGCAATAACAAAGTTTGCAAACCCACTATTAGATAATCTATCAGAATTATCTGAATGGCCTGAAAATGTAAAACTAATGCAAAAAAATTGGATTGGCCAATCAATAGGCGCAAAATTAAGTTTAAAAATTAAAACTAATGGTATTATCAAATATATAAATAAGATTGAAGTATTTACCACTAGACCTGATACAATATTTGGAGCTTCATTTGTTGCAATTGCTCCCGACCATTACTTATCAAAACAGCTTGCGGAGAAATCAGAAGAAGTTAATAACTTTGTTAAAGAATGGAAAACTTCCTTTATAAGCGAAGAAGACTTAGATAAAGCTCCTAAAAATGGCTTATTTACAAAGCTCTATGTTTCTCACCCTTTTATTGATAAGACTTTACCTATTTATATTGCTAATTTTGTATTATCTTCTTATGGAACTGGAGCTGTAATAGGTGTTCCTGCACATGATCAAAGAGATTATGAGTTCGCCCAGAAATATAATTTAAAAATAACTCAAGTTATCCAAAATACTAAAGAAAAACAAAATGCAACATTACAAAAAGCTTATACTGGTGATGGTAAATTAATAAATTCTGATTTTCTTAATAATATGACGGTAAACGAAGCAAAAATAGAAATAGTAAAAAGATTTGAACAAAAGGGTATTGGCAAAAAAGATATTAAGTTTAGATTACGAGATTGGTGTGCATCTAGACAAAGATACTGGGGGTGTCCTATTCCTATTATTTATAGAGAAGATGGAAAAGTTTTACCCGTTGACCAGAGTGAGCTTCCTATACAGTTACCAGACAATGTTGATTTTTCTAAAGGAGGAAACCCATTAGAAAACCATCCTACTTGGAAACATACAGTATGTAAAAAAACTGGTTTAAAAGCAATCAGGGAAACCGATACATTAGATACATTTTTTGACTCATCATGGTATTACTTAAAATTTTTAAGCCCAGAATCAGATACAAATCTAAAATCTAAATTAATTGAAAAATGGTGCCCTGTTCACCAATATGTAGGTGGGATTGAGCACGCTGTATTGCATTTATTATATTCCAGATTTATTGTAAAAGCCCTAAATAGCATTGATGAAATTAATATTAGCGAGCCTTTTAAAGGGTTGTTTTGTCAAGGTATGGTTTGTCATAAAACCTATAAAGATGAAACTGGAAAGTGGGTTTTTCCTGAAGATGTTGAAGAAAATAATAATCAATTAGTACATAGATCTACAGGTAAAAAGGTATTCACTATTAAATCTGAAAAAATGTCTAAATCAAAAAAAAATATAGTAGACCCAGTCTCTATCATAGAAAATTATGGAGCTGATACTGCGAGAATCTTCATGCTTTCTGATAGCCCTCCTGAAAGAAACCTAGATTGGAGCAATAGTGGAATAGAAGGTTCTAGAAGATTTATAGTAAAAGTTTGGAACTATTTTAATAGGCTCGAAGTTGATAAAAAGGAAATAGATGAAACTGTTTCACCTGAAAATGATAATATTTCAGAACTAAGAAAACAGTTACATTTTTGTATTGAGAAAGTAACAAAAAGCTTAAATAATTTTCAATATAATGTTGCGGTTGCCTCATTAAGAGAGTTTGCTAATTACCTTTTCACTTTTAAACCAAAGTATAATAAAATATTATATGAAGCTTTATCCAACTGGGTAATCATGATTAGCCCTTTAGTCCCTCATTTAGCAGAAGAACTTTGGCGACTATTGGGATACAAAAGCCTAGTTTCTCAACAAAGATGGCCAATATACGACAATAAACTTTTAACAGAAGAATATATAAATTTAATAGTACAAGTTAATGGAAAGAAAAAGTTGGTAGTAAATGCAAAAAAAGGTTTAACAAAGGAGCAAACTGAAAAAATTGTTTTAGAAAATAGCGCCATAATAAGAATCATAGAAAAAAATAATTACAAAAAAATTATTATAATTCCTGATAGAGTGGTTAACTTAGTTATTTAATGTGCTTACAATAAAGAAAATTTTTATATTAACTTTTTTTTTCATTTCTTTAAATAGTTGCTCTGATTTTAAGCCACTGTATAAGAATAACTTAAGTAGCCTTTATGCTTTACAAGAGATTTCTATAGTCACAGATAAACAAAGAATATCTGAAAATATAAAAAAAAATCTACTAGAATTGTTTCCTACAAATAATAATACAAAATATATATTAAAAATTGAAGGCTTATCAGAAACTACTGGAACTGTATCTGATACAACCAGGAAAATATCAAGATATAAAAATCAAGTATCAGCTAATATAAAAATCTACAACAGACAAAAAAATTATGATAAATTAATTTATGAATTTTATGAAAAAAGGGATGCTTCATATAGCTTAATTTCAAATAATATAAGATCGACAATAGCTAGTAAAAAAACTGCAGAATTAACAAGCACGAAACTGTTGTCTGAAGAAATATACAAGAGAATATTGGTTTTTCTTTCTAAAAATTAGGTTTAAAAATGTTAATAAATGAAAGTGGTTTTAATAAATTTATAGAAAACCTTTCAACATATAAATTGGTTCTAATACACGGGCAGGATAGAGGAAAAGTAAATGAAAGATCTCTTGAAATAGCAAATAAACTAAATTTTTTAAATCAAAATTCTCTAGAAATCATAAGCTTTAACTCAGATGAATTTTACAAATCAGAAAATTACTTTTACGATTTGGCTTATCAAAAGTCTTTTTTTAGTAAACTTATCTTAATCAGAATAAATCTTGATTTATTTAAAGCAGAGAAAGATATCTTGAAAGCCTTAGAAAATGTAGATGTAAATAAAGCTAATTATATTATTATCGAATCTAAATACTTATCAAAAAACTCACCGATAATAAATTTATTTAAAAAAAATAACACTCATGCTTTGATAACCTGTTACCAAGAAACCAATATAAAACTATCTATTATTAAATATCTAAAGCTTTATTCTCTAAGTTTAGATGACCATAGCTTAAGTTATTTAATTGATAAGTTTGGCAATGATACTTTAATCACAAAAAATGAAATAAGAAAGTTAGCCTTGTATTCTAATGGAGAGAAAATTGATTATACTACAATTCTAGAAGCAATAGGTGATAATTCGCTTATTACATTAAATGAACTAACAGACTCTATTGGTATAGAAAAAAAGGTAAAAATTAATTATTTATACGAAAAAACTTTAAACCTAGGTCTGAATTATATTATTTTTCTAAGAAGCGTAGGCCGTCATTTAAGAATAATATTAGAAGCTAAATCAAATAATCTTAAAAATGCTAAAAACATTCGGCCCTTAATACACTTCTCTAGACATTCAAAAATCAATCAACAAATGAAAAATATTAGCATAAACAAATTAAAACAACATTTAGTACAGCTACATGAATTAGAGATAGCTTGTAAAAATAATTATGATATTCACCAACTATTAATCAGAAAGTTTATTATAGGTACGTCTAGTTATTAAATAAATCAATAATAGCATCTAATTGTTCTAAGTTTTTATATCTTACTAGAAGATATCCCCTTCCTTCTTTATCTTTAATCTCTACTTTGTAACCTAGTTTAAGAGATAAATACTTTTCATAATCAACAATATTTGCATCTTTTAAATTTAACCTCTTTTTAATAAAAGTATTTTTCTTATTTTTATGCCCTCCTGCTCTTAAAAAGTCTTCTAATTGCCTAACACTCATATTTTCTGTAACTACTTTATTGGCTAAAACTAATTGATTTGGGGCATTTAGCAAAGCCCTAGCATGTCCAAAAGAGATTTTTTTTTCAATAAGAAGCTT
>CACCMS010000038.1 GCA_902547175.1 Rhodospirillaceae bacterium | reverse complement strand
CTGCTAGTTCAATCATATTCTTTAAATTATGAAGATTCTGACGGTGCATTACAGCATTTACCGTTAAAGGCAATCCAACTTTTCTAATTAGACCACAAGTTTCTATTTTTTTTTGATGACCTTTAAAACCAGCAATTTTTTCAGAATTATTAGGATCAGTATCTTGTATAGAAACTTGTACATGATCCAAACCTGCATCATAAAGCTTTTTTAACCTATTTTCATTAATCAAAACACCGGAAGTAATTAGGTTAGTATATAGTCCTATTTTAGAGGCATGATTTACTAGTTCTTCTAAATCTTTTCTTGCAGTAGGTTCTCCTCCTGAAAAGTGTGCCTGTAAAATACCTATTTTGGCTCCATCAGACAAAGCTGTTTTCCATAAATCTGTACTAATTTCATTACTTTTCAACTCTAATTCTACTGGGTTTGAACAGTAAGGACATGAAAGAGGACACCTATGAGTTAACTCACATAGCATTGCGTATGGAATAAGAGTTTTACTTTTTTTTTCTGGAGTACTAAAGCTCTTATCTTTATTTAAATTATTCATTTGTTAAAAACCCTTTATCTGCTAAAGATTGCAACATAGTTACAACGTCATTGGTTACTTGCTCCTTAGGAGCATCTTCATATTTAACTAAAAGTTTATCAATAATTTGTTTAAGAGTATCTTTTCCATTTATTAATAGCATTACCTCTCCAGCAATATCATCTAACTCAAATACTCTTTCAGGAGCATTGATAATCCATTTTTTTCTAGCATGGTCAAACCTAAGTTTCGCGTGCCTAGGTAAAGAAGGTACATCTTCAATTTTTAATTTTATCAATTTACTCATGAATTATTTTTTACTTAACCCTTCTGGAACAAATGCTCCCGGAGGAATATTTCCAGGATCAACATATGAATGATAAAGCGCGTCAAGCTGTGCCCATAAAACTTCAGTCTTAAATTTTACAGCATTCAAAACGGCTTCTTGATCACTTCTAGAGATTGCATTTTCAATTACCCATTCCCTGCCAAATTCAACATCTCTTCTGGCCTGATTAATTCTTTTTTTAAAGTATGCTAAAGCATAATCATCCGCCCACTCATAATGTTTAGATAGACCTGCAATCCTCTCTTGATGGATGGCAGGTGCATATATTTCAGTAAGTGATGAAGCAATTCCCTCTAATAATGACTTGTTTTCAACAAAATTAACATAAGCATCTACAGCAAATCTAGTTGCAGGAAGCAAACCTTTACATGATTTAACATATTCTAAATCAAGGTTAAGTTTTTCACATAATTGTAAATATCTTGCTATCCCTCCACTGCCGTCTATATCACCTTCATGATCTATAACTCTGGAACGCCATTCTAGTCTAAGTTTAACATCATTTATTCTAGCCATTAGCGTTAGATCTTTTCTTGGAATAGACCATTGATAATAAAATCTGTTTAAGGCCCAAGCTTGCACTTGAGGAAAACTTAATTTTCCATTGTGCAATAATTTATGAAAAGGATGTAAGCTATGGTATCTTTGGTTTCCTAATTCTACTAGTGCATCAATAAATTCTTGCCTCTTTAAAGGCTTATTATTTTCATATTCTTTAGATAGACCAGGAAAAAATGGAGCAGGCATTATCATATCTTAATCTCCATAGTATCATATGCTACTTCCCAACCTGCATCTTCTAAAGTTTTTCTTTCCGACGAATTATTTAATAAAGCTGGGTTTGTAGTATTAATATGTATAAATATTTTTCTATTTATTTTTACATCTTTAAAAATATTTATAGACCCTTCTTCTCCTGACATACTAATGTGCCCCATTCTTTTACCCGTTTTAATTCCAACTTTCTGTTTAATCATTTCATCATCTGTCCAAAGAGTACCATCAAAAAATAGCAAATTTGTATTGTTAAGCTTTTCTTTTAGCCAATCCGGTACATATGCACAAGCAGGAATATAAAAGAAACTAGCTCCAGTTTCTTCGTTACAAATTTCTAGTGCTATTGTATCTTCGTCAACAGATCCAAAGTTAGGACCCTTATTTGTGTCTTCCAACCATAAAGCGACTTTTCCAGGTACTGCAAATGCTTTTACCTTAATACCACTTACAGTTTTATCAGCATTTAACAACTCTAAGTAACTATCAAGTTTAATGGGAATTTTGTTAACAAATTTAGGATTTAATACATTAAATATACTATTACTATTTAGAACATTGATTACTCTTTCTGTAGCATACAAATTGAAGGCTTGTGATTCTCTCAAATTTATTAGACCAGCTGTATGATCTACATCAGCATTAGTAAGAAACACCCCCATTATAGGACTGTATCTCAGCGGATCATTTTCGGCAGGCATTAATTCAGGGTTTTCCCAGAGTTGTTGTCTTAAATCAGGAGAAGCATTCAAAATGAACCATTTTTTTTTATCAATGCTAATAGCTATTGAAGACTGAGTTCTTTTAATTGCATTAGTATCTTTATTTCTAGCTAATCTGCTATTTGGATGGTTGCAGTTCCACTGGGGGTAACCTCCACCCGCTGCTGCCCCTAAAACTCTAATAAACATTTAGTTAAATTAAAATATATAGGAGACAACAAACATGGTGTATTATTTACTCAAAGCTTAAAGCTCTGCGCATGCATAACAATTGATTTCTAAACCAACAGCTACTTCGCGAATTTCAGGTTTTTTCCACATAATGTTCTCCCTTTAATAGTTAATAATAATATAATAATAATTTCATTGAGAATAATTACTATCTATAATTATTATAATAAAAACTTATAAATACTAATATCACAAATATTTCTAGTATTAGATAATAAAATAAGTACTATATATTGATGAAGCTACTATCTCAAATAATTATTTTTTTCCTAATTATTCCCTTAAAAGCATCTCCCATAGTAAGTGCTACTTGGTTATCTAAAAATTTATGTAAAGAAAATATTAAATTAATAGAAGTAGGTTCATCTTATAACTCATATTTAGTAGAACATATAAAGTGTGCACAATACACTAATTTTTACAAACATGGCTGGAGGGAAAGTAAAAAAAAAGTTCCTATGAATTTACCAGATCCTGAATTTTTAATAAAAATTATACAAAAAATAGGTATTAGTAATGAAGATCATGTCATTTTATATCCCAAAAAAAATACTGATATTTATTCTATGGCAGAGACTACAGCGATTTATTTCACATTTAAATTTTTGGGACATAAGAAAATATCAATATTAAATGGAGGATATCCTTATTTTAAAAAAGAATTTGATTTATTTGTCGAAGAAGGAGAATTTAAAGTCAAACCTAATACAAGTTATAAAGCACAAATAGATAGAAGTATTTTAGCAAATAGTAATGATATAATTGAAAGTAGAAAAAATAACTATCGTTTAGTAGATTCCAGAGAAAAAGATTTTTATTTAGGCATTAATAAATTAAAAGGTTTTGGTAATTTTGGAACTATAGAATCTTCAATAAATATGCCATCTAAATGGTTTCTTGAAGGAAGAGGTTTAAGCTTTAATGATTTAAACTTATTTAAAAAAATATATAATTATTCAGAAATTGATTTAGATGAAAACCTTATATTCTTTTGTTATTCAGGTCTAGAAAGTTCAATAAATTGGTTTGTATCGTATGAATTAATGAAAAATAAGAATTCAAAGCTTTACGAAGGCTCTTTATTTGATTGGATAGCACAAAATAAATTGCTCTATAAAAAATTATAAAAAAGCGTAGACAATAAAAGTTATTTTATTATTCTTGTATTTGTGCCTAGGTAGCTCAGTTGGTAGAGCATGCGACTGAAAATCGCAGTGTCGGTGGTTCAATCCCACCCCTGGGCACCTTAATAACTTGCTGTTGATTAGTCTAACAAAGATACCTTTAAAATAACTTTTTAATTTTTATAACTTAATATTTTAAAGTTAAAACTATGAAATAATCAATATTTAAGTATTTTTTTAAACTTATATATGTATTTAGCAAATAAAGACTTTACGATAGCCTATCTTCAGCAATACTTGCTAAAAAACTAGATCCTACTGTTAAAATTGAGTCATTAAAGTCATATTTAGGATTATGTAAAGATGCTGAAGCTCCATTTCCAATCCAAGCAAAACAGCCTGGAACTTTCTTTAAAAAATAAGAAAAATCTTCAGAGCCCATCATAGGTGTTTGGCTAGATGAAGCTTTTGAACCAATAATTTTTTTAGCGACATTAAAGGCAAACTTGCTTTGTTTTTCATGATTAACTGTTGCAGGATAACCTTTTTTAAAATTTATAATTGCTTTGGCATTAAATGCTTTACATGTAGAGTTAATTACCTCAAAAAACCTTTTTTTTGCTAGTTCACCTATCTTATTATTGTAATATCTGATTGTACCTGAAAGTTTAGCACTTTTAGGAATAACATTATTGGCATCTCCAGAATTAAAAGAAGCTACCGTAACCACTAATGTTTCTTTAGGATCTGAATTTCTAGAAACTATATGCTGAAGATTTTGGATTACCGAGGCACCGCACACAATAGGGTCTATAGAGTTTGAGGGCATAGCTCCATGTGCTCCTTTTCCAATAATCTCAACATCAAAATTATCTGCCGCTGCAAGTCTAGGCCCTGCTTCAATTGCCAAAACACCCTCTTCTAAACCAGGCATATTATGCATGCCATATATCTCATCAATAGGATATTTCTTTAAAAGTCCATCTTCTATCATAGCCTTAGCGCCCGCAAAGCCTTCCTCAGCGGGTTGAAAAATTAAAATAACTTTACCATTAAAGTTTTTAGTCTCTGATAAATATTTTGCAGCTCCAAGCAACATTGTAGTATGGCCATCATGTCCACAAGCATGCATTTTTCCATCTGTTTTAGACTTATATTTTTTATCATTATTTTCTTCAAATATAGGTAAAGCATCCATGTCAGCTCTAAGTCCTATACTTTTGCCTGTTCCATTTTCTAAAGTTGCAACAATTCCTGTTTTGCCAAGTCCCTCTTCTATATTTTCTATTCCAAAACTTTTTAATAATTCTACAACTTTTTTAGATGTATTAATTTCTTTATATGCTAATTCAGGATGTTCATGGAAATGGTGTCTCCATGATGTCATTTCCTCTTCAAAGGCAGATATTCTGTTTTTAATTTGCATAATAAAAATTTATCTATTTTTTAATGGTATCCATAATATCTCTTTTTTATTAGTTTGTCTTGCTAAAACAAACAGAAAATCAGATAATCTATTTATATATTTTAAAATCTCTAAGTTGATCTTATTTTTTTCACTAAGCTTTACAATGCTAACTTCACACCTTCTGTTAATTGTTCTTGCCAAATGTAACCATCCAGATATTGCATTTCCCCCTGGAAGTATAAATGAGGTTAAGGGTTTCAAATGAGAGTTTATTTTGTCAATTTCTTTTTCTAGATAAATAGTTTGATTTTTTCTTAACCTTACACTATTATTTTTTTTATTTAACGGTGTTGCTAAATCCGCTCCAATATCAAAAAGATCATTTTGAATATTAAGTATGATATTTTTTTGCTTAGGTTTTAGATAATTTAAGACTACACCTAAAAAAGCGTTTAGTTCGTCTACGTTGCCTATTGCTTCAATAATATTAGATGATTTTTTAATTCTTTTGCCACCAACTAAGGATGTATAACCAGCATCGCCACCCCTAGTATAAATTTTGTCTAATTTGACCATATATTTTTTATAACATGGATAAGTTTTTTTTAAAAACAACTAGTAAATAATAAAAAAAAATATTGCATTTGTTCTACTTATGTTCTATTATGTAAAATAATTTATTTCTTTATTGACTATATTCGAGTTATACGCAATATTTAGATATAAATAAATTTAATACACAACATATAGTAATATATCCACAATCTATTATTAACAGTTGTGGATAATTAAGAGTAAACATTATGCTAAAAAATTTTGCACATAAAGTAAGTC
>CACCMS010000037.1 GCA_902547175.1 Rhodospirillaceae bacterium | reverse complement strand
TAAGGTTTTAATTAGTTGTTTTTCTTTTTTTCTTTCTAGGCTATAAGCAAAAATATTAAGTGGCGTATTTCTTAAAAATTTTAATTTTTTTAAAATGCTAAAAAGATAAAAAACTTTTTTTGTAAATAGGATTTTTTTTGGCTTCTTCGTTTTTGAGTCTTTTAAATTTAGTATTGGAGGTGATAAATATATACCTAATTTAAAATCACCTTCAAAGTTTTCATTAAGATATTTTTCAAACCGACCATCAGTATATAGTCTAGCAACTTCAAACTCATCTTTGTAGGCCATAGTTTTAAATAAAGTATTTATAATTAATCTAGACAGTTTAAATTTTTTAGATTTAAACTTTTTATCTTTTTCAACTACTTTGCTTATTATATTTTTAAATTTCATTGCATAAGTTTCATTATGATATTTTATTAAGTCGTCGTACCTATTATTAATTAGTACTTCTAATCTTTCATCCTTTTTATATTTAGTAGTAACGAGATTACACTTTTTTAATACATATTTGATATCTTCTGCCGCAAGTCTTCCCCAACTAAAGGCGCTTAAATTTTCTTCCACACTAACATTATTTATTTGTATTGCCTTTTTTAAGGAATCAATAGAAATAGGTATGAGACCTTTTTGCATCGCATAACCTACTAAAAATATATTTGAAAGTATTGTATTTCCAAATAAGTATTTAGAAAGTTCAGTGGCATTAATTTGATTAATTTCTAAGGTATTATTTTTAATTAAGTTAGATGTGAGTGAAGTGTTATAAGTAAAATTAGAGTCCAAAACAAATTGAGATAAAGGAGTTTCATTATTATTTATGACAGCATGTGATTTACTAGTGCTTAGCATATCTCTGACTTCTTTACTAGCAGAAACAATTATATCACATCCTAGTAAAAGATTAGCAGATTTTTCTGCTATTTGTGTAGAATATATATTTTTTGGATTTTTAGCTATTTTAATGTGACTTAAAACAGCGCCACCTTTTTGTGCAATACCAACTTGATCTAAAATAGAAACTCCTTTTTTTTCAATATGTGCTGCCATTCCAATTAAAGCTCCAATTGTTACCACGCCAGTACCTCCTATACCAGTAACAATAATGCTATACGTTTTATTATCTAAAGGAATAGTATTAGGTTTTTTCAGTTCATTAATTTTAGAGGTAGGGTTATTTAACTTTGGGATAGTTCTTTTTTTAATATTGCCGCCTTCAATTGACAAAAATGAAGGACAAAAACCATTAGCACAACTATAATCTTTATTACAGGTTGATTGATTAATAACTCTTTTAGTGCCATATTCAGTTTTAAGAGGTTCTACAGATATACAGTTAGACTCTGCTGAGCAATCTCCGCAACCTTCACAAACATAATGATTAATAAATATTCTTTTGTCAGGATCTTCTAGTTTTCCTCTTTTTCTTCTTCTTCTTTTTTCGGTGGCGCATGTTTGATCATATATAATTACGGTTACACCTTTAATAGTTTTTAAATTGTTTTGTATAAGTTCTAGTTCTTTTCTATGATGGATGGTTGTACCTTTTGAGAGTTCTTCTTTAACATGTTTATATTTTTCTATTTCATCTGTAACTATTACTATTTTCTTAACACCTTCTCCATATAATTGATGTGTTATTTGAGCAGTGGTTGGTACTCCATCTACTGGTTGTCCTCCTGTCATTGCTACAGCATCATTGTAAAGAATTTTATAAGTAATATTAACTTTTGCTGCGACCGATGCTCTAATAGCTAACGTTCCTGAGTGATTAAAGGTTCCATCACCAATATTTTGAAAAATATGATTGTCTTTAACAAATGGAGCCATACCAATCCAGTTTGTGCCCTCAGCTCCCATATGGGTATACAGTGAAGTATTTCTATTCATCCAAGCTGCCATAAAATGACATCCAATTCCTGCCATAGCTTTACTGTCTGCAGGAACTTTTGTAGAAGTATTATGTGGACAACCTGAGCAGAAATAAGGAGTTCTTTCTATATTATTTTTTTCCCTATTAGTCTTTATATTTACTTTTAAGTGATCACCCAGATTACCTAAATTTACTCTGCAGTTCTTTTCAATCCTAGAAATTAAAACTCTTTTGAGATCTGATTTTTTGATTTCAAAATCATCTTTAATTAATTGGTTATTATCTTCATCTAATTTACCAACAATTAATTTTGGAGCATTAGGACTATTATATAAGCAGTTCTTAATGTTTGCTTCTAAAAAGCTTCTTTTTTCCTCAACTACTAAAACTTCTTGCATTCCACGAGAAAACTTTTTAAATTTATCAGTTTCTAGTGGCCAACTCATACCTACTTTTAGAAGGTGTATCCCCAAGTCTTTTGCTTTTTGTTCGTTAATATTTAGTGAGTCAAAACATTCTAAAGTATCCGCGTAAGCTTTTCCGGTAGCAACAATGCCTATATTTTTAAAACCGTTATTCCAAATAACTTTATTAATATTATTTTTTTTTGCAAACTCTATAGCTAGTGGGAGCTTTAATGATGGTATACGTTTTTCCTGTTCCAGCATATTATCATAAGGTCTAATATGCACATCTAACTGTTCTTTTTTAAGTTCTGGTTTTATAAAATTAAAATTTTCTTCATCAACCTGTATTGAAGCTGTACTATCAATAATACTTGTTATACATTTCATAGAAACCCACAATCCAGAAAATCTAGATAATTCCCAACCAAATAGTCCATATTCTAATAAATCATAAATATTTGAGGGGTTTAAAATTGGTATTTGGGCATCTAACATAGCAAATTCACTCTGATGCGCTAAAGTAGAAGATTTAGCTGTATGGTCATCTCCAAGTAAAGCTAGTACTCCTCCATTTTTATTTGTTCCTGCAGAATTAGCATGTTTGAAGGCATCACCACTTCTGTCAACACCAGGTCCTTTCCCATACCAAATAGAAAATACACCATCATTTATTGAGTCAGAAATGAGGTTGGGTTGTTGGGTCCCCCAAACTGCAGTAGCGGCCAGGTCTTCATTTAAACCTGGAGAAAACTTAATATCATTTTCAACCAAATGATTATTTGCCTGCCATAATGCTCTGTCGTAATTGCCTAGAGGAGACCCTCTATAACCAGATATGAAGCCTGAAGTATTTAGATTTCTTTTTTTATCTAGAGCTTTTTGTATAAGAGGTAGTTTTACAAGAACTTGTGTGCCATTTACAAAAATTCTTCCTTTTCTTATTAAATATTTATCTTCTAAACTGACATTAAGCATAGTATATTTATAACATAGTAATTTTTTTATACAAACATAGCAAATTTTAAATCAATATATAAATATATATGACAATATTAATTACAGGGGTAGCAGGGTTTATAGGCAGTCATTTGGCATTTAAAATGTTATCTCAGAATTTCAACGTTCTTGGAATAGATAATCTAAATGATTATTATAGCGTTAACTTAAAAAAGTATAGACTAAAACAGTTGAATAAATTTAAAAAATTTACTTTTATAAAAGTAGATTTATCTAAAGCAATAAATTTAGAAAAAGTTATAAAAAAAAAAAAATTAAGTGTTATTTGTCATTTAGCTGCCCAAGCTGGCGTAAGGTATTCAATTACAAACCCGAGTATTTATCTTAAATACAATATAGATGGATTTTTAAATATATTAGAATATTGTAGAAGATATAATACTAATTTAGTTTATGCCTCTTCTAGCTCGGTTTATGGTGCAAATAAAAAAGTACCATTTTCTGTGAATGATGATGTTTCTAACCCTGTATCTTTATATGCTGTTACAAAAAGATCTAATGAGTTAATGGCTGAGAGTTATTTTAATTTATATAACCTAAATTCTATTGGTTTAAGATTTTTTACTGTTTATGGCCCAATGGGAAGACCAGACATGGCTATATGGAAATTTACAGAATCAATAATTAACAACAAAGCAATAGAAGTATATAATAGAGGGAACCTTAGTAGAGACTTCACTTACATAGATGATATTATTGATGGCGTTCAAAAGGCTATCAAACTATCTATAATTAAAAAATTTAGTAAACATCGAATATACAATTTGGGCAATAATTCACCAGTGGTTTTAAATACAATGATTAAACTTTTAGAAGAAACTATTGGTAAAAAAGCTAAAAAGAAACTTGTCTCAATGCAACCAGGAGACGTTAAAAAAACTTTTGCAGATATAGAAAAAAGTAAAAGAGAGCTAAATTTTCAACCGAAAATTAGTTTAAGGCAGGGACTTTTAAAGTTTGTGAATTGGTATAAAGAATATTATAAAATATAGAATTATTTTTGATATTTTTCTTTCCATTCACTATATGGCATTGAATAAACTATTTCTTTGGCCTCATCATAGTTAATTTCTTGACCATTTTCTTTTGATGCTTCTACATACCACTTAGATAAACAATTCCTACAAAATCCAGCTAGGTTCATTAAATCAATATTCTGTAAAGCTGTGTTTTCCTGTAGATGATTTAGTAATCTTCTAAAGACTGCTGCTTCAATTTTTTCTTTATTTTCAGTATTCAACTGCTATCCTTGTCTAGCTTTTAGTCTCGGATTTTTCTTATTAATAACTATAAGTTTACCTTTTCTTCTTATTAATCTGCAATCTTTATCTCTTTTTTTTGCGCTTTTTAGTGATGCTAAAACTTTCATTTGATATCTCCGAATAATATATATATATATAAATTAGCAATTTGTCAAAATAAACTATGACTAAACTTTTAAAACTTCATCACAGTGCTTATAGGTGCAAAGACAGCGAAGAAACCAGAAAGTTCTATGAAGAATTTCTCGAACTAAAATTAGTTAAAGTACTAGAAATTAAAAATACTAAAACTGATAGAAAAACCAATGCCTTACATACATTTTATCAATTAAAAGATGGATCTTGTATAGCATTTTTTGAGGAACCAGAAACTGAGTTCAATTTTAAAAAACAAAGAGATTTTGATCTGCATATTGCGTTTGAAGTTTCTAAGTCAGACTTAGTAAGGATGTTTAAAAAAGGGAATAATTCTGAAATTGAGACTAGAGGTATAATTGATCATGGTTTTATAAAGTCTATTTACTTTAGAGATCCAAATGGATATGTGATAGAATTAACCTATCCAACAGAAAAATTAAATAATAACTCATATAAAATAAATATGAAGATTTTAAAGAAGTGGCAGGATCAAAAGTTTATACCTTAAAAATTCCATATTTTATGCATAGCATATTTATCCTTAAACCTTTCTCCGATTCTTAAACACTGGTTCCATTTACTCATTCTCTCAGATCTAGAGAAAGAACCTACTTTAAGTTGCTTCATTTTCCATCCAACACTTAAATCAGATATAAAGCTATCTTCTGTCTCACCAGATCTTGCAGACAAAATGCTCATTAGATTTAGCTCATTGGATAATTTTAAGGCATTTGAGGCTTCAGAAATAGTACCTATTTGGTTGGGTTTGATTAAAATTGAATTTATAGCATTTTTTTTAAACGCTTTTTTAATTAATTTTGTATTTGTTACTACTAGATCATCACCAACTATTTGGAGGTAAGAAGGAGAGTTTTCTTTTAGTTTTTTAAAATACTCTATATCTTCTTCAGCGAAAGGATCCTCAATAGAAATAATAGGATAAGTTTTTATTAGCTTAAGTAAATAACCATAAAGGTCATTTGAGCTGAAGAGAATATTTTTTTTATAAGACATTCTATATTTTTTTTTAAACTTAAAATTATTTGCAGCTATATCTAATGATAATGATACTTGCCTATACGGTTCAAAGCCAGCATCTTCAATAACTTTAACAAGAAAATCCAAAACTGAAGTAATATCATTAAAATATGGCCAGTATCCTCCCTCATCCGCAACACCATAAAGTTTATTTTCACTAAAGAGTCTTTCTCCAGCTAATTTATAAATTTTAAATACCCAATGGAGAGCAGTATTAAAATCAGGTGCTCCATTGGGTATAATCATAAAATCTTGTATTGGAATACTACCTTTAGCATGAGCTCCTCCTCCAATTATTTGAATTTCTGGTAAGGGTAGTTTTTCTTCTGATGAATTATTTAAATATTCCCACATTGAGGTTCTATTAGCTGCAGCAGCTGCTTTTAAACTTGCCATTGAAACTGCAATCGTAGTGTTAGCTCCAATTGAAGATTTACTATTAGTTCCATCAAGTTCTATTAGTTTTTGGTCTATTGAAACTTGATCTTCTATATTAACCCCCAATAGACTATCTTTAATTTTATTATTTATAATAAATACATTCTCATTAATGCTATTGCCCAAAAATAAATTTTCATCATTATCTCTTTTTTCTAAAGCCTCTTTTTTTCCTTTAGAGGCACCTGAAGGTGAAATAGAAGCTCCATAAAAATTGTTATCTACTTGTACCTCTGCTTCCACTGTAGGATAACCTCTACTATCAAAAACCATTCTGCCTATTACATCAGTAATTTTTTTTGAAGACATAATTATCTAGTATTAAATATAATTGTTCTAGTGTTTTAACTTCATCTATTAATATGTGTTTACCTAACTGTCTTGTAAGTTCTTGTTGTTTAACTTTGAAATACTCTATTGGAGATTTACCATCTATTCGAGCAAGAAGTAATAAAGGAGTAATATCAAGCAATCTTTTTGTAAAAAAATTTTTATCCTCCCAGGAAATATTATCAATGTAGTTTTTAACAAACTTAAAACTTAAATCTAAGATCTTTCTTCCTGATCCATTTGGTAACAGACTCTTAAGCAAAAGATGATTATTACAAAATGCTAAATCAAAAACAGGGTCCCCCCAGCATGCAGTTTCTGCATCTAAAATTAAAGGATTATTATCTTTTATGAG
>CACCMS010000036.1 GCA_902547175.1 Rhodospirillaceae bacterium | reverse complement strand
ATTAATAATATTATAAGGATTAAAGTTATGTCTAATAATAACTTGAATGTTTTTCTTTCCGGTGAGATTCATACTGATTGGAGAGAAGAAATAATAGTTCAATCTAAAAATCAAAATTTATCTATAAACTTTTTTTCTCCTGAAACAAATCATACTAATAGTGATGATTGTGGGGTATCTATATTAGGGCCAGAAAATGATAAATTCTGGCATGATTATAAAGGCGCATCAATTAATTCTATTAATAATAGTATATGTATTAAAAAATCTGACATAGTAATTATAAAGTTTGGAGAAAAATATAAGCAATGGAATGCTGCTTTTGATGCAGGCTATGCAATAGGTCTAAACAAAAATATCATTACTTTACATGCTAAAGATTTAGATCATGCTCTAAAAGAAGTCGATGCAGCTGCAAAAGCTGTTTGTAGAAGTAATAAAGAAGTTATAAAGATTTTAAAATATATAACTAATAGTGAATTATAATTTATTACCTAAAATGAGTAATGTAGTCAAAGAATAAATAATTTACTATGATAGTTTAGTTTTAGATTATGTTAAATTTTATTTTAATATTAGTAAATCTATTGTTATTAGGCATATTAATAAATAATATTCTTGTTCTTTAGTGCCATATTAGTGTAAACCTATAGAAAATAGGTTTTAATATTAATAAAGAAAATTTAATAAGAAAAGAAGTAGAGTATAAGTTACAAAATAACTTTGCTGATTTCTGGATAAAAATTCTTACTCATAATGTTTTTAGATATCAAGCTATTAGCAAGGAAGTGGGAGCGTTAGAGGGTCTCATAGTACAAGTTATAGCTTGGCATCACTATTTATCTTCAATTTCTGAAGTAAAAAAAGAAGTTCATAGTTTTGATACTGCATTTGAGATGTGGCATGACAAAAATATTAACAAGAAAGATAATAAAAAATTAACTATTTCTTTAGTAAGTGAACTTACTACAATTCCTTTTGAAACCACAAGAAGAAAAATTAAAAAATTAGTTAAAAAAAATTGGATAACCTATACTAAAGAAAATGGAATAGTATATAATAGCAATTCTGAATTAAATGATAAGATTGTAAATAAAATTCATCCTTTAGAAAAAGATTTACTTAAAGAGTTTTTAGTATCTTACATAATGAGTGGTAAAGACAACTAATCTATATGATAAAAACAAAGTACTTAAGTATTTATGAAGTGTCTTTAAAATAAATTTTATTATGATTAGTTATCCAATAAAACAAGGCATTAAATATTCATTTGGTACTCCAGCCATAGGATTAGGATTAAGTATGTTTACTTTTGGAGCTTTTTTAAAAAGTTCTGGCTTTACTATTTGGCAAAGTTTTTCTTCTACTTTTTTTGCTTTTGCTTTACCAGGTCAATTTGTAATGGCAGATCTACTAATTGCAGGAGGTAGTATTTTAAACATATTTTTTGCAGTGTTATTAACTAATGCAAGATTATTTCCGATGACTATTAATCTTATACCTATTATACAAAATAATAAGATTTCAAAATGGAAGTTTTTTTTTATTAGTCACTTAATTGCTGTGACAGCATGGATAAATATGTTTGCAAGTTACGAAAATGTAAAACAAGATAATCGCTTTGAATATTTTTTAGGTTTAGGAGGAAGTTTATGGATTACTTCTATACTGTTTACTGTTTTAGGCTTCATATGTTCTGACTTTATAAATAATAAGATATTATTAGGTCTTGTATTCTTTAACCCCTTATACTTTTTAATTATGACGTTAAGTAATATATTAAATAGAAAGTTATTATCAGTTTTTATTTTATCTGCAACCTTAGGACCACTTTTAAATTATTTAAGTCCTAGCTGGGGAGTATTAATAGCTGGGTTTATATCTGGCTCACTTGGTTTTTTTTATTTTAGAATTAAAAATGATAGATAATCAAACCATTATTTTAGCTATTATTGTTTCATCTATAGCTACATATCTTTGTAGATCAATGGGAGTTATATTTTCTTCTAGATTAAAGATTGATAGTTGGATTTTTGACTGGATTAAATGTATTTCTATAGGAATTATAGTAGCGGTAATATCAAAAATAATTATATTTCCTGAAGGGATTTTAGAAAGCACATCGCAAATATCAAGATTCTTAGCAACTATTTGCCTAATTATAACCTATTATTTTCTTGGAAAAAATATTTTGCTATCAGTTAGTTTAGGAACAGCTGTATTTACTATTATAAATTACTATAATATTTAATTATTTTATTTTAGAAAACTCTGTAGGTAATAATATTTCATTTTTCATATGTACTATTAAACTCTCAACTTTTGCTAAGTAACTAATAAAATCTTTATTTTTTGCCAAAATAGCTCTTCTTTTGTCTCTATCCTGATAACTATCATATCCATATAGGTGAACTACTTTATTAAGTTCTCCAAATTCAGTGTAAAAAAAACCAATTTGATTTCCTAGAATAGAGACATGTGTTTCTCTAATTTCATTATTATAAATATCAAGAAACCTTTTTAAAGTAGTTGGTTTTAATAAGTATGTTCTCATTTCAATGATCATTACAGCTCCTATTCATTTAAATTTTTAAGTTTATCCTTTAAGAAAATTAGTTCCCTTTTATCTTTTCCTAATGTTCTCTCAAATATTTTAATAGCTATTCTAAAATTACCTTTGGCCTCTTCTAATTTATTTTGTTTTATTAATTGTATACCTTTTGTTTCATATGCTCTAGCTCTGTACAATGCTGAACTTCTAGTTAATTCTGATATTTGCCCTGGATTATTAGCTATTACACTAGCCATCATAGACAAAACTTTATTATGCACTGATATTGCATCAATTAATTTATTTTGAAACCTTAAAGATAAAGCTAAATAATTTAAAGCTTCAGCTATATCTGGGTGATTTTTTTTTATAAGTTCTTCTCTTATTTTATGTACTTCTATAAAAATTAATTCTGCCTTATAAAATTGCTTTAATTCCAATAATAAACGACCCTTATTTTCTAATAAGGTAGCAGTAGTCAAATGTTTTTCTCCAAACTCTATGTTAGATAGTTGTAATGCTTTATCATTAGATATTAGAGCATCATGGAATTTTTTCTCTTTAAATAATCTCTTTGTAACTTTAAATTCATTTTTAAGTTCTAAAGATTGTGAATTTAAAAAAGTACTTGTAAAACTAAGTATTAGTAATAATAATAATTTATAAAAAAACATATGTAATCATATCAATTTATGTGCGGAAGATACAGCTTATATTCAACTGGAAAAGTTAAAAAAAAATTTGGCATTGATGTAGTACCAAACTATAACATTTCTCCAGGGCACAAGGTTATAATAATAGATGATCAAGTAATAATTAAAAAAATAACTTGGGGAATTAATTTTCCATGGTTAAAAAAAAAAATACATATAAATGCTAGATTAGAAAGTATTAATACAGGTTCTTTTTATTCAAGCTATAAAAGATGTATTTTTATTACCGATGGGTATTTTGAATGGAAAAAAAATAAAGATTATAAGACACCTTATTTTCATTACTTAAAAGATAGTTTTATTTATATGGCAGGATTATACAATGATAATGGCGCAATAATAATTACTATCCCAAGTTCTTCAAAACTTAATGATATTCATCATAGGCAGCCTTTAATTATTAAAGATAATCATTTAACTACATGGATACAAAAGAGAAAAATAGTAGCAATTAATTCTGATAATATTTACTTTTATAAAATAGGTAACAAGATAAATAATAGTAAAAATAATGAAAAAAACCTTTTAAAGAAAATAAATTGAAATTTTTAAGAATATCTCTAGCATTACTTTGTGATTAGAGTTTTAATATTAATATCATCTTATTTATTTTTGATATACAAAACTAATGCAAACTCATACGAGCTTACAGTTATGAGCATTCATGATAGTAAGTCAATAACTGCTTCAAATGATTATGAATTTATAATTTCTGAGGCTAATGGTAGTTGGCAGGATAATAAAGGAAATTACGGCAAATCTAGAACTTTGTTTTATATTGAAAATGAAAAATATGGTAAATTTTATATAAAAGGTCATGACCAATTATATGATCAAGTAAATAATAAGTTTTGGTTTATTCCCGTTAGAAAGAATGATCAGAATGCTGGAGTAGGAAAAATAAACTTTATAGATGTAACTAATAATTATAAGTTTTTACTTAAATCTAATTGTAATTATGCAATAAATTATTTTGAAAATAGAAGTTTTTTTAAAGTTTTATGCAAATAATTTTATAAAAATGGAACTTTATATAACAGGCGCTGGCGTTAGCTCAGATAGTGGTATCCCTACTTTTAGAGGATCCGATGGATTTTGGACAATAGGTAGTAAAAACTATACCCCTCAAGAAATGGCTACTAGAACTATGTATAAGAATAATCCTGGTCAATTTCTTTTATGGTATTACAAAAGATTTGTTAAATACAGAAATGCTAAACCAAATAAAGTACATGAATATTTAGTTGATAAATATCTAATTACTCAAAATATAGATGGATTGGATTTTAAAGCAGGAAATAAAAATTTTATAGCAATTCATGGAAATTTACATAAAACAACCTTATACCACAATCAAAATGATATAGTAGATATACAAGACGCACCTTGGGATCTTATAGAAAAAGAGTGCCCTGATGTTAATGATAATACTAAATTAAAAAGTATGTTATTAGATGTTTTTAAAATATCAAAGAGCAACTACAAACCTGAAAAAATGAAGTCATTAAAACCTTTTGTGCTATTATTTGATGAATTTTATACAGATAATTATAAAATTAACAAAGCATATAACTGGATGAATAGTGCAACTAAATTTATATTTCTGGGAACTTCATTTAGTGTTAACATTACAGCAATGGCACTAGAAAAGGCTATAAATAATAATGCAAAGGTGGAAATTGTTGATCCTAAGCCTATAAATTTAAGCATAGAAAATGTTATTTATCACAAAATGACCGCTCTAGAGTTTATTGTGAATAAAAAAATTAATTCTTAAAGTAACTAGATATGAGGTCTCCAGGAATAGACTCAACTACACCATCTAGCTCTTGCACATTTTTTTAAATATTGGACCTGACCATTTATTAGTTTCATCAAAGTCCTTCTTAGTATTGTATCTTGCAATTGACAATAACTGCCCTTCTCCGGTTTTAATGAACTCTACAGAAAGACATTCAGATCTATTTTTATATTCATCATACATTTGTGCTTTAATTAAACTTATAAAAAGATTTGCTTTTGTTTCACTAGGAAATTTATATTTCATTATTCTTATATGCATTAGTTTAATTTACATTATTACAAATGTTTTTGTAGACATATGATAATCTTTCTATTTCAGTGAGGTAATATTTTTTACAATTATTTAACTCTTCTCTACTAAACTTTTCTCCTGACTTTTGCAGAAGACAATTTTTGTAAGCATTTGAATTAATATCTAAAACATTTAATAGTGTCTTACAAACTGTTCCTTTTTCACTAGCATAAATATTAGTAGCAACAAAAAACATCGAAATAAATAATGTTTTGTATAAAAATAAATACATAAATCACCTTATATAAAAATTTATGTTACATTATAGTTATAAAGATTAAAATATTAAAATGTACAGAGTCCAATTTGATGAAATAGGTAAAGCCAGTGAACAAGTCTATTTAAAAAAAGTAGACAGTATTAACGCTATAAATGAAAACGAAGTTTTAATAGAAGTCATTTGCTTTCCTATTAACCCAGCGGATATTTTATTAGTTGAGGGTAAATACGCAAATAAACCTAAACTCCCATCATTTATTGGTGCTGAAAGTATATATGATCCATTTGGAGCCGCTCATGCATCGACCTCAATCTCTGCTGCTCTTGGGATATTGGTAGGTTCAGAAATCAGAAAAAAAAATAAAAAAGTTATAGCTGTTATAGGTGATGGTGCGATGACAGCCGGTATGGCTTATGAAGCATTAAATAATGCAGGTGCTATGAAGTATCCTCTAATAGTAATATTAAATGATAATGACATGTCGATTGCTCCACCTGTAGGTGCCATGAGTGCATATTTATCTAAATTAATATCTTCTGGACCATATAGAGGGTTAAGAAATGTTGCAAGTCAGCTTGCTAAAAAATTTCCAAAAAAAATAGCAAATACAGCAAAAAAAGCTGAAGAATATGCTAGAGGTTTTTTTACTGGTGGAACATTATTTGAAGAACTTGGTTTTTACTACATTGGACCTATTGATGGTCATAACTTAAATCATTTATTACCAATCTTAAAAAATGCTAGAGATCACTCCAAAAAAGGGCCTGTATTAATTCACGTAGTAACTAAAAAGGGGAATGGCTATATACCTGCCGAGAAATCAGATGATAAGTTCCATGGTGTAGGAAAGTTTAATGTTTTGACAGGAAAACAAAATAAATCGGATAGCAATAAGTCCTACACAAAAATATTCGCTGAAAATCTTATTGAATTAGCAAAAACTGATAAAAAGATTTGTGCTATTACTGCAGCTATGCCCTCTGGTACAGGGCTTGATTTATTTATGAAAAAATTTCCCTCTAGAACATTTGATGTTGGTATAGCAGAACAACACGCTGTTACTTTTGCTGCAGGTTTAGCATGTGAAGGCATGAAACCTTTTGCAACAATTTATTCTACTTTTTTGCAAAGAGCATATGATCAATTAGTTAATGATGTAGCTATTCAAAACTTACCTGTTAGATTTGCGATAGATAGAGCAGGGTTAGTTGGAGCAGATGGAGCAACTCATGCAGGATCATTTGATATAGCATTTCTATCAAACCTGCCAAATTTTATAACTATGGCAGCATCTGATGATATAGAGTTAGCTAGAATGGTTTATACATGTGCTGATATAAATCATGCTCCTTCTGCATTTAGATACCCCAGAGGTTCAGGCCTAGGTTTAAAAATTAATTACCCAATAAAAAAGCTTGTTATAGGAAAAGGAAAAATTATTCAAGAAGGAAATGATATTGCTATAATTTCTTATGGCGCTAGATTGCAAGAAGCAAAACTAGCTGCAAAAAAACTTGAAAATTACAAA
>CACCMS010000035.1 GCA_902547175.1 Rhodospirillaceae bacterium | reverse complement strand
TTTTTTTTTGAATGAAAGTAAGTAATATTTTTTTTTGTTTCAAAGTAAACTTCCAATAATTTAGATATTCTAAATTTATCAGCAATATTTAATTTTAAAGAATATTTTCTATCAACTTTTGATATTAATTGTAATAATTCTGCATCACTTATATTTTGTAGCAATAAATTTACTTTTTCTTTAGTTTTGATTGATATCTTAGGCATATTATTTACCCCCTTATATAAAAACTCTAAATATAAACCTGAACCTCCTACTATTATAGGAGTTTTGTTATTTTTAATGATTTTTTCTATTCTAGAATATGTATCATTCAACCATTTTACAGCATTATATTTTGTGTTAGTTTCTACATAACCATAAAGATGATGCGGAATTACTTTATAATCTTTTTTTTTAGGTTGCGAGGTAAGTATAGAAAAATATTTATAGATCTGCATACTATCAGCGTTAATTATTTCACCATGAACTAACTTAGCTAAATTTAAAGCAAATTTTGATTTGCCAGATGCGGTTGGTCCACCTAAAATTATTATTTTCTTCATTATTTAAATATATACATATATTATTTATTATGAATTATAAATGTTTTCAATTTGTACTAACTTTAGTTGCAACGAATGAGAAAAACTATAAGGATTGTATAACTTTTATTAAAAATATTTTTAATGAGAGAAAAGTTTCAGTTTCTGATTCAAAAAATCTATCTGATCTTGCATTAGATATTTACTTTACTTGTTATCTTGAAGATTTCAATTTTATGAGAAAATAAATATATAGCTTAAATAAAAAAGCTGATTTATTAATGCAAAGGGTAAAATATAGAAAAAAAAAGCTAATAGCATGTGATATGGATATGACTATAATAAATGTAGAAACTATTAATTTAATTAATGATAACCTATTAAAAAATAATCAAATTTCAAATATTACGAAAGAAGCAATGAGTGGTAATATAAGTTTTAGGCAATCTATAATAACGCGTACTAAGCTACTAAAAGGAATTAAAAAAGTAGCAATAACAAACTTAATTAATAAAATAAAAATTAATGAAGGTGTTGAAAGTGTTATTAGAACTATGAATAAATATGGTCATCATACCATTCTTATTTCTGGAGGCTATGATTTAATAGCTAATATTATAGGTAAAAAAGTTGGATTTAAGGAAATCAGATGTAACACTTTGGAAGTTGTAAATAATAAATTAACTGGAAACTTAAAAAATGCAATTTTAGATAAAAAAGGAAAATTATCTCATTTAAAAAGTAGTATTAAAAAACTAAATATTAAAAAAGATTTTACTCTAGCTGTTGGTGATGGAGATAATGATATTGATATGATCAAACATTCAGGACTAGGAGTAGCTTGGAATGCCTACGAAAAAGTTAAGTTTGCAGCAGACGTAAGTATAGGATTAAGTTTTAAATCTATATTGTATTTTCAAGGATTTACTGACAAAGAAATATTTGATTAATTTAATTTCAAAGCAACAAAATTAATATTCCCTTGTCTATTAATTAGCAATAATACACCTTTCTTAGAACCTTTAAGAGTATTTATAATTTTTCGAAATGAGTTAATATCATTCACAGATACCTGGTTAACCTCTTGTATTATATCTCCTGGTCTAATCCCTTTTATTTCAGCATCAGTATTTTGTTCAACGTTAGTAACAAGTAAGCCTGATACGTTTTCAGGAATATTTTGCCTCATTCTTACATCTTGCGTTATAGATGATAGAGTTATACCTAATTGCTTAAAATAATCACTTTGCAGAGTATCCGATTCAGTTTTGTCTTTACTTTTTTTAACTTCTTTTTCCTCTTCTTTCATCTCAGCAATAACTACCTTGAGAGATTTTTTCTTTTCATTACGCCAAATAGTTACATTTGACCTAGAATTTACTTTAGTTTCTGCAACAAGTCTTGGTAGTTTTCTCATTTCAGTAACTTCATTGCCATTAAAATCAAGGATAACATCTCCCGGTTTAATGCCTGCCTTTTCAGCCGGACTATTCGGTATAACGCTAGCAACAAGGGCTCCATATGGTCTATCTAAACCAAGACTTAAAGCTAAATCCTCAGTAACTGTTTGAATTCTTACACCCAACCATCCTCTAATAGTACGACCATGTTCCTCCAATTGTTCTACAATATTTTCAGCTAGTGCAGACGGAATGGCAAAGCCTATTCCAACGCTTCCTCCTGATGGTGAGTATATAGCTGTATTCACTCCTATAACCTCCCCTTTAAGATTAAAAAGAGGACCGCCAGAATTTCCTCTATTAATAGATGCGTCAGTTTGAATAAAATCATCAAAAGGACCGGCATTAATATCTCTAGCTCTAGCTGATACTATTCCTACGGTAACTGTATTAACTAAGCCAAAAGGATTGCCAATAGCCATTGCCCAATTACCTACTTTAACTTCATCAGAATCACCCCAATTAACTGCTTTTAACTTAATGTCAGTTTTAACTTTTAGTAAAGCTAGGTCAGTTTTAGCGTCAGCACCAACTAATTTAGCTTGAAGTGTTTTACCATCATGAAGAACAACAGTTATAGAGCTAGCGCCTGCAATAACATGATTATTAGTAACAATTAGACCTTTTTCATCAATAATAAATCCTGAGCCTTGAGCGGTCTCATTTCTTCTGGGTCTTTGAGGTGGTGTGTTTTGTCTGGGAATACCTCTTCTCTCAAAGAAATCTTTAAAAAAATCCTCAAATGGAGAACCTGGTGGAAATTGCGGTGCTCTGGGTTGATTTATAGTTTCTCTAGAAATTATTACAGAAACGCTTACAACAGATGGAATAAGTTCGTCTGCCATTTCTGAAAAATCTGGCTGTTCTATAGATGAAACTATAGAAGTTTTTATTATAAGCAAACAGACTAAGACATATTTTTTGTAAATTTTATACATATGATTTTTTAATTACGTTTATAATTCATTTTCGGATTATCCACAACAAAACAATTCCTAGTAAGACTGAAACACCACCAATGATCCTTATCTTGCTTTCTGGGTATATTGTAATTATTTGTAAAATTTTTTTTAGCCTTTTAGGCGAAGAGAAAAGTAAAAGTCCCTCTAGTATAAAAATTAACCCTATGGCAGACAAAAAATCAATCATTACCTGAAACGTTGCTAATTCCCCTCGGCGTTACCAAAAAATTCAAAAAAATCACTTTTTGGTGATAAAACCATAGTAGTATCTCCTTCGGTAAGTGCTTTACTATATGCTTGCATAGCTCTGTAAAAAGCAAAAAAATCAGGATCTTGATTAAAAGCCTTACCTAAAATCTTATTTTTTTCTGCATCTCCTTCTCCTCTTAATATGTCACTATCCCTCTGAGCTTCAGCTAATAAAACAGTTTTTTGTTTTTCTGACTCAGCAGTAATAAACCTAGCTTTTTCATTACCAACAGCCCTTATTTGTGCTGCTTCTTGTTGTCTCTCAGTTTGCATTCTTCTATAAATAGCTTCAGAGTTTTCAGAAGGTAAATCAGCTTTTTTGATCCTAACTTCTTCAATAGAAATACCGAATTGCGTGGCTCTAAGAGCAACCAACTCTGAAACCTGTTGCATCAAAAGCTCTCTTCTATCAGAAATAACTGCTTCTAATGGAACTTTACCTAAAACTTCTCTTAAACTATTATTAACTACTGAACCTAATCTGTTATTTAACGCTGCTTCAAATCTTACAGTTTGATAAAACTTTAATGGATCAATAATTTTATACCTTACAAAAGCTTTTTTATTATTTGCAACTATTTGCATTAATCGAAAGTTATATTTAAATCTTTTATTACCTTATCTACTACAAGTTCATTTTTCTCTAAAATCTTACAAAGAGGTAACCTTAACTCATAATTACATATTCCTAACTTGTAGGCAGCATATTTTACTGGGCAAGGGTTAGCCTCTAAAAAAAGAGCATTGTTTAGACTAAATAGTTAAATAGAGAATTATTTTTACCCTCTCAAAATACTGAATTTGATCAAGATGAATTCAAAAAATTTAAAGAAAATGAATTAGTAAGAGCATTAATTCTACTATTACAAGTAGAAAATAGAAAATTATCTAGAATATTTGCAATGCATTTAGTTGATCAAGCTAATAATACTAAGGACATTTTAATGCTTTCAAAAATACTTAAAGATTTTAATCAAGTTTCATTTTCTATATTTGTTGGAAAAAAAGCTATTTACAATAATATTTATATTCCTAGTTTAAATTTTCCAGTGCCAAGTACAGAATTAATGAATTTAATTAATAAAAATACAGAAATTCCTTTACCTGTTACATTGGCAATTACAAGACAAGAAAGTGCTTTTGATGTCAAAGCAAAAAGTAGAGCAGGAGCAAGAGGTTTAATGCAATTAATGCCAAGAACTGCAAGAATAACTGCTAAAAAGAATAATTATAAATATAAAAGAATTTATTTAACATCTAGGCCAGCTTATAATGTTAGAATTGGATCATTTTATTTCAAAGAAATGCTTGATAAGTTTAATGGCTCTTATGTACTAGCTCTGGCAGCCTATAATGCAGGACCAAGTAGAGTAAACAGATGGTTAAAAATATATGGAGACCCAAGAAAAAATGAAATAGACCCTGTTACATGGATGGAATTAATACCTATAAGCGAAACACGAAACTACGTACAAAGGGTTATTGAAGGAATATATATGTATAGAATGCTAGTAAAAAATGAAAAAAACTTAACTTCTCCAATAAAACAATTAAAATTATTTTAATCTTGTAAATCTCATATATTTTACTTTTCTGTTATCTTCTATATTATAAAATAATGATTTTCTTAAATTGTCCTTTTAATGAAAAAGATGAGTGTAAGGCCTTAGGGGGAAAATGGGACGCAGAAAGAAAAAAGTGGTATGTTCCGGATGGTATAGATGCTTCTATTTTTCAAAAGTGGATTGAAAGTGATAAAAAGCAAGAAATTTTAGCACATAATAAGATAAAAAAAGTAATAGAATTATCTCCCTCTTCTTTGGACTTTCAGATTAATAAATGTCATAGATGCTTTTATTTATCAAAAAAACTAGGTATACAAACTAATAATTTTCCTCCACCTGTATTTAATCAGTTAGACTTGATACAAAAAGATTTTTTTATTGATAAAGATACTAGTTTTATTTCAGAAAAGCTTCCTAAAGGTAGGTTTTTACAAGATAATGAATTACCAAAAAAAATTTCATCTAGTTTGCTTAAAGATAATAAGGGAAGAGATTTTAAATTAGTAGGTATACCAGATTTAGTAATAGAATTTGAAGATAAAACTTATGGAATCATTGACTTTAAAACTACGAAAATATCTGAGAAAAAAGCTGATTTTTATAAATTTCAATTAGAAGCTTACGCTACTATTTTTGAGAATCCTGGTGAAATTAATTCTATAAAAACACCATTACTAAGCCCTGTTGTAAAATTAGCAATTCTTCAATTTGACCCTCTTAAAATAGAGAATAAAAATGGTATGAATTGTAATTTTATTTTTGATATGGGTTATGTGGAATTAGAAAATAGAATTTATGAAAAGTTAATTGATAGAGTAACTTTAGCTTTAGATATTTTGCAAATGAATGAACCACCCTTGATTAATGAAAACTGTAATGATTGCGCTTTTTTTAAAAAACAATCTCAGCTTATTAACTAAATGTTAAAAAAAATTATACAAATATCTAAGGAAGTATATTTACATATGGGAGGTTTAAATTTTGATGAAAAAGATTTTCAGTTAGCCTTGGGATATGAATTAGATAAGTCCAAGATTGAATACATGAGAGAAATTAGTTTAGAAATTTTTTATAAAGATATACCTGTGAAGTTAGGTTCTCCAGATTTTTTTTTAAATAAAACAAAACCTCCTCTAATATTAGAGTTAAAATTAAGTTCATCCATACAAAATAGTCATAGACAACAATTAAAAATGTATTTAGTTTCAGTAAAAAGAAAGCCAAAATCTGTTGTTGCTAAAATAAAACATGGAATGATTATAAATTTTTTGAAAGAAGACTCTTCTGTAGTTAAACACTTGGAAGGTAAAAATAAAAGAAATCATTTAGAGATTGAGTTTTATGAAATGAATGAAGATGAAGAGCTTTGTCTTTTAAACTCCTATAAGAGGAGAATTTAGTTTAATTTAAACAAGTAAACATTATCAGTAAATTAAAAGAAATTATTATATAAACCTCATAGCAACAATAATTGCCACGCTGTAAAGCATTATCATGATTATAATAGATGTAGCATTAAAATGTTTAGTTATAGAAGCCTTTGTCATTTGAGTAGCTTGATATAATAAATCTGGCCATGTGTAAGATACGAAATCGCCTTGCGTAAATATTGCTTTAATCTTACCTTGATTATCCACTACGGGTAGTCTTCTAAATCTGTCATTTGACATAGTTCTTAACCAAGACAGCACTTCATCGTCTTCTTTACCAACTCTAGGATTAGCCGTCATAATCTTTTCTAATTTCGTTTTGTCAGCATTAAGCTTGTGATTAACTAACTTTTTTAATATGTCTCTTTCAGTGCAAATGCCTATAACTTTACTTTGGTTATCTACTATAACTACTGAACCGTAGTTTTTTTCAGACATAACTTTAACTGCTTTAGCTACAGTATCTGTTTTTTTTAAACGTGATAGGTTGTGGCTTTGAATTATATTCTGGTCTATCTTTTAACTTATATCCTCTTTCCATAGCATATATACTATTAAAATAAAAAAAAAGATCAATATTATTCGATAAAAAACAACTGCTGATTTTTATTTTTAAAATTTAAAATAATTTTTTTAAACTTATCTGATAATAACCAAATTAAAACTCTATTAGCAAGCTCATATTTGCTTTGCGGGCATTTATGTTTATTTATGATATGTACATTATATCTATTAATTAACTTACCTTCATTATCTAAATAAATAATATAACCTAATTTATTCCTAAAAGAGAGCCAAGTAGCTTTATCAGTAAAAGTATAGGCATTTAGACCTACTGCAGTGTTAATAGTGGCTCCCATACCAGTTCCTGTTTCTAGATACCAATTTACTGAAAATTCAGATGTATTCAGATTTAAACTTTTCCAAATCATTTTTTCTTTGTAGTCCGTACCTGAATTATCTCCTCTAGAAATA
>CACCMS010000034.1 GCA_902547175.1 Rhodospirillaceae bacterium | reverse complement strand
TCTAAAATAAAACTGTGGTCTATAATTACCAAAAAATGGAGTGTGTCTCCCTCCTTCTTCTTTAGTTAAAACGTAAGTTTCCGCCTTAAATTTAGTATGGGGTTTAATAGAACCTGGCGCTGCTAGTACTTGTCCTCTTTCAACATCTTCCCTGTTTACACCTCTCAAAAGTGCACCAATATTATCTCCGGCTTCACCTCTATCTAAAAGTTTTCTAAACATCTCTACCCCCGTACATACAGTTTTAGTAGTATCTTTAATCCCAATAATTTCAATTTCATCATTAACATTTATAACTCCTGACTCTACTCTACCAGTTACAACAGTTCCTCTACCTGAAATGGAAAAAACATCTTCTATAGGCATTAGAAAAGGTTGATCAACTGGTCTTTCAGGCTGAGGTACATATTTATCAACTTCTTCCATGAGTTTCATTATTGCTGTACTTCCAATATCAGAACTGTCACCCTCTAAAGCTTTTAATGCTGAACCTTTTATTATTGGTATATCATCACCTGGAAATTCATATTTTGATAATAGCTCTCTTACCTCCATTTCAACTAACTCCAATAATTCTGGATCATCTACTTGATCAACCTTATTAAGAAAAACAACTAGTGCAGGAACTCCTACCTGTCTTGCTAAAAGGATATGTTCTCTAGTTTGAGGCATTGGGCCATCAGCAGCTGATACTACAAGAATACCCCCGTCCATCTGTGCTGCTCCTGTTATCATGTTCTTTACATAGTCAGCGTGTCCTGGACAATCAACATGAGCATAGTGTCTTCCTTCTGTTTCGTACTCTACGTGTGCCGTATTAATTGTAATACCTCTTTCCTTTTCCTCCGGAGCTTTATCAATTTCGTCATATGCTATACTCTGTGCTCCTCCACTCTCAGATAAGGTTTTGGTTATAGCTGCTGTCAAAGTAGTTTTACCATGATCTACGTGACCTATGGTTCCTATGTTGACATGAGGTTTATTTCTCTCAAATTTTTCTTTTGCCATTTTTTTTCTCCGTTTTCAATATTATAAATCTATTATTAACTTGCTAGCTTTGATTTAAGTTCCTCTTCTACCATCGCTGGTACTAATTCATATTTATCAAACTGCATAGTATAAACTGCCCTTCCTTGTGTCATCGATCTTAAATTATTAACATACCCAAACATCGTAGCTAATGGAACATTAGCTTTGACTAAAGTAGCGTTACCTTGCGGCTCCATCCCTTGAACCTGACCTCTCCTACTGTTTAAGTCACCTATTACATCCCCTACAAAGTCTTCAGGTGTTACTACTTCTACTCTCATCATTGGCTCTAATAATTTTGGCTTAGATTTAGAGAGAGCATCTCTAAATGCCGATCTACCTGCAATTTCAAAAGCCATTACACTTGAGTCAACATCGTGAAAAGCACCATCATATAATGTAACACTAATATCTATAACCGGGTAGCCAGCAACTACACCATTTTGCATTGCACTTTCGATGCCCTTTTGAACACCAGGTATATATTCCTTTGGAATATTTCCACCAACTACTTTGTTAATAAATTCTAAACCACATCCAGCTTCACCTTTTTTAACTACCATTTTAACCCTAGCAAACTGCCCTGCTCCACCTGATTGTTTTTTGTGAGTATAATCAACATCAGCCTCAGAAGTAATTGTTTCTCTATAGGCAACTTGAGGAGCACCTACATCGGCTTCTACTTTAAATTCTCTTTTCATTCTATCCACAATAATATCTAGATGCAGTTCTCCCATGCCTTTAATAATAGTTTGACCGCTTTCAATGTCAGAACTTACACCAAAAGATGGATCTTCAGCAGCTAATCTTCCTAGCGCCTCAGACATCTTTTCTTGGTCAGCCTTAGTTTTGGGTTCTACGGCTACTTCAATTACAGGATCTGGAAATTCCATTCTTTCAAGAATTATAGGATTATTAGCATCACATAAAGTATCACCTGTCGTTACGGACTTTAAACCACATATTGCAATAATATCACCTGCTCTAGCTTCTTTTATATCTTCTCTGCTATTAGCATGCATTTGAAGCATTCTACCAACTCTCTCCTTTTTACCTTTAACAGTATTTTCTACAGTTGAACCACTTTCTATAACTCCTGAGTAAACTCTGGCAAATGCCAAAGTTCCTACAAAAGGATCAGTCATAATCTTAAATGCTAGCGCAGAGAAAGATTCTGAGTCAGAGCTAGCTCTAGTAAGCTCATTAATACCACTTACCTCAACTCCTTTAACTGGAGGCAAGTCTACAGGTGAAGGTAAGTAATCTAAAACAGCATCTAACATTGGTTGCACACCTTTATTTTTAAAAGCAGTACCACAGAGTACGGGAACAAAAGCTCCACTAATAGTACCTTTTCTTATACATTTTTTTAATTCTTCTAGACTAGGCTCTTTACCATCTAAATATTGTTCCATTATTTCGTCATCCTGCTCAACTGCTAGTTCTACCAATTTCTTTTTATATTCCTCAGCCTTTTCTCTATATTCATCAGAAAGGTCGTTTATTTTGAATTCAGCTCCTAAAGTATCCTGCTGCCAGATTATTTCATTCATATTTAAAATATCTACTACTCCTGAAAAATCAGCTTCTGATCCAACAGGTAATTGTAAGACTATAGGGGTAGCTCCTAATCTATCCTTTATCATGCCCAAACATCTGTAAAAATCTGCTCCAACTCTATCCATTTTATTAATGAAGCACATTCTAGGTACACCGTATTTATTTGCCTGCCTCCAAACAGTCTCTGACTGTGGCTCTACTCCAGCAACACTATCAAAGACTGCTACCGCCCCATCAAGAACTCTGAGTGATCTTTCTACTTCAATAGTAAAGTCAACGTGCCCAGGTGTGTCAATTATATTAATTCTATGGTCTTTCCAAAAACATGTGGTTGCAGCAGAAGTAATAGTAATACCCCTTTCCTGCTCCTGTTCCATCCAGTCCATTGTTGCTGCTCCATCATGAACTTCTCCAATTTTATGCGAAACCCCTGTATAATATAAAATTCTTTCTGTTGTGGTTGTTTTACCAGCATCAATATGTGCCATTATTCCAATGTTTCTATACTTATTTAATTCTGTTTTTCTGCTCATAATGTATCTATTACCACCTGTAGTGTGCAAAGGCTCTATTAGCCTCAGCCATTTTTCTTGTATCTTCATTCTTCTTTATAGCTGCTCCTCTTTTATTAGTAGCATCTAAAAACTCATTTGCTAATCTATCTATCATAGTTTTCTCATTTCTTTTTCTTGCTGCATCTATTATCCATCGTATTGCTAGAGCCTGCTTTCGTCTGCTAGAAACCTCAACAGGAACTTGATAAGTAGCACCACCCACCCTTCTAGATCTAGTTTCAATTTGCGGCTGTACATTTTCTATAGCTTTTTTAAAAACATCTAGAGGCTCAGAGCTTTTCTCTTTTTTACTTATAACATTAAAAGAAGAATAAATAAGTTTTTCCGCAACATCTTTTTTTCCATCTACCATTAATGATCTAATAAACTTAGCTAAAACCTTATCTCCGTAGATAGGGTCGGGAATTATTTCTCTTATAGTTGACTTTCTTCTTCTTGACAAAACTCTCTCCTATTTTGGCCTTTTTGCACCGTATTTTGATCTTCTCTGTTTTCTATTGCCTACTCCTTGCGTATCTAGAACACCTCTAACCACATGATATCTAACACCTGGTAAATCTTTAACTCTTCCACCTCTAATAATTACTACAGAATGCTCTTGCAAATTGTGCCCTTCTCCTGGGATGTAACTAGTAACTTCAAAACCATTGGTTAGCCTTACCCTTGCAACTTTTCTTAATGCTGAATTTGGCTTTTTAGGTGTAGTAGTATATACTCTGGTACACACACCTCTTTTTTGCGGACAAGCCTCTAAAGCAGGCACTTTGTTCCTTTTAATTTGTGTCTTTCTACCTTTACGCACTAGTTGGTTTACTGTTGGCATTAACAAATTCCTTTAAACTTTTTAAATTACCAGAAAGACGCATATTATTGATAGTTAGCATTACGGTCAAGTATAAAAAAAAAAAAAATTATTTATGTGTTGCAATATTACAACAAATATTTTTTTTTCTAGTTAGCTTCTATTTGTTTGGCCTGTTCTGCTTTAATTTTTTCTTCATTTATCGTAGCTAATTTCTTGAATTTTGACATAGACCTACCAGTTCCTGCTGGTATTAGTCTTCCCACGATAACATTTTCCTTTAAGCCTATTAAGTCATCTTTTTTACCAGCAGTAGCAGCCTCAGTAAGTACTCTCGTGGTTTCTTGAAATGATGCCGCAGATATAAAAGATCTAGTTTGCAAGCTAGCTTTAGTTATTCCATTTAAAACAGGAATGAATGTAGCCACTTTTTTTGAAATTTCTAAAACTTTAAGATTAGCTTTTTCCACATCTTCTCTATCTAATATTTCGCCAGCCATTAACTCTGTATCTCCCGAGTCTAAAATTTCTACCTTTTGAAGCATTTGTCTAGAAATTACTTCTATATGCTTATCATTAATTTTCACACCTTGCAGTCTATAGACATCCTGTATTTCATTAACCAGATAATTAGCTAATTCCTCAATTCCTAATACTCTAAGTATATCATGAGGTACTGGACTCCCATCCATCAATAAATCGCCTTTATTAACTATATCTCCTTCTTGCACCATAATGTGCTTACCTTTAGGAATTAGGTATTCGACGCTATTATTTTCATCTTCTAAGTCTACAACTAACAATTTTCTGTTACTTCTAACGTCGTCTCCAAACTCTACTCTTCCTCTTAAATCTGAAATGAAAGAATAATCTTTAGGCTTTCTTGCTTCAAAAAGTTCTGCTACTCTCGGTAATCCCCCTGTAATATCTTTTGATTTTTGAGAATCCAGAGGTATTCTTGCAAGCAAATCACCTGGATTAACTTTTACTTTCTTTTTTCCACCTGAAACATAAGAGACAGAAAGAACTGCATCAACTGGAAGCTCGTATACGGCTTTATTACCATTAGATAGTTTAACAATCTTTTCATTTTCATCAACTATTTCAATGCGAGGACGCATGACTATATTCTTACTCTTTGAAGAAGTACCTTTCCATTCTTTGATTAACTGACTGGTCATGCCAGTATCAGCAGAAGTAATTTCGTCCAGTGTCTCCTTATTAACATCAACAAACTTTACATACCCTTGTTTTTCAGTGATTATAGGTCTAGTATAAGGATCCCATTCAGCAAGCTTTTGCCCTCTACTTACTGTATTTCCTTCTTTTAATAAAATATTAGCCCCGTAAGGAACTCTTTCTCTAAACCTCTCCCTATCATTATCATCTTTAATTACCACCCTACAATCTCTATCTAAAACTATACCTACACCCTTCTTGTCAAAAATTACATTACCACCGTCTATACTTAGTTTCCCATCTATAGTAGCTTCTAGTCTAGACTGTTCTGAACCCGCTTGAGCAGCACCGCCAATATGAAAAGTTCTCATAGTAAGCTGAGTACCTGGTTCACCTATTGATTGAGCTGCAACTACCCCAACAGCTTCTCCAATATTTACCTTAGTTCCCCTAGCTAAGTCTCTTCCATAACATATAGAACAAATTCCTATAGATAGATCACACGTGAGTGCACTTCTTACTTTTACAGAGTCAATTTCTGCTTCTACT
The DNA here is from genome assembly GCA_902547175.1 of Rhodospirillaceae bacterium. The sequence goes on along the minus strand of CACCMS010000034.1, from coordinate 1,945 downwards.
ATTTTAGCAGCTAATTCCTCATCTATAAAATCTCCACTACTAGCAATTACCTGATTGTTTGAAGGACTTTTTAGTTCACCAGCACAATATCTTCCTATTATTCTATCATATAAGCTTTCTATAACTTCACCAGCGTCAATAATTGCCTTTTTTGTAACACCTTTAATGGTTCCACAGTCTTCCTTAGTAATGATTAAATCCTGTGCAACATCAACTAATCTTCTTGTAAGATACCCTGAATTAGCTGTCTTTAATGCAGTATCTGCCAAACCTTTTCTGGCTCCATGTGTAGAATTAAAATATTCTAAAACACTCAAACCTTCTTTGAAGTTTGATATAATTGGAGTTTCTATAATTTCTCCTGAGGGCTTAGCCATTAAACCTCTCATTCCAGCAAGCTGCTTCATTTGCGCTGCAGAACCTCTAGCTCCAGAGTCAGCCATCATAAAAACAGAATTCATGTTTTTGCCTTTTCCAACAGACATTTCTGACATCATTTTATCAGCAACATTGTCAGTACATGTAGACCATGAGTCAATAACTTTATTATATTTTTCTCCCTGAGTAATTAAGCCATCAGAATACTGTTTTTCATATTGTTTTATTAAATCTCTAGTTTTATCAACTAAGCCTTTTTTTGCCTCTGGAACTATCATGTCGTCTTTACCAAAAGAAATACCCGCCATACAAGCGTGCTTGAAACCAAGCTCCATTAACTTATCTGCAAAAATCACTGTATCCTTCTGACCACAAAATCTGTATACTATATCTATTAAACCTGCTAATTCTTTTTTACTTAGAGTTTTATTGATTAAATCAAATGCTACATGTTTATTTTTTGGGAGTACTTCAGAAATAAGTAGTCTACCAGCAGTTGTTTCAACTATTTTAGTTATATTATTACCCGTAGTTTCTATAACTGAAATTCTAGCTTTAATTTTAGCGTGCATGCTTAAACATTTAGCAGTCAATGCATGTTTGACTTCCTCTATTCCTGAAAAAATCATACCTTCACCTAGTTCATTGTCGCTTTCTAAACTTAAAAAATATAACCCTAAAACTATATCTTGAGTCGGAACAATTATTGGCTTACCGTTTGCTGGACTGAGAATATTATTTGTTGACATCATTAAAACTCTTGCTTCCAATTGAGCTTCAACTGATAGTGGTACATGAACTGCCATTTGATCACCATCAAAATCAGCATTAAAAGCTGTACATACAAGCGGATGCAACCTTATAGCCTTTCCCTCTATTAAGATTGGTTCAAAAGCCTGAATACCTAGTCTATGTAGTGTAGGTGCTCTGTTTAATAAGATAGGGTGTTCTCTGATAACCTCATCTAAAATATCCCAAACCTCAGGACGTTCTTTTTCAACCATTTTTTTCGCCGATTTAATTGTAGTCGCGAGACCTCTAAGCTCTAATTTTGAATAAATAAAAGGTTTAAATAATTCTAAAGCCATCTTTTTTGGGATTCCGCATTGATGAAGTTTTAATTCTGGCCCAACAACTATAACTGATCTTCCTGAGTAATCACATCTCTTACCTAATAAGTTTTGTCTAAACCTACCTTGTTTGCCTTTCAACATATCAGCAAGAGACTTCAAAGGTCTTTTATTAGAACCAGTGATTGGCCTAGCTCTTCTTGTATTGTCAAAAAGTGCGTCAACAGACTCTTGAAGCATCCTCATTTCATTTCTAACAATTATGTCAGGAGCTTTGAGCTCTATTAATCTTCTTAATCTATTATTTCTATTAATAACTCTTCTATATAAGTCATTTAAATCTGAGGTAGCAAACCTTCCACCATCTAATGGAACCAGTGGTCTTAAATCAGGTGGAATGACTGGCAAAGATGAAAGTATCATCCACTCAGGTTTGTTCCCTGAGGTTAAAAATTGCTCTACTAGTTTTAGCCTTCTAATTAATTTTTTTTTCTTTA
>CACCMS010000033.1 GCA_902547175.1 Rhodospirillaceae bacterium | reverse complement strand
ATCGCTTGATGGAAGTTAGCATTAAAGTCATCTCCTAGAGCTTTTATTTTTTTTACATTAAATTTCTCTAAAATACTTAATATTTCTTTTTGTATTAGAGTAAGCCCTTCCTCCAAGCTCTTTTCATTATTATCATCTTTTAAATCTAAAGCCCTATTAAAATTATCCACAACATTCAATATTTCTCTCGCTAAAGGCTGTACTCCATATTTATTTGTTTCTATTCTTATTTTTTCCATCTGTTTTCTAGTATTTTCACTTTCTGCCATTGCCCTTAGTAGTTTGTCTTTGTTCTCAGATAATTCTTTCTTAAGAGTATCAATAGTTTCTGAATTATCGCCTTCACTTGTAATTTCATCATTTTCTGGACTACTCTTTTCGCTTGTGGTTTCATTATTTTCTGAATTCTCCTCAGCAAAAATATTATTTTCTTGATCTTTTTCTTGATCTAATTTTTCATCAACATCTTTTTGTTGTGCTATAGAGTTATTATTTTCTACTTCATCATTTGTCTTTTCATTCATTCTTTTCCCCTTAAATAATACTATATGTTGGTTGTTTTTTTTAATCTACAAGATTAATTTAAAAATTTATTCAATACTTTTGCTGTAAAATCTACCATAGGAATTATTCTAGAATAATTTAATCTAGATGGACCTATAACTCCAATTGCTCCTAATGTGGAAACATTTTTATTTTTAATCCTCTGCTTCAATGGAGCAACAATCATTGAACAGCCTGATAAATTAAACATTTGAGTATTTGAACCAATAAAAACATGTACTCCTTTGCCTTCAGATGTATTTTTTAAAATATTAATAAAATTTTTTTTATTCTGTAATTCGTTTAATAATTTGTCTAACTTAAGCAATTCTTCTTTCTGATCTAATTTTCCGTATATAAAATCTCTTCTATTAATTAAAAAATGGTCTTCTCCTTTTTCTTTGCTTCTAATGGCTAGTCCCTCAGATACAATTTGCTCTGATAGCTTATCAATCTGCTTATTTTGTGTTTCTAACTCTTTAGAAATATTCAACTTAAGTTCAGATAATGTTTTACCATAAACTTTAGAGTTAATATAATTAGTTGCTTCTATTAATGCAGCTGCTGTTATTCCAGAAGGTACTGTCATGATTTTATTTTCAACTAAGCCATTAATGTCGATAGTAATTACCAAGGCTCTTTCTTTGTCTAACGCCACAAATTCAATGTGTTTTAAAGGTCTATCAATATTATTTGGCGCAAAAACTAAAGAAGTACAATTTGATAATCCAGCTAGCTCTTTGGAAGAATGATCTAATACTTCAAGCAAAGTTTTTCCTGCTACAGAACATCTAGCCTCAATATTTTGTCTTTCTTCAATTGTTAAATCTCCAAGTTCTAGCAATCCATCAACAAATAGTTTTAACCCTCTGTCAGTTGGAATTCTGCCTGAAGATGTATGAAGAGAATGCAAGTATCCTTGATCTTCTAATCTTGCCATTACTGACCTTATGCTTGAAGAAGATAGAGGAGAGTTTAGCTTTTCAGAAATTAATTTTGAAGATACGGGCGTTCCTTGTTTTAGGTAAACTTCTATAACTTCAGATAGAATAGTTTTTGCTCGGTTGCCAATTTCAGAAACATCTTTATTATTTTTTTTCATCTTTTAATTCTATAAAATTAATTTATCATTTATAGTAAAATAATATTATAATGAGAAGCAATAGAAAGTTTAATGAATTAAGAAATATAAAAGTTGAAATAAACTTTATGAAAAATGCATTTGCATCATGCCTTATAGAGTTCGGTTTAACAAAAATTATTTGCAGTGTTACAATAGAGGAAAAAATTCCTAGATGGTTAAAGGGCTCTAATCAGGGATGGCTAACAGCAGAGTACTCTATGTTACCCACATCAACAAATACAAGAAATGAAAGAGAGTCTATGAGAGGAAAGCTGTCAGGTAGAACACAAGAAATACAAAGGTTAATAGGAAGAAGTTTAAGAAATTGTCTTAATTTATCACTTTTATCTGAGAAGCTTATAAAAATCGACTGTGACGTACTATCAGCAGATGGTGGAACCAGGACAACATCTATTAATGGTTCCTGGATAGCACTAAACCTTGCAATAAAAAAACTAGTACAAACAAAAGTTCTAAAAAATAACCCTATCAAATATGGTGTATCTGCAATTTCTTGTGGCATCATTTCAGGCAACCCATATGTTGATTTAGATTATGAAGAAGACTCTTCTGCCGAAGCTGATGCAAACTTTGTATTTAATAGCCTTGGAAATATAATAGAAATACAATGCACAGGTGAAAAAACTGTCATATCAGAAAAAAATTTTACATCTATGTATAATTTAGCTAAGAAGTCCATTGGTGAAATTTACCAGATACAAACTAATGTTGAAGGATAAATAAATTCAATTATTAATAGCAACTCATAATCAAAATAAACTTGAAGAATTTAATAAAATGTTTACCACGAATAATGTTGAAGTTTTATCATTAAAAAACTTTACCAAAAATGAACCTATAGAAAATGGCAAATCTTTTAAGGATAATGCTCTCATAAAAGCAAGGTTTGCATCAGAATTAACATCTCACTGTTACCCTACTGTGGCAGATGATAGTGGTATATGTATAGACAATCTTGATGGTGCGCCAGGTATATTCTCAGCTAGATGGGCATATAAAAAAAATTATAATTTTGCTTTTGATAAAATTAAAAAAAATTTAAATGAAAAAGGGTTAAATATAAATGGACAAAGTGCAAGGCTTGTTTGTGTTTTGGCTTTGATTGATCAAAAAAAAAATGAGTTTTTTTTTAAAGGTACTTTAAAAGGAAAAATCACTTTTCCCCCGAAAGGTAAAAATGGTTTTGGTTATGACCCTATATTTATTCCTTTAAATTTTAACAAAACCCTAGCCCAATTCAGCCCTTCATTAAAAAACTCACTAAGTCACAGAAAAAAAGCTTTAAATAAATTATTGCATCATAGTTTATTTAAGAATTTTTCTCTCAAGAATATTTTATAAACCAGAAAACTGACTATTAGCTTTTTTCAAAATAGTAAATTTTTTATTTTTTATTTTTTTTAGTTGAAAGGCTCTTTCAACTGCTCCATTTTTTTTTAATCTAAATAATCCTCTCAATCCTATATACCCTTCATCATTCACTAAATCATGAGTATTAAAATTACTTCCTAAATTATTTAATGATCCTAATAATGCAACAATATCATAAGCAATCATAGCAATTTTTGGCATTTCTTTATTAAATGAGTTTTTGTATATAAGTTTAATTTTTTTTTGATACATTTCACTAGTTGTTACAAAGACTCCTCCTTCTAAAGCGGGTTCACTAAGGATGCTACTGTCTTCCCATGAAGATATACCAAGATACTGTACTATTTTAGGGTCTACATTATTATATTGTAATTGAGAGGATAAAACTGTTAAATTTTGTCCTGCAGCTGCTATAAATACACTATCAAATGGCTTTTCCATAAATAGAATCTCATTAGTTTCTTCTTCTTGATTTTCTTGTTCATTAATTTTATCTAAGTAAAGTTTATACTCTTCAAAGCCCTCAGAAATTTTTTGAGCAGTTTTCCTCTGACTTTCAACAGAAAAGTTATAAAATTCTATTTTTTTTATTTTCATTAAATTTTCCTGCGTAAAACTTTTAATTGTATCAAATAAAAGTAACCCATAAGCATTTTGAGGTAATAAGGCTGTAATATTTTTAGAGCCATTTTCTAATGCATACCGAAGTACTTTTTTTGTTTGGGCCTGGGGGTCTACTCCAAAAATCCATATGCCTTTATTTCTTAAATTTATATTGTTAGTTAAAGCAAAAACATTAATATTGTTGGTGGTAACTTTGCTTTGTATAGCAGCTAAAGATTTGGAAAAAAGAGGTCCTATGATAACTTTAACTCCTTCATCAATTAATTCAGATAACATTATTTTTGCTTTATCAGGTTTTGCCTCTGTATCTCTAATATGTAGTTCAAGTTTATTTTCTTCTGTCTGAAAAATTGCCATCTCTATAGCATTTAAAATTAAATTTCCTATTTCGCTATGCTCACCTGATAAAGGTAGCATAACCCCCACCTTTATTTTATCTAGAAAGTTATCCTCTTCTTCTATTTTATTTGTTTGTCTTTGAATTTCTTCTATTTTTTCTTTTTGATTTTTTAGAGCTTCTAAAACTCTAGAAGTATTTTCATCAACCTGTAATTCTTTATCTTCTTTATTCTCCTCTAATCTATGAAATTTTTTTTTCTTTGCTTTTTTTGATTCTAAAATTTTTAATTGTTTATCTTTATTTTCTAAATTGTCTGATTGCTTAGTTTGTTTTTCTAAATTAGCTTTATTGGATTTTATTGACTTTGGTTTACCTAATTTTTTTAAATTTTCAGACTGCTGATCTTTCATTATAAAATCTTTAAAAATATCATAGTCCTTCTCATGACAAGATGCGATAAATAAAGACATTATTAAAATAAAATAAATTTTAACAAAAGAAAACATGTTATTATTATAGATTAAATATAAAAAAAGTAATTAAAAATAGATGTGCCAAGATATAATATCAAATATTTTTTCTAAAAATATGGTCATTGAAAAGGGTCTGTATATAGTTGCCACTCCTATTGGAAATATCAATGATATAACTGTTAGAGCAATTAAGATACTTAATAATTCCGATACTATAGTATGCGAAGACACAAGAGTTTCTAAAAAATTATTTTCTCATTTAGGGCTGGCAACAAAAAAAAAGAATTGGTTAATCTATAATGATCATAGCAGTGATAAAGATATAATTAAAATTTTAGATGAACTTGATAAAGACAAAGTAATATCTCTTATTTCTGACGCAGGTACACCATTAATATCTGATCCTGGATATAAATTACTAAAACGCATTAGACAAAATAAACATAATATATTTTCATTGCCAGGCCCATGCTCTGCAATAGCAAGTCTTGTACTATCAGGTTTAAAAACAGATAAGTTTTGCTTTTTAGGCTTTTTACCTAAAAATAAAAATGACTATATTGGCGCCATTAGAGATTATACTAAATTGAATTATTCTTTAATAATCTATGAAAAGCCTAAAAGACTAAAGTTTTTTTTAGAAATAATAAAAGAAAACTTTAAATTCTTTAAATTGGCTATAGTTAAAGAGCTCAGCAAGTTTTACGAAGATTTATTTTTTATTACTCAGGAAAATATTGATAGTTTCTTAAAAGCACCTAAAAAAATTCGTGGTGAATTAACTATTATTGCTGAACTGTATAGTTCTTATGAAAAGATTTATAGTGATCAAGAAATTATTAATGAATTAAAAAGGTTAAAACCATCTCAAGTTTCTGCTATGCTATCTAAAAGTTCTTCACAAAGTAGAGAGATTTTATATAAAAGATGTATGGATTTACTAAATGAACAATTTCTTAAAAAATAAAATTGCTTTCTTTTTTATCGTTGTATTTTCTTCATGGCTGTTCTCATCATGCTCCCAGGTCATTGTTGGAGGAGCATCATCAACTGGTATGATTATAGTTCAAGAACGATCTCCTAAACAAGCGGCTATAGATATATTAATTAAAGCTAAAATAGAAGAAGCAATGTTTTCGAATGATTATGATAAACTTTTCTCAAAAGTTAGAGTGATTGTTTATGAAGGAAGAGTATTATTAGTAGGAACTGTAGTCGAAGAAAGTATAAAAAATAAGGCTAATCAAATATCTTGGAACACAAAAGAGGTCAAAGAAGTTGCAAACTACATAGTAATCGGAAAAAATGACTTAATAGACTATGTTAAAGACACTAGAATCTCGTTAGAACTTAGAGCAAAGATGCTTACTGATAAAGAAGTTTCGGAAGTAAATTTCAGCGTCACAACTGAAAATAGAATTCTTTATCTTGTTGGCATTGCTCAAAATAATAAAGAACTCAATAAAGTACTGGAACATGCATCTAATATTGCTGGTGTGAAGAAAATTGTAAACTTAATTAATTTAAAAGAATTGAAAGATGAATAAAGAAAAAAAAATTAAAGTAGCTGTTCAAATGGATAGCCTAAATAAAATAAATAAAGATACGGATAGCACTTTGGCATTAATTCAAGAAGCAATCAAAAGAAAGTTCTCTGTTTTCACATATAATGTAGATAATTTATATTTTGAAAACAATGAGTTAAAAGCTATCGCTAATAAAGTGTTGTCAATTAATACCCAAAAAGAAAAATTTTTAACTCTAGATACTACACATATTATAAATTTAAAAAACTTTGAGTTCATTTTAATTAGACAAGACCCTCCTTTTAATATGGGATATATCACAACTACTTACTTATTAGAAAGACTTCCAAAGTCTTGTATAGTTTTAAATAAACCGGATTCCATCAGAGATTGCCCAGAGAAGCTTTTTGTGATGGATTTTTTTAATCTTATGCCTCCAACATTAATTAGCAAACAAAAGAGTAATATTATTAAATTTGTAAAGAAATTTAAAAAAGTTGTTATAAAACCAATATATGGAAATGGTGGATCAAATGTTTTTTATCTTAATGAACAAGATCCAAATTTAAACATAATAATTGATAGCTTAATATCAGAAACAGAGCATGTTATAGTTCAGAAATTTATTAAAAATGTGAAAAAAGGTGATAAAAGAATTTTACTAATTAATGGTTTACCTGTAGGAGCTGTTAATAGAGTTCCTATAAACAATGAAATTAGAGCTAATTTACATATAGGAGGCAGAGCAAAAAAAGCCATTTTAACTAATAGAGAAAAGTTCATATGTACTCAAATTAAATCTAAGCTTAAAGAAAAAGGTTTATTTTTTGCCGGGATTGACGTCATAGATGGATATTTAACTGAAATCAATGTTACTTCTCCTACGTGTATAAGAGAAATTGATGCTTTAAATAAAACGAATATATCCTTTATCTATTGGCAAGAAGCACTAAAACTGAGAAATCATGGGGCCAATATCTTTGCCTCCTAATAAATGAAAATGTAAATGGGGAACTTCTTGTCTTCCATGATTTCCTGAATTACTGATTATTCTACAACCATCTAATTCTAAATCAAAAATCTTAATAACTCTAGCAAACCCATCATAAATTGCTTTTTTTTCTTCTGATGATGCATTTATAGAAAAATCAAATATATCTTTAAAGTGTCCTCTAGGAATTATTAATATATGAACAGGCGCTTTTGGAAAAATATCTTTAAAACAAAGAATGTATTTATTTTCAAAAACAATATTTGCCTTGGCTTCTTTTGCTATTATTTTGGCAAAAATATTATTTTTGTCGTAAGTAGCTTTTGTCATTTTTTTCTTCTTAATAATTCTTTTGCTATATCATTTTTTTTAATATTTAACTTTTTCCAAAGCAATAATAAATGAAAAAATAAATCTGCACTTTCATAAATAACTTGTTTCTTTTTTTTGTTATTTGAAGCTATAACAACTTCTATGGCTTCTTCGCCAACTTTTTGAGAAATTCTATCTATTCCTTGAGATAATAAATCTGACGTATAAGATTTATTTTTTGATTTTTTTCTATCTTCAATGACTTTTTCTAGATAGCTCAAAACTTCACTTAGTTTATCTTCATCTCTGATCATAACCTTACCGCAACTCCATTTTTATATAATTCTTTTTTTACTTCACTAATAGTAAATTTACCAAAATGAAAAACTGACGCTGCCAATAAACCAGTTGCATCAGTCTCACATGCTCCCTCTGTAAAATGTTTTAATTCACCTACACCTCCTGATGCTATCACTGGAACTTTAATACTTTTAGTTACTTTATTCGTCAGCTCAATATTAAACCCCTTTTTAGTTCCATCATTATCCATAGAAGTTAACAAAACTTCACCTGCTCCAAAGTCAGCACATTGTTTTACCCAATCAACTACATCTAAGTTGGTTTCTTTTGTAC
>CACCMS010000032.1 GCA_902547175.1 Rhodospirillaceae bacterium | reverse complement strand
GCCTCAGCGTGCACACCGGCATCAGTCCTACCTGCAACTATTAAATCTACTTCGCTTTGTAAAAATTTTTTAGCAGCTTTTTCAATCGTTCCCTGAACAGAAAAACCTTTTTTTTGTTTTTGCCATCCTATGAAATTGGTACCATTATATTCTATTGTTAATTTATATCTTGGCATTTTTTTCTATTGCTATTTTTCTTAAATTATATTTTTGTATTTTACCAGTTGATGTTCTTGGCAAATTCTGAAATATAATTTTCTTTGGCATTTTAAAACCAGCTAAATGTTTTTTACAAAACTTTAAAATTAAATCTGATGTTAATGAATTATTACTTTTTTCTATAAATGCACAAGGTACTTCTCCCCACTTTTTATCTTTAATTCCTATTACAGCACAATCTTTTACTTGAGGGTGCTTCATTATTATTTTTTCAATCTCAATTGAAGATATATTTTCTCCTCCTGAAATAATTATGTCCTTAGATCTATCCTTAAGTTCTATATAACCATCTTCATGCATAACCGCTAAATCACCAGTATGGAACCAACCTTGTTTAAAAGCAGCTTTATTAGCAGGCTCATTATTTAAATACCCTTTCATTATTATATTACCTTTAAAAAAAACTTCTCCTAATGACTTACCGTCTCTCTTTACTGGCCTCATATTTTTTGGATTAAAGACCTCTAAAAAATCTAATGCTGGATAATTAACACCCTGTCTAGATTTTAATATAGCTTTTTTACTTGAAGACTTTATTTCATTCCATTCTGGCTTCCACTCACAAATTACTGCTGGGCCATAGCTCTCTGTCAAACCATAAACATGGGTAACTGAAAAACCACTTTTCTCAATATCTTCTAAAACACTCGGAGGTGGCGGTGAGGCTGCAGTCATAACATTAATAATATTTTTATTTGTTTTATACTTTTTATTATCTATGATCATCTGTAAAATAATTGGCGCTCCACATAAATGGGAGACATTATTTTTGTTAATAGCTTTCATAATTTTTTTTCCATCAAGCTTATTAGTACAAACTTGCGTCCCAGCTAAAGCTACAATAGTCCATGGGAAACACCACCCATTACAATGAAACATCGGAAGCGTCCACAAATAAGTAGGGTGATACCCCATCTTCCAAACCATTTGATTATTTAAACACATTAGATGTGCTCCTCTGTGATGGTATAAAACTCCTTTAGGATCTCCTGTAGTTCCAGATGTATAATTAAGGGTTATGGTTTCCCATTCATCTTTAGGGTAATAATCTGATTGAAAGTTTAAATGAGTTGATTCTACTTTTGAAAGAAAATTCTCATAATTTTCAATACTTTTTAACTTTAAGTTTTCAACATCATTTACTAATATCAACTTTAATTTTAATTTTTTTGATAAACTTTGTATTAAATCTTTATGGTCTTCATGAAATATTAAAACTTTTGATTTACTATGTTTCAAAATAAACTCAATACTTCTTTTTTCTAATCTCGTATTTAGAGAGTTTAATATCGCACCACTCATAGGAACTCCAAAATGTGCTTCTATCATCTCAGGAACATTTGGGAGCATAACACTCACAACATCTCTGTTTTTAATTTTAATTTTTTTTAATGCTAATGCTAACAACTTACATCTATTGTAAAACTCATAGTATGTAGCTTTTCTTTTTCCATATATCCAAGCTGTACGTTTTGGGAATATATTTTTTGTTCTATATAGAAAAGATAAAGGCGTTAATGGAACAAAATTGGATTTATTTTTTTTTAATTGAGAATTCATATTAAACTCACATTCTTAGTATGGCGCCCCCGAGAGGATTCGAACCCCTAAATCATGATCCGTAGTCATGTGGTTTATCCAGTTAGCCTACAGGGGCAACAATGTATTTTATAATAATTAGAAATAGCAGAAAAAATAAGTTTTTTAAATGTTGTATTTTTACAACATAAATATTTATGAATTAGTATTGTACTCTCTAAGTATTGATTTATTAATATGAATAAGTATTATATTATCTTTAAAGGATAATATTATGAATAATAAGCATCTTAAATATTTTACAATATATTTGTTAGTTGGTTTACTTACTAGTTGTTCCTATAATGATCTTACAGATCTATGGCCCTCTGGCAACGATGTAGAAGAGGAAATTGTAATTAGAGAAATTCCTGAAGAATCTTTTGACCCTGAAGATACAGAAGAAATAACTATTACAGAAATCGAAGAATCTGATCAAGTTACAGAAATAGATATTTTAGGAAATGAAGAAGATAATAATAATCCTAATGAAGATAATCTTGATAATTTGTTAACACAGGATGATACTGATAGCTCTGAAAATAATATTCAAACAGAAAGTAATGGAAAAGCAAATCCTATTTTCACCTACGTAGGACAGAGAATTCTTGAAATGCAAGAAGAGTATACAAAATTAGATGCTGATATAAAGCAAGGAGAGGACAATTTTGAAGAATTAAAATTTAACGGTATCAAAAGTGCTGAAAATTATCATTCTATAGTTGCTGCAATAGCTGCTAGGTTACAAATTGGAACGACTCCAGGGAATCCTATTCTTTTAAATCAATATGAACAAGCACAGACAGAGCTAGCTGAAGTAGGGGCTCAAGGACAAAATTTAGTAGATGTAGGCAACCAAATAGCACTCTTTTCAACTAGGGTTTCTTACTTGTTAGAACAAGCTCGTTCAGCAAAAAAATTAAGAGGGGCTGTAGATGAAGATCACAGAAATTTATCTTCTTTTCAGGATACTCTTAAAAGGAGAAATGTAGACGTGCTTAGAACTTTAGAAGACTTAAATGAGACAGTTAGAAGAAGGGATATATTCCTGGCAGCAGAAAGAAGAAGACTTACTCAGCTGGCTAATGCTATTTCTGTAGGCGAATCGTTTGGATTAGGCTTGGGAACTTTAGGTTCGTTACCTGCTATTAATGATAATAAAAACTCCTCAGGACAAGGAAGAAGATCAGAAAGTATTAGTGTCTCTCCTAACCCTATAGCGATTTTTAGAATAGATGAGCAAGATAATTATGAACAAAATCTTTTTGGTGCAATTAGTGCAACTTTAGATAAAGCTCCAAAATCAAAATTTACCTTAGTAGCTGTAAGTTCTTCAGCGGGAAACCCTAGCGAGCAAGCAGAAAGAGCTGCTAATGCAAGAAATGATGTGAGTAAACTAATTAGCTCTTTAATTTCCATGGGAATGCCTGTAGATAGGATTTCTGTTAGCTCTTTATCTGTAGCTAATGTAGAAAATACTGAAGTAAGGCTTTATGCAGATTAATTCAATTTAAAATTATCAATTAATCTTACATCATCTACATAAACAGCAATAAAAACTCTCAGTTTTTGTTCCTTTATAATGGTTTTACAATGTTTAAGACTTTTAGAATCTCTTATTTCAATATATTCTATATTATGCAGTCCACTTTTCTTTAATTCTTTTTTTAAATAAAGCTCTAAATCTTTAGTACACTTATAGTCTAAATATCTTATTTTTTTAATATTTAAATGTATTTGTTTAGCAATTTCTAAACCATTAGCATTTAACAATTTATTTCTAGAGGATAGTGCTAAACCATTGGCATCTCTTACAGTAGGAATTGCAATTATTTTAACTCCTATATTTAAATCTTTTACCATCTTTTTAATTAGAAATAGTTGTTGAAAGTCCTTCTCTCCAAAAAAGGCTGCATAAGGCTGTATTATTAAAAATAGTTTTAGTACGATAGTTAATACTCCAGAAAAGTGACTTTTTCTATATTTTCCACATAAAATATCGCTAAAATTTATTTCTTTTATGTAAGTACTGTAACCTAGGGGATACATTTGTTTTTCCCTAGGAAAAAAAACTAAATCTACATCATTTTTTTTTAGAATCTCCAAATCTTTCTTTTCTTGAGAAGGATATTTTTCTAGATCTTTTTGATTATTAAATTGAGCTGGATTTACAAAAATAGTAACTATTGTAAAATATTCTAATTGCTTAGACTTTTTTACTAATGCCAAATGTCCATCATGAATACAACCCATAGTTGGCACCAAACCTACTTTTTGATTTTTTTTTAGATTATTTAAATTTTTTTTTAAACTAGGTAAACTTCTAGCAATAATAGTTTGCACAATGTATATTCCTACTTAAGGAGAGTGTTATCAAAAAAATTTATTTAAATTTTATCAAATTTATGTTGCTAGCACAAATTATTTACTCGCATCAAATAATTGCTAATCAGTTTAATAAAAGTAACCCTGAACCTTCTTCAGGAACAGCTCAATTACAACAATCTCTTTCTAAAAAATTTATGGTAGTAACTGCTGATAAGAGAGCATCCTTAGCTGCTAGGGAGATACTTCTTGCAGGAGGAAACGCAATGGATGCAGCAATAGCGGCTCAAAATGTTTTATCTGTTGTAGAACCTCAATCTTCAGGCTTAGGAGGAGGCGGGTTTTTACTTTTTTTCAATAATATTGATAAGAAAATTTATGCTTTTGATGGAAGAGAAACCTCCAGCTCACTTGTAAAAAATGATATGTATTTAATTAATAATAATAAAATGCAATTTATTGAAGCTGTTCAAAAGCCACATTCTGTTGGTGTTCCGGGCTTATACAGTATGCTAGCTGATGCTCATAATAAATTTGGTATTTTAAAATGGGAAAAATTGTTTAATTCTGCAATACAACATTCCGAAAGTTTTCAAATAGGAGAAAGGTTGAACAAGCTTTTAAATTGGGCTCCTCATATTAAAAAAAATAAATTTGTAAATGAAATTTATTTCAACCAAGAGGAAGCAAAGAAAAAGGGAAGCTTTATAAAAAATTTAGATTTAAAAAAATCATTAGAAACCTTATCCAAAAACCCATATTCATTAAACAAAGGTATACTTGCAAAAAAAATATCAGAAACACTTGATAATAAGCTTTCTTTAAACGATTTACGAAATTGGAAAACAATAGAAAGAGAGCCATTATGTAAAGAAATTAATTCTTATAAAATATGCGGCTTTCCTCCTCCTACATCAGGAGGTATAGGTCTTATACAAATTATTAGCATTTTAAATAATAAAAAAAAATTGCTTAACAATAAAGATCCTAATCTTGCAAAGCATTTATTTATTGAGGCCTCAAGATTAGCTTATCAGGACAGGAACTTCTACATAACAGATCCTTTATTTTTTGATATACCTATCAGAGAATTAATATCAGAAAAATATTTAAAGCTCAGATCTGATCTAATTGATAATCATAAAAGTATACCAAACTTTAAACCTGGAAATTTAAAAAATATTAAAGGAAAAAAAATTATAATTGGTAAAAATTTTGAACAAGAATCTACTACTCACATAAGCATAGTAGATAAAGATGGAAATGCTGTAGCATTAACAAGCAGTATAGAATTTGCATTTGGGTCAGGAATTACAACTGGAGGTTTTTTCTTAAATAATCAGATAACTGATTTTTCTTTTTTTAATAAAGACCCCTTAGGTAATCTTATAGTTAATAGAGTTGAGCCTAACAAAAGACCTAGATCTAGTATGTCACCTTCATTTATATTCTTTAAAAATGAACTTGTGGGAATACTTGGTTCACCAGGAGGTAGCAGAATTATATGCTATGTTTCAAAAGTTGCTTTTGAGATATTATTTTTAAAAAATGATCCTTTGTCTGCAGTAACTTCACCTCACTATTGTTCTAGAGATAAAATCACAGAGTTAGAAAATAATAATATCAGTTCTGATTTGAAACAATATCTCAAAAAAAAAAATCATGATGTTAGGTACAAAGAAATGACCAGTGGTTTGAATATAATATGGAAAAAAGATCAATTTTGGCAGGGAATTGCTGACTCAAGAAGAGAGGGACATGCAATTGGCTATTAAATAAAATAATGGGAGCTAAATATTTTTTTAAAGATAGTTTTTAGTATAATTATAGTTATTATTTTAAAACTAATTTTTCCTACCTTATTAAAAGGATTAAAAAGGCTTATAATTGTGTTAATAATAGCTATAATTTTTTTTAATGTATTTTTAAATAATAATTTATATTTATAATGAAAAATATAATAGCAATAACAAATAGGAAGGGAGGAGTTGGAAAAACAACTGTTGCGGTAAACCTAGCTGCAGCCCTTGCTACTAATTTTAAACTAAATTGTGTATTAATTGATGCTGATCCAATTGGGTCATCTTCTTTATGGCTTGAGGAAACCTCAATACAAAGACTTAAGTTAAAAAAGCTTTCTCTACCAAACTCTCCAAGTAATAAGTTTCATGCTTTGCAAACTTGGGGTGCTACTTTATCCAGCTTAGCATTAGAATGTGATATAGTAATTGCTGATTTGCCTCCTATAGATCTAGGCGTATTTAGTGAACTTATTCATCAAGTAGGTTATATAATTATTCCTGTAGGATTAAGCTCGCTTGAATGGGAAGCTTCTTTTCCTTTAATAGAAAGGGTTATTTCTGCATCTAAAGACAATAAAAAAGCTAAGGGTATAATTGTTCCTTCAAGAATACATCCTCAAAAAATATTGCCAAGAGATAAAATAAGTGAAGTACTTCCCTCACAGTGGCTGTTAGCGCCTCAAGTTTCTCTGAGGTCTGATTTTCATAAAGCTGCTGAGCAAAAAGATTGGATAGGAAATACTGCAAAAAATAGCATCGCTCACAAGGAAATAAATAAATTATCAAAATTTATTTTCAAAATAATATAGAATCAATACTATAAAATATCATCTATTTTTTTATTGATAAAAGAAATCACTGAAGTTAATTCTTTAACTATTCCTCCCATGGTGAAAAACCCATGCATCAATCCTTTATAAACTTTTATTTCTACTTTTACATTATTTTCTTTAAGTTTTTTACCATATAAAAAACCTTCATCATATAGAGGATCACATTCTGCTAAAACTATCAAAGTGTCTGGCATGCCTGTCATTTTTTTATTTTTAATTGGTGATAGCCTTGGATCATTAATATATTTTTTTCTAATATTCTTTGGGCAATAGTGATTTTCAAACCACTTCATTAATTTTTTGTTAAGTATTAGGCCTTCATACTTATCTTTTGAAGCATACTTACTAAACATATGTGTGGCTGGATAAACTAATACCTGAAAAATAACATTAGCCTTAAGTTCATTTTTATTATAGTCAGCTAAAACAGTGGCGATATTTCCGCCAGCACTATCACCACATAATATTATTTTTTTATTATTTATTTTTAAACCATATTTATTTTGAGAAATACTTTTTAATATTTTCTTGCTCTCATTTATAGCTTTGGGGAAACTGGCCTCAGGAGCTAAACTATATTCCACAGAAATTAAGTCATATTTTCCTTTATTCGCTAAAATACTACATACTTGGTCATGAGTATCTACATTACCTAATACCCAGCCACCTCCATGAAAATAAATCATAATCGGTAACACCTCATTTTTAGATTTATTTTTTCCTCTGTAATATCTAACGGGAATATTTTCTATTTTAAAATCTTTTTTAATTAGAACATCTATATTTTTTTTATATGAAAAGTATGCTCTTATTTTAGAAAACTCTATTCTAGCATTTAGTGCTGATAATTTTTGTATATCCTTAATTAAGCTTTTCTCCTTTAAACTTTTTAAAGTATTTATTACTGTTAATGATGATTTGCTTAAATAAAATTTTTGCATCTTTATTTATTTATATTATACCTAAGATAAGTATTATAATATAACATTAATATATGGTTATAATTACTAATATATTAGAAAAAAAAATAGTAGCTTATCCATTAATATTATTTGTTTTTATAAGCTGTATTGGTCTTTTTAACCCCAGCTGGTATTCTTTAATCTTCTACCAAATTTTATTTCTATTATTTTTTTCAGCCAAAATAAATTTTAAAAAGAAACATTGGCTTATAGTAGCTCTAATAGTTCCTATTACTGTTCTTACAAAACAAAACATTGAAATTCCGAAAATCATTCAAGGAAGTAATGTTTTTATTGGAGGAG
>CACCMS010000031.1 GCA_902547175.1 Rhodospirillaceae bacterium | reverse complement strand
TGATCTAATAAAAAATTTCTCAGAGTTTTTTTAGGCTCTCCTACTCTATCCTCAATGTTTGATAAATCATCATACTGAAAGTTAGTGTTATTGTTTTTATAAGGAGGTTCCCATCTCTGTTCAGACTCATTAGCTCTAGCAAAAGAGGTGTCTTCTGATCGGTTTATATCATTATTATTTTTTCTCTCTAAGAAAGGGTTTTTTTCTATTTCTTCCTCGATATATTTAGATAGCTCTAAATTAGAAAATTGTAATAGTTTAATAGCCTGTCTTAATTGAGGTGTCATAACAATTGACTGTGAATGTTTAATATTTAGTCTTTGGTTAAATTGCATTATAATCTCCTGTGTTTTTAATAATTTGATCTTTTGAGTAAATAAAAGCAAAATTTTAATTTGACATAGGAAAATGTCATAAAACTGACTGAAATTAATCAATATTTAAGCTATTTATATTTTTTTTTATTATTGTTTATATTATAATGGTCAGATAAATGACTATGTAATAAATTATAAAAACATGACTAACTGTAAAAACTGTTTAATAATTAGATACTTTCTTGTTGCTGTATTAGTAATAATTTTAGCTGCTTTATTATTTACAGATAAAATGAAATATTTATCCTTTATAAATCCTACTCAAATTTCCTATCTTGTTATCATTCTAGGTATTTTTGTTTTTTTATATAAACTTTTTAGCTATCTAAAAAAAAAATCAACGTTCACTGACAAGTCTGACAAAATTAGGAATTTGTCCAGGAAATCTGCCAAAAGTATGTCCAGTAAAAAAATTAACTGACCAATAAAAATCCTTATTTTTTGACCAGTTATTTTTTTCTCCTGTCCAAAAGGGTTCGTATGGTGTATTAGGAAAAAACTTATCATTGATTTTAACCTTATCGCAAGACATACATACTAAATTTTCTAGTTCTTTTCTGGTAGGTAACCTCCAAAAACCTCCAAGCTGATTATTAGCTTGAATAATAACTTCATCAATTTGACTCATTTTTAATTTAATGGCTTTTCCATCACAACTATTAGTTTCAGAGTTCCACACTTGTCCTACACTACACCTAAGCCATAGTATATTTAGTTTTAAATCATGAATAATATGACCTTTTGCATAATATGCTTCATTTGCCTTAAGCTTAACACTGGAAAAAAATATTAAAATTATTATAGTAAAAGTAATATACATAGATTGTTTTTTTTTATTTATAGTCATAAATGGTCTATAATTTGCAATTATTTATTTAATTAATATAATTAGGTTAACTGAGAGGGTCAACAAATATGGATATAGCATCATTAATAGGTTTTTTAGGAGCAATGGGTATGATAGCAGGAGCAATGATTTCTGCTGGTGGTTTAGGAATGTATATAGATGTACCTTCAATGTTAATTGTTTTTGGAGGAACTTTTTTTGCTGTTATGTATAGGTGCGAATTACCTCAGTTTTTAGGAAGCTTTGGAGTGATGGGAAAAGTGTTTATGCCAGGAAAAAGAAATGTTGAAGAGTTAATTTCTAGAGTTTCAGAGCTTGCAACTATTGCTAGAAAAGATGGTATGATGGCTCTTGAGGGTCAAGAAGTACCTGATAAGTTTTTTGAAAAAGGCTTACAAATGTTAGTAGATGGTGCAGATGAAGCTAAGCTAAATGAACAGTTACAGCTAGAACTTGCAGCAATGAAAAAAAGACATGAAACTAATCAAGCGGTCGTAGGATCCTGGATTGATATTGGACCTGCTATGGGCATGATAGGTACTCTTGTAGGTTTGGTTGCTATGCTTGGAAATATGGCTGATCCAAAAGCTATAGGTCCTGCAATGGCAGTTGCTCTTTTAACTACCTTATATGGAGCTATGTTAGCAAATGTAATTTTTTTACCAATGAAATTAACTTTAGAACAAAATACACAAAAAGAAATAGTGTTTAGAGAAATGATTGTAAGTGCTTTGAGAGCTATATCTAGAGGAGAAAGTCCTAGAAATATTCAAGATCAACTTTTAGCTAACTTACCACCTAAGCAACAAGAAAAAATTGAAGCTGCAGCTGCAGCTAATTAAAAGGAATAATTATGGCTGTATCAAAAGAAGCTGAAGAAGTAGTTGTAGAGGATGCTTTTACAGAAGATGACTGCCCAAAATGTCCTCCTGTAGGAGCTCCAGCATGGATGTCTACCTTTGCAGACATGGCGACTCTACTAATGGCATTTTTTGTGTTGATATTATCATTTGCTGAATTTAATGTACCTAAATTTAAACAAATAAGTGGTAGTCTTAAAAATGCTTTTGGTGTTCAGAGAGTTCTACCAGTTGTGGAACAGCCAAAAGGAACCACAATTTTAAGTTTAAATTTTAGCCCATCACCTTCTCCATCAGTTCAAGAAACAGTAAGACAAAAAACTACACTTGAAGAAGAGCCTAATTTAGATCTTCAAACAAAAGATAAAGATGAAGACTTTAAAGATGACACTAAAGAATTGGCTAAAGCTGTTGAAGAGGCAGTAGCTAGAGGAGATATTGATATTCAAGTTTTAGGTAAAAATGTTG
This sequence comes from Rhodospirillaceae bacterium, assembly GCA_902547175.1. The sequence continues at coordinate 5,921 of CACCMS010000031.1, read as the reverse complement.
TCTTAAACTTTACTCCTACAGAAGCAGAAGAGAAAGAATTGCCCCAATTGTTACAAGAAACATTAAATGCTATTGAAAAGGCAAAATCAGCGACCGGAAAATCAGAAAAAGATGTCTTAGTAGGAGGTATTGAAGATAAATTAGAGCAAGTAGTTAAAGCACTAGATACAGCTCAAGAAGCATTAGATAAGCAAAATAAAGAAAAAGAGGAGTTTAAGGACGCTACTAAAAAAGCTGACCTAACAGAAGAATCATTAAAGGTAGCCTTAAAGCAAGAGATAGGTCAAGGTCTTGTATCTGTAGAAAAACAAGATGATAAAGTTATAGTAACAGTCGGAGCTGGAGGAGCTTTTCCTTCGGGAACAGCGCAATTAACTCCTGCTGCAAGGAAAATTATGTCTAATATTGCAGAAATTAATAAAAAAGGAAGCAGTACTATAAAAGTTACGGGCCATACAGATAATGTTCCCTTATTATTTGGTTCACAGTATAGAGATAACTGGGATTTAGCAGCTGCTAGAGCTGCTTCAGTAGTACAAAATCTCCAAGAAACTAATGTTATAGATGCTAAAAGACTTATTGCAACAAGTAAAGGAGAAACACAACCTATTGCAAGCAATCAAACTAGACAAGGTAGAAGTAAAAATAGAAGAATAGAAATTGAAATTAATTATGGAAAATAAAAACCATTTTATAAATAATAAGGTGAACTACTTAAATAATGGTAAAATAGCTCAACACTATAAAATAAAATCAACATCAATAAAAAGGATTAAAACTAAAAATATCAATTCAACCAATGGAAAATTGTTTACTCAAGAATTTGCTTTTGCTTCAAAAAAGAATCATATTAAAGACGCAAGTTTGAATAAAAATGAAAGTACTAATTTTTCATCTTGGTTATTAAATACATTAAATCCAATTAATCACCTTCCCATAATTAGTACTTTAAATAATATGGCAAATAAAACTGGAAAATCATTAGATATTGTTCAATCTGCTATCGGAGGAGCCATATATGGTGGAGGTCCTGTAGGATTAGCAAAAGGAATAGGAGGATGGTTTCTTAATAAACTAATGCCTACAAATAAAATAGCAATCAAACCAAAAACTATCAAAGAATCAAAAATTACAAACATTCCCTCTAAAAAAATTAATAAATCAATAGAGAATTCAGGCAATTCAGAAAACTTTATTGAGAGCTCAAAATTAATAATTGAAGATAAAAAAAAACAGCTTAATGTACCACAATCTACCCTAGCGGTGCTAAACAAAATATCCGTAAATAAAAAATTTTATAATTATATCTCTATAGATCAAAAGCAAAAGAAAAATTTAATAGATACTGATGCATAAATAATTTGTATGCTTTGTAATGGATATGGTTAAAAAAAAATATTTTGGAGGATGTCATTGCAAAAAAGTACTATTTGAGTTTTTTTCTCACGTTAAAGTCAAACTAATTAAATGTAACTGTACTATATGTAAGCCCTTGAGATACTTACACTTAATAATTCCTCACGAGAATTTCAAACTAATTAGCAATATAAAGAATATAGAAAGTTATCAGTTTGGCACACAAAAAGCCAAACACTTTTTTTGTAAGTTTTGTGGCATTAAAAGTTTTTACCAACCTAGATCTCACCAGAATGCATTTAGCATTAATTACAATAGCATAAAAGATCCTCCAAAGATTAGTCAAATAATAAAATTTGATGGAAGTAATTTTGAAAAAAACCTAGATCATATTAAGTTTATATAGTATCACCTTGCATGAAATTATCTATTTCTTCATCACTTAACATACAGCAACTTGTCACTAAAGATTCTCTTTTTTCTAAAGAACTTAACCTATCATCAGAAAAGCTAGGCTGTAAATACATGACACAACTTACAGGAATTACTTCTATATCATCTTTTATTATTGCTTTTTCTTTATTTACCATATCTTTTACAAAAAGATCGTTATTACTATAAATCTTTACTTTTTCTCCATTAAGCTCTAACCGTTCCACAATAACTACTTTTTTATTTGGATCCTTAAAAACTTGCTTAACAGATCCTGTATATAAATGTGTTTTTATAATTTTCTTGGCCGCTTCGTTATCTGTTTCGTCCCAGATGTACTTCTGCAGCCTTAATGGCAATTTATCAAAGGCATCATTATCAGGTATATATAATATTTTTTTAAATTTAGCCTCTTTTATAAAAAGTTTTTCATAATTTGCTTTCTTTATCAATTTAAAAAAGTAGCTATATTCTTCTGATTCTTTTAAATAATTAAGTATTTCATTATGTTCATCTGAATAACTTTTACAGATAAAACTTATAAATAAAAGTATAAATAAAAATTTAAAAACTTTCATTTTCTCCTCCCTTAAAATAATTAGATACCAAACTTGATGTTAGACATTTCTTTCCATCTATCTGGCTCACTTTGTTTGATATCTATAATTTTTATTAACATTCTAGGTGTTATAGTCTCTATACTCTCAGAATTATTTAAAACCCATTCTAATATTTCATTATCAATTTTATCTGTCCATCTTTGATCATCACTCATTTTTGCCTCCTAATAAATATTAATTTAAATTAAATAAATTTACTATAGAAATTTTTTTTCTTACATCTTTGAAGTATAAGTTTAAATTATAATTATTATTATTGTTTTTTTGAGTAAATATTATTTTCGTGTACGCAACTATTCCATTTAAAGTATCAACAAATAGTGGACAAATGCTCTCTACAAATAATCCTTTTTTTAAAAATAATTTTAAAAAAATATCAGCATTTTCTTCATTTCTAAGGTTGCTAATAGAGATTATTTTTATATTTGAATGAAAAGAGTTTTTTAGTAGCTCTAATATATTAAGTAAATCTTTCTTATTTAAAGTACAAAGACACTGAGTATCCGTTATAAAATTAAATCTATATTTTTTTAAAATATTATAATCATAAGATAAAACTAGATTATTATACTGCTCAAAATTCAATATTTTAAAGGCTTGTAGTATGGCATTCCTATTTTTATCAAATCCTATAAAATTACAATTAGGAAAAACTTTTGCATAAAATGATGTTAAATATCCTGAATTACAACCAAAATCAAGAATATTACTATTTTCTCTGAGTTCATTTATTACCGATAGTCCACTATTTAATATTTCATTTGATTTCATTGAATGTGTAATTAACATTAATTTTTTTTGTTTTGCTATTAAGTCGTAAAAGTCATCACCTAGACTATAACTTTTATTTTTCAGATTTTTTTCTAAAAACCTTAAATATTTTTTTTTAGTATCAGTAGAAATATTACTTTTTGCAAAATAGTTTTGTTGCCAGAGAGCATATTGATCAAAATTATTAAAAAATTTTAATCCAAAATTAGTAAGGTGTTTCTTTAAGCTATTTTTAATTTTATTTTTACTTTTCAATAATATTATACTTAATAATTTATGATTTTCTCAAATCTATTATTACTATTTATACATATTATTTTATTTTTTAAATAATATTTTTAAATATTTTCTTGTTTATCTTCCTCCAAAAGAAAGTCTCTTGGTGTGCACTGCTTAAAGATCATTTGGAAAAATAATCCTTCTTTACATAACTGATCTTTTCTTAATTTAGTGTCTTGCTTAATTATAGTCACAATAAAAAGTATAATTAGAAGACTATAAAAAAAATATCTCATAAAAAGGCTAATTATAAAAGTAATCCTTTATTTTTACATATATGATCTAATACTGCATATGAGGTACTGCCAATACTCGGGTACTGCCATCCAGAAACTAGCCTCGAGGGATTATCTGGCTCTACATAATCTTTGCCCATTGACATTTTATGATAAGATACTTTTAGCCATTTAAACTTAAAAACTGCACATTCTGCCTGTACATAAATTTTAGCAGACATATCACCATATTCATCCTGTTTATTATAATTAATTAATTGCCAAAAATAAATATAACCTTTACTCTCCTTTAAATTGAGCATATCAACAAAAAAAATATGCCCATTTTGACCTTTTGTTATTTCAATCCAGTCCTTAGCTTTAGTAGTAAAGCAAACTAAAAGAGCAAGAAGTAGTATAAGTATTAATAGTGAATTTCTCATAATTTTAAGTCAGAATTAATAAGTATTACTTTAGTTTGCGCTTAATTCGTCCTGCTGCCTTTCCTAATGACTTGATTAACTCACCTTGCGAATTTAATTCCTGTGCATTAGATATGCCTGTCTTTACTTTATTTCTTAGGCTTTTATCTGTAGCTAACTTTAAAGCTAGTTTTTTAATAGCTGATTTAATTAGAATATTAATCATCACTAATTATTATAATTAAAAAATTAGTAAAAAATAGCTAAAATATTTTTTAATTTTCTGAACTAAATATACCCTTAAAAAATGAGCCAACACCCGAAGTAATTTTATTTCCTGTCTCTAAAGTACCACTAATTATCTTGCCAGCACCACCAATTATTCCATCTGTTAATTTTACTGTATCTTTTATAACAAGGTCCGTTTCTTTAGAAACAGATTCTGTTAAATTACTTGTACCTGATTTTAAGCCTTTTTGTATACCTTCTTTAACCTTTATACCAGTATCTAAGATTTTATCTGAACCAGATTTGAATGTATCCTTTACTTTTTTTCCTTTCAGAAAAGTATTACACTCCGAAACTATTTTTTTTATTTCATCATTATTTTTGAATTCTAAAGATTGATCATTGTTAATTTCTATTATTTCCAAGCAATCTTCAGGAAATTCTACTCGCATTAGAGTAGAGTCTTCCTCTGAAGTGTTGACATTTTTATAGTAAAGAGTTTCCGAATAGACAAATGCACTAAAAATTAAAGAAATTATAATTATTGAATATTTCATGATACCTCGTAAATTTATATATTTTGCTCTAATAGTATCAACTCTTATAAAACACAGCAATTAAAAATAATTATATATAAATTATTTACAAAATATATTATATTTAAAAAACGTTCATCTATCTAGACGGAAGTAGGGCTCTTTTAGCCTGAAGGAACGCATTACATTCGTTCATCTCTTTAAGAGACGGAATTAGGTAATGATGCCGAAGGAACGCACTAACTTTTTTAATTTTTTAAGAAAGGAAGTGAATTATGGATAGAATGTCTTTATATTACTTTACAAAAGAAAGACAAACTATTGAAAATAGAAGAAAGTTGCTTAAACTTTTATCTATTTTCAGTTCTAAAGTATTTAAGTAAAAAAAAGAATAATGAGGTAGCGATATGCTACCTCATTTAAAACATTATTGGTATGGAATTGCCTCAATAAGCAAACCTTCTTTATATATTATTTTTAATGAAAGTTTACCAATTTTATTATAGTTTAATATTGCACCTTCTAATTTACCTTCTTTGTAAAAACCTTCTTTTATCTTGTTCCCATTTTCATCAAACTCCACAAACTTTCCATCTATTTTTCCATTTTTATAATATTTTTTACTTTTAATTTGTACAACAGGTTCAAACTCATATTCGTGATAAACAATGTATTCACCTTCTAAAATATTATTTTTAAAGTTTTTTTTTATGTGCAGTTGTCCATTTTTATAAAACTCTTCATATATTCCCTCCAGTTTATTTTTAACATAAGACCTTTTGCTTAAAATCTGACCAAAACTATAATAATCTATATATTCTCCTTCAAGCAAATTGTCTTTAAATATTTTTTTACTTAGTAAATTTCCATTTCTATAATATTCTATCCAACTTCCATCTAACCTATTTTCAAAATAATTTATTTTACTGAGTATCTTGCCATCACTGTAATATTTTATAAATTCTCCATATTTCATTCCATTTTTAAATTTACCTTCTAATAACCCTGTTGTTTTTCCAGTAAATGGAACATTAGAAAGTTTTTCATAAAATATTCCACCTT
>CACCMS010000030.1 GCA_902547175.1 Rhodospirillaceae bacterium | reverse complement strand
CACAAAGTACATACCCAAAATCCAAGCTATAACTAACATCAAAATTGCTTGAAAGACATCACTCCAAGCGGCTCCTCTTACACCGCTAGTAGCTACGTATATAACTACAATTCCAAAAGATATAAAAGCTCCAAACCAATAAGGTATGTTATCGTAGGTCAATACATTAAAAATGTAGGCCATACCTTTAATCTGTAATGTAAGATAAGGTATAAAAGCTAGTATTGCTACTACTCCTACTATAATTGTTAAAAGTTTTGATTGGAACCTATCACCTAAAAAGTCTCCCATTGTTATATAATTATTCTTTTTTCCAATTTTAGCTACTTTTGGACCAATTACATACCACGGCATTAGACCTAAAGTACAGTAGACTAAAATATAAAAAGAGGCTGCCCCTTTAGAATAAGCCCACCCAGGTCCTCCTAGAAAAGCAAAGGCTGAAAATATAGTTCCTCCCATTAAGAACCACATTACAAACAAATTAAAAGACCTATCTCCTACAGCATACTCAGATAAAGAAAAAAAAGACTTTCCTTTGCCCGCCATTATTCCGATTAAAAATGCTAAAACTAAATAAATAGAAATCGCTACTAGAGCTATATGCCATTTTTCCATATTATAACTCCTCTTTATCTATGAATAGAAAAAAAAGTATGCCTACAAACTGCATCAATATACATGCAATAATCCAAAACAACGAAAAAGGTATTCCAAAAATAAACGGATCTACTCTGTTACCAATGCTGTAAATGGGAAATATTAATAAAGCTAAAATAATTAAACTAAATAAAAAAAAATAGAGGTTTATTTTGTCTTTTCTTTTCATTTTAGGATGAATTTTTCTCTATCATATTTGCTTGTAATATCTCTATCCAATAACCATCAGGGTCTTCAATAAATGCTAAACCTTTCATTTTTCCATCATCTGGTTTTTTTACAAATTTAACTCCTAACTTTTCAAATCGCTCTCCAGCTGCATATACATCTGGTACGCTAAATCCGATATGACCAAAGCCCTGTGGCTCACTATTACCATTGTGATAAGAAAAACTTTCCTCATTTTCAGTGCCCCAGTTATGAGTAAGTTCTAACATTGCTCTTTGACTAAATGTCCATGTAGTTCTTTTATTATCTTCTTCAGGCACATTATCATTATCAACATCACCAGGCATGCCTAAAAAATATAAAGTAAATTTCATCTCTGGAAAATCTAGTTTTCTATATAATTTCATACCAATTATTCTGGTATAAAAATCTAGAGAAACTTTAGGATCCTTTATTCTCATCATTGTTTGATTAAAAACATATGATTGCGTCTCCTGATCAGGACTTTCACATAACCCTTCTGCTTTATCATGATGTATACTCATAAAAACCTCCTAAATATATTTTAAACAAAAAAAATTCTCCTGACAATATTCATCAGGAGAATTTTAATTTAAAGTATTACTATTACTTTATATTGTACCTTTAGCCATCTCTTTAGCAATATACTCAGCTTGTCTTATAGCAAGTGATACTATTGTAAGAGTTGGGTTTTCTGCTGCGCCTGTTGTAAACTGACTTCCATCAGAAATGAACAGGTTAGCAATATCATGAGATTTTCCATGTTTATCGCATACACCATCTCTTGCCTTTTCACTCATTCTACATGTACCTAAGTTATGTGTAGAAGGATAAGGAGGAGTCTCAAATACGTCTAAAGCTCCTGCAGCTTTATAAACATCTGTTCCTTTCCCAAAAGCATGCTTTCTCATCGCTAAGTCATTAGCATGGTCATCAAAGTGAACGTTAGGCACAGGCATACCATTTTGATCTTTTTCATTAGTATTTAGTGTAACTCTATTAGACTCCTGTGGCATATCTTCACCAACTATCCACATTCCAGCCATATGGTCATAATTATCTAAGAATTTACCCATTTTAGGTCCGTAACCTGTAGTACCAGGTACCAAGAAAGCTGCCATGAATGGTAATCCTAATGATAATGTTTCCATTTCATAACCTCCTACAAACCCTCTGGAAGGATCATTCCTAGACTCATCAGTAATAATACCAGCCATAGTTGTACCTCTATGCATATTAACAGGTTTATCCATTAACGCATAAACAGATGCAGTTAGATGTCTCATATAATTTTTACCAACCTGACCAGCAGAATTAGATAATCCATCTGGATACATTGATGTGTTAGACATTAATAACAGTCTTGGTGTTTCAATAGAGTTTCCAGCAACTGCAACTATTCTCGCTTTTTGTTTTTGCTGATTTCCATCCTTGTCAACATAAACTACACCATCAATTTTTCCAGCCTTATTATGAGTAATTTGAATAACATGAGCTTCTGTTCTTAGCTCAAAGTTACCAGTTTTCTCTGCCTTAGGAATCTCTGAATAGCCAGCAGACCATTTAGCTCCTGATTTACAACCTTGGAAACAAAAGCCTAACTGCAAACAAGCATTTCTTCCATCTCTAGGCATACTATTTATACCCATTCTACCTGTGTGACAGTCTTTGTAGCCCATTTTCTGAGCACCATCATATAACACTTTAAAGTTATTGTTACCAGGTAAACCAGGAATACCGTGTGTTCTAGTTACACCAATTTTATCTTCAGCCTTATCATAGTATGGCTCCATTTCCTTTAAAGAAATAGGCCAATCTAAAAGACTAGCACCTGCTACATCACCATATTCTGTTTTTACTTTAAATTCATGCTCTTGAAATCTAAGGGATGCTCCTGCCCAATGCAATGTAGAACCACCAACACTCTTCACAATCCACGAAGGTAATCCTGGAAAATCTGTAGCAACTCTCCAACTTCCAGAAGTTGTTCTTTTGTCCAACCACGCTGTTTGCAAGAAAGCCGACCATTCGTCATTCACAAAATCATCAGTAGTATATCGTTTTCCTGCTTCCAAACATACTACATTAATACCTTTTTGAGCCAACTCATTTGAAAGAGTGCCTCCTCCTGCTCCAGAGCCTATAACTACTGCAACAGTATCATCATTTAAATCAAATTTTTTTGCCATATCTTAATCTCCCTATGTTATTCCCACCAACCTTTAGGACTTGCATCCTCAGGTGGTTGTGGCCAATCTGCATCCTGGAAACCTCTTAAATAATACCCACCTTTGTCATAAGATGCGCCTTCCCATCCAGCAACAGCCCATACTCTTGGATTATTAAAAAAGACGTTAACCATTTCCCCTCTCATGGTGTTGAAAAAACCTTCTCCTTCCATGGATTTAAGAACTTTCATTCTTTTTTTACTGGAAGCATCTATATATTTTCCTCCTGCTGCTTTATCAAATGCAGCAACACCATCGGCTAATGCAGACTTAACTGATTCGTCTTTTGAAGCTTTTCCATCTAGTGAATCAACCGCAATCATATATAAATCATCTGAAAATCTTTTACCTGGAAACATATCTTTTCCAACTAACAACATAGTTTTTGCAACGTGATTATTAATCGCACTTTTCTTTGCAGCCCAGGCATTGAAGGATGTCAACTGGACTACTCCCCCTGCTAAAACTACAAAGCCTGAAGTCTTTCCTGCTTTTTTCAGAAAAGATCTTCTACTTATATTACTATTAGTCATATCTCCTCCCGTGAATTAATTAATAGTTCTTTTATAATATATTAATACTTTATATATTTTCAAAAATTTTTACAAGTAATTAAGCTTAAATTAAATAAATAAAGAATTTTTAATCAATGTCGTAACAATATCCATGAGCTATATGAACGTAATCTACTTCATTACCTTTGCCAAAAAGCCAATAGTTAGTAATTAATGTTTTTCTGTATCTAAGACTTTCTAATGATAAAACTATATTATAAGTGTTATTGTCATCTACAGGTCTACAGATAATCGAATTGATCTTTTCATCATTTTTACAATTAAATTGATATTTTGCTACAAATTTATTTTCCTTAGTATTCTCCATTTCAGTTAATAAAGTATAATTTTCAGTAAAATTTAATGTGGTCTTATCTGGGAAAAACTCGGTATCTTTCAAAAATTTTCTTTCAAATTGAAATAACCCACTTACCCTTGCTTCAGTAAGACATTCATATTTTTTTTCATACATATCCTGATTTGCAACAATAGAGCTAGTCGTCATGGATATTAAAAAAATAAAAATAATATTTTTCATGCAATTTATCCTCTGCCAGCTATAGTAATACCACCGTCCATAGTAATAACTTGTCCTGTTATGAAAGCTCCTGGTTTCGAGGCTAATAAAATAGCAGCTCCAGCGACTTCATCTGTAGTTCCAATTCTTTGAAGCGGTGCGTAACTTTCTACATCTTTAAGAATTTCTGGATTTTCCCATAATGCTTTTGCAAAATCTGTTTTAATTATACCTGGGCATAAACCATTTACATTAATTTTGTACTTTCCTAGCTCTACAGCTAAACTTCTGATTAGACCAATATCGGCAGTCTTAGATATTGAGTAAGCTCCTAAATTTTTTACCCCCTGTAAACCTGCTATTGATGAAATAATTATAATAGATGAACCGTTTTGATTATCTTTAAGATGTGGAATTGCGCTTTTACATAACCATAAGTTAGACTTAACATTATTATTCATAATCTTATCAAAACTTTCATCAGGTATTTCTGCTAATTTTCCATAATAGGGATTACTGGCAGCATTACAGACTAAGACGTCAAGCTTCCCATACTTTTCTTTTGCGAAATCAATTAAACCTTCACAAGCATCTTTATTAGATATGTTACACTCATAAGCACTAGCAGTTCCACCAGAATCAATTATCTCTCTAACTACTTGCTCGCAAGCATCAATTTTTCTGGATGACACTATTATTTTTGCTCCTAGTTCTGAGAACCTTAAAGCTATTCCTTTTCCTATTCCCCTAGAAGAACCTGTTATAATAGCTACTTTGTTTTTTAAATCAAAAAAATTACCCATTAGTTATATATTTCCTTTTATATAATAACTATAAATGTTTTTACAAATTAAGTCGAATGTATTAACCTAATAAAAAATTGGGGGTCTATATGTCAAAGCATGATACTAAAGTACAAGCTAATCACAATGAAATAGAAGAAGCATGTATGAAAAACTATGAGGATTTGACTGAAAGAGAGTTAAGAATACAGTTGGCTGCATCTTATAGATTAGTGGAGGAATTAGGTTGGTCTTTTTTAATTTTTGGTCATTTGACAGCTAGAGTTCCAGGCCCAGAAAAGCATTTTTTAATTAACCCTTACGGCTTAATGTATGATGAAGTTACAGCCTCTAATTTAGTGAAAATTGATTTAGAAGGAAACATTGTAGAAAAGTCCGAATGGAATATAAATCCAGCTGGATTTATAATTCATTCAGCTATACACTCATCCAAAGAAAATGCTCACTGCGTTATGCACACACATACTAATGCGGGCATGGCGATGGCAGCTTTAAAACAAGGGTTAATAAATATTGACTTTAGCGGCTCTGCCTTTCATAATAAGGTCGCTTATCATGATTTTGAAGGTGTTACATTAAGAAATGATGAATGCGAACGCATTGCCAATGATCTAGGTGACAAAAGTATTATGATACTAAAAAATCATGGCTTGCTTACCACTGGACCTACAGTAGCTGAAGCATTCTTGAAACTTTACACATTAGAAAGTGCTTGTAAGGTTCAGCTAATGGCTAGAGCTTGTGGAGAAAAATTAGAATATGTACCTAGTAATATTCTTGATAGGCATGCTAAGGATTTAAAAGATGCAGGCAGTTATAAACTAGCTTTTAGAGCCTTAGTAAGAAGAATGCTTAAGAAAGATTCTAGCTTTATTTTATAGTTAATAATTAAGGAAGTAATTAAGGAGATTTTTTGTGAAAAGAACTTTTCAGCCCAGTAAATTAGTCAGAAAAAGAAGACATGGTTTTAGAGCTAGAATGGCAACCAAGTCTGGAAGGTTAGTGCTTTCAAGAAGACGTGCAAAAGGCAGACAGAGACTTTCTGCATAATTTAACTAATGAATACATATCTAATCAAGAAAAAAGAAGATTTCGCGCATGTATTTAGAAATGGAAGTTTCTTGAATTGTAACTCTTTTACAATTAATTATGCTAAAAAGTCAAAAGCAGCTAGCACAAACTCACCTAGATTTGGTATAATTGCCAGTAAGAAAGTTGGTAATGCGGTTCAAAGAAATTTTGCAAAAAGAAGAACCAAAGCTTTAAAAAATATTTTTTTAAATTGTGGTAGAAATGAATTCGACTATATTTTAGTTGCAAAAAAAAACCTACTTAATGAAAACTTCAAAATACTTAGTTCACAACTTGAACAAATCTTAAATAAAATAAAAACATCATGAATGAGCAAAAAAATTTATTACTAGCAATTGTTGCGTCATTAATAATTTTATTAATTTTTCAATATCTTTTTCCTACTGAAAGAAAAATGACGGAAGAAAATGTAGAAGCTGAAAATCAGTTAACAGAAATACCTCGAGAAAAAATATTAGATAGAGAGGAAATAGTTAAAAATAATAAAAGAATATACTTTTCTGAAACCTCTAGAATAAAAGGTTCAATTTCTCTTATAGGAGCACGCTTTGATGATGTTATACTGAAAGATTACAAAGACACCATAAAGCCTGAATCCAAACAAGTAACCCTTCTATCTCCTAACAATACTCTTAACCCTTATTTTGTTGAATTAGGTTGGATGTCGCAAGAAAATATTAATTTACCAAATAAAAATAGTGAATGGCAATTGATTGAAGGTAAAGAGTTAGGTCCTGAAAATCATATTACTATAAAATGGGTATCTCCTGAAGGAATAGAATTTTTTAGAAAAATAGAAGTAGATAAAGATTATCTAATAACAGTTGAACAAAAAGTTACTAATGTTTCAAATAAAGATATCTCATTAACACAATACGGTAGAGTAAATAGAACTGGTACACCAAAAACATCTGGTTTTTATATATTGCATGAAGGGCCAATTGCTGTACTTAATGAAAGACTAATAGAAATAGATTACGATGATATTATTGAGGAAGGATCAAAAAGCATTATAAGTAAAGGGGGCTGGATTGGAATAACTGATAAGTATTGGTTAGCAGCCCTTATACCTGATCAAAGATCAAGAATTGAAGGTGGCTTTAAAGCTGTTCTAAGAAATATTGAACGATACCAAGCTCAATACACTAGTAATGAGATAGTTTTAGAGAAAGGAGAGACAGCTTCAGTAAAGTCTAATGTATTTATTGGAGCTAAAGAGGTAGACCTATTAGATAAATATTCTAATCAACTTTCTATAGAAATGTTTGATAGAGCAGTAGATTTTGGCTGGTTTTATGTAATAACAAAACCTTTATTTTTGTTATTACATAAGCTATCTGATTTGCTTGGCAATGTCGGCCTATCTATTTTAGCTCTTACCGTTTTAATCAGAATTCTATTATTTCCTTTAGCTAATAAGTCCTTTAAATCTATGAGTAAAATGAAAATACTAACACCTAAAATGACTGAGATTAGGGAAAGATATAAAACTGATAAATTAAAAATGCAACAAGAAATAATGGCTTTATATAAGTCTGAAAAAGTTAATCCTTTATCAGGCTGTCTTCCTATACTAATACAAATACCGATATTTTTTGCATTATACAAAGTATTATTTGTAACATTAGAGACAAGACATGCTCCTTTTTATGGTTGGGTAAAAGATTTATCTGCTCCAGATCCAACGACTATTTTTAATTTATTTGGCTTGTTCAATTTTATGCCTCCTTCATTTTTAATGATTGGTGCTTGGCCTTTATTAATGGCTTTAACAATGTATTTACAACAAAAGTTAAACCCTGCGCCACCTGATCCATTACAGGCAAAAATTATGTCTTTTCTTCCACTGATGTTTCTCTTTTTATTTGCTACTTTTCCGGCAGGTTTGGTCATATATTGGACTTGGAATAATATTCTCTCTATAGGACAACAGTGGATAATAATGAAAAAAACTAAATGACTTTATGAAAACTTTTAGTTTTAAAGTTTTTTCTAAAGGTGTTAGTTTTAATAGTTATGATGAATTAAAGTTTTATGGAATTCCAGAAATATGTTTTACAGGGAGATCAAATGTTGGTAAGTCTTCACTAATTAATGCCATTACCAACAGAAAGTCACTGGCTTCTACTTCCAACAAGCCAGGGCATACTAGAAAAATCTTTTTTTATAATATAGCAAAGAAATTTATGCTTGTTGATTTACCTGGCTATGGTTATGCGAGAGCATCAAAAAATAAAATAGAAAAAATGTCCGAATTAGTATTTTTATATTTGACGAAACGTACTTATTTAAAAATTGTTTATATTCTGATAGACTCTCGACATGGATTTAAAGAGAGTGATATTAGTTTTTTAGAATTTTTAGATGCTAATAAAATTTCCTTTCAAATTGTATTTACTAAAATTGATAAAATTAATAAAAAAGAAAAGGAAGATTTAATTAAAGGAATGCAGTTTCATAAACTTATAAGAAATAGTCATTCTTTTTTTACAAGTTCAAAAACCAAGCTTGGTGTTAAAGATATAAAAAAACAAATAGTAGATAATTTGAAAAACTATGAGTAATTTAATCAATAAAATAGCAAAGCAAATTTCTGTTTCAAAAAAAGAAGTTAGCTCCAATCTTAAAAAATATATTAATGAAATTATAGTTATTAAATATGGTGGCAGCGCGATGTCGGATAAAAAACTGTCTTTAAACTTTTTTCAAAATATTAAAGCACTGGTTGATTTAGACATAAAACCAATTATAGTTCACGGTGGAGGACCTCAGATAAATGTAATGTTAGATAAAGTAAATATAAAACATAAATTTTTCAAAGGTATGAGAATAACAGACAAAAAAACTTTTGATATTGTAGAGATGATTTTATCAGGAGTAATTAATAAAAATATTTCTTATTGTCTGTCAAATAAAAAAGTTAATGCTTTAGGACTATCAGGAGTTGACTCTAAAATTATAATAGCTAAAAAATATAGAAAAAAAAATATATCTGATCCTGATTTAGGGCTTGTAGGACAACCACATAGTATTAACAAAACTCTTTTATTAAGCTTAGTCTCTAATAAAAATGTACCTGTTATAGCCCCTATTGGAGCAAATGCCAAAGGAACAAAATTTAACATTAATGCGGATTTAACTGCAGGTTTTATAGCATCCGAAATTGGAGCGAGGAGATTACTTATGTTAACTGATGTAAAAGGAGTTATTGGTAAGGACAGTAAAGTAATAAGTGAATTAAAGCTTAGTGAAATTAAACAGTTAATATCTAAAAAAATCATATACGGTGGCATGATACCAAAGGTAAAAACTTGTGTTGACGCTGTTAGAGCAGGGATTAGAGCCTCCGTAATACTTGATGGTAAACTTAATAATGTAATACTCAAAGAGCTTTTAAGTGATGAGGGAATAGGTACCTTATTTAGAAAGTAATATTATGCAAGACTTATTAATTGATCTCGACAATACCGTTTACCCTGAAGACTCAAATATATTTGCACAAATAGACTTAAAGATGAAAAGTTTTATAGCAAAAAATTTAAATGTTTCATTGGATGAGGCTTTTAAGATACAAAAAAAATACTTTATAAATAATGGAACTACTCTTAGAGGATTAATGCTATATCATAATGTTCAACCAGAAGAGTTTTTAAACTATGTACATGACATTGATCTAACAAGTATAAAAAAAAATAAAGAACTGAGTGATGAATTAAAAAAGTATAATGGAAAAAAAATTATATTTACAAATGGTTCAGATGAGCATGCTAAAAACGTTCTTAATAAAATTGGTTTAGATAAAACAATAGATCATATTTTTGATATTATAAAAGCAGATTATATACCAAAACCTGATATCTTAACTTATCAAAAAGTTATTAAAGAGTACTCTTTAGACCCTAATAAAACTATTATGATTGATGATTTGCCAAATAATTTGAAAACTGCTAAAGAATTAGGTATTAAAACTGTATTAATTAAAAAAGATTTTTTTAATAGTAAGACTTACAATTATATTGATATAGTATGTGACAATATATTGAATATAATTAAAAAAATAAATAAAGGAATTATCTAGATGCCAACAAGTAAATTGGAAAAAGAAATTAATGCAATTTGGAAAATA
>CACCMS010000029.1 GCA_902547175.1 Rhodospirillaceae bacterium | reverse complement strand
CAAAAAATAAAATATCTTTATATGGTATCACTATTGGTTTTTTAATTCTATTAAGCTTTATTTTTACAGAACCACCAGTAGGATTAAATAGAACTGCTTGGTTAACTGCCGGAGTTGCTACCTTGATGACTATTTGGTGGGTTACAGAAGCAGTTCCCATTTATATTACTGGATTAGTGCCATTAGTTTTATTTCCACTTTTAGAAACATTCAGTATCAAAACAGTTTCAGCGTCTTATGCTCACCCATTAGTTTTATTATTTTTGGGAGGTTTTATAATAGCCTCTGCTATGGAGAGTAGTGGGTTACATAAAAGAATAGCCCTAAAAATTTTAGGACTATCTGGCACAAGCCCAAGTAAAATTATTGCAGGGTTTATGTTTACAACGGCTATGTTAAGTATGTGGGTAAGTAATACAGCCTCTACTGTTATGATGTTACCTATAGCAATGTCTGTGATTACTATTTTTTCAAAAAATAATATTATAAATAAAAATGAATTTGCGATACCATTATTGTTGGCCATAGCCTACTCTGCTTCTATTGGTGGAGCAGCAACGCTTATAGGTACTCCAACAAATATCATGTTGGCAAGTATATTAAGTGAGACTTACAATTATAGTATAGACTTTATAGATTGGTTTATTATAGGGTTTCCTATAGTTTTAGTCTTATTACCAATAGTTTGGTTTTTTTTGAATAAAATAATTTTTAAAGTCTCTTCTAAAAAATCTTCTGCACTTGAGAAAGTATTAACTGATCTTAATGAAAAAATTGGAAAAGCAAGTGCAACTGAGAAGGCAGTAGCCATTATTTTTTTTTTTACAGCTAGTTTATGGATATTTAGAAAAGTATTGAATAATTTATTAGATTTAAACCTTAATGATACTTCCATTAGTATTTTTGGAGCAATCATGCTTTTTATAATACCTACTGGAAAAAATAAGAGAGCCTGCAATTGGGAAGCAGCTAGTAAGATTCCCTGGGGTGTATTATTTTTGGTAGGAGGAGGTATAGCGTTATCTAATGCTTTTAAGTCTTCAGGGTTAGCAAATTGGATAGGCTCATTTTCAGATTATTTGTACCATATAGATATTTATGCTTTGATACTTATCTCGGTTTTATTGATAATTTTCTTAACTGAACTTAACTCAAATACTGCTACAGTAGCAACCTTTATTCCTATATTAATAATTTTTGCGATAGGCTTGGAAATAAATCCATTATTTTTTGTCATTCCAACAACTATAGCAGCAAGCTGTGCATTTATGTTACCTATAGCAACTCCTCCAAATGCTGTAATTTTTGGAAGCGGACAATTAGATATTAAAGATATGATAAAGGCAGGTATAGGTTTAAATATTATATCCGCTCTAGTGGTCTCAATATTGAGCATCGTTATATTAGATCTTTTCTTTGGATTACAAATAACAAGTATACCTGATTGGGCTTTGAGTGGAAAAATTAATTAATAGTATTAATTCTTCTTATAAAATTTTTTGTATTATTTAAACATAATAAAAATTCTATAAAAATAGAAAAAATTATAGTACCTATTAAACTACTTTGTAAAAATGGAATAGCCATGGTGTAACATAAGATCAGCCCTTCTAAGTTTTTTACATACAGATCGCTTAAAGCCCAAACACCAAAGTTTGAAAATAGAAAAAAAATAATGCAACTTAATGAAACCCCAAAGACTCTAAAATAAAATTTTTGAAAGTATTTTGCAAAATATGCTATTAAAAATAAACTACCCCATGTAAAAAAAACTAAACTATGTAAACCTAGAATTAAGTCGCTAATAATAAATGCACCAAGTGCAACAATTATAAATTTAGCGCCAAAAAGAGCGGGAAGGTAAAAAGCAACAGCAATTGTTGAAGTAAAATTAGGTGGATGAGGTAATAGCCTGCTTAAAATTATTGAAAGAAAACTAATTAATATGAATTTTTTTAATAAAGTATTATTCATATTATTATCATACAGTATATCTGATTTAATTTCACTTTAATTTGTAAACTTTATACCTAAGTAAATTGAGAGCTCCGGACTTTTGTAGCCAAGATTTTCAGATGTTCCACCGCCTCTGTTTACTATATTTTCTCTATCAAGTAGATTTTCAATTTTAAAAAATGCTTTAGCATTATTTTCGAATTTATAACTTGAATACAAGTTTAAAGATTTATAAGTAGGAAGTTCATTATATTTGGTATCTTTGGATTTGTTTTGATACTGAAAAGAAGTATTAATACTTATATTTTCTAGAGGATTTAAGTTTAAAAAGTATAAAACTTTATTTTTTGGAACTAATACAATATTGTCACCATCATTTTCTTTTGCATTAGTTTTGGTAAAGTTCAATCCAGTAGAAATCTTATTAGATATTTTACTTTTCAACCTTAATTCTAAACCATTAGATTTCAAATTTGATGCAGTTTGTCTATATTTTGAGGAAGCATAGGTAATAATATCTTCTACTTTAGTTTCAAAAACACCCAGATATAAATTTGATAAATTTTTAAAAAAACTTAACTCACCTCCTAAGTCATAAGTTAAAGAGCTCTCTGGTTGTAAATTAGTATTCCCATATGCGCTATACAACTCATAAGGTGTAGGGGTTCTATAACCTGTTCCTATGCTAGCTCTAAATATAAGTGAATTGTATAGGTTATGATTTATTTGAATTCTACCTGTGTCAAACTTTCCGTAGTTGTCATCATATTCTCTTCTTCCAGAAATATCTAAGTTAGTATTAAGGGTTGGTTTTATCTTTAGTTCAGAAAAAAAAGAATAAATTTTTTGATCAGCGAGAGTACCAGTCATATCAGCATTTTTTTTTAAATAATCTATTCCTAATAGAGTATCAATCTGCCAAAGACTAGTTGTTAATAAATATTCAAATTTATTTTTTCTTCCATCATATTCGTATCTCCCATAATTACTAACATTTATTCTATTTGTATAAGTAGGTTGAAATGTAAATTTATGATTAAGATTATCTTTTGAATATATGACATTTAATAGTAATGCTTTAGCTTTGTCATATCTGTAGTGGTATAAGCTGTCCCCGGGAAATGAATAGTTATCATCAAATTCATTATATTTGTAATAAGACCTAGCATTTAAATTTAGTTTTAAATTTTTATTTACTTTGAAACCAGATACTAAAGAACCTCCGTATAGGTAGTATCCATCTTTTTCAAAATGACTTAATCCATTATCTATAAATGAGCTATATCCTGTTGATCTTTCGGAGTCAACATTTAATGATAGGTTAACTCTGTTATCTAGAAATTTTAATGAATGTGAGTTGCTAATAGTTCCATAAGAACCTCCTTGTAAAGTATTTTCTTGGGTTAGTCCTAACCTTGTAGCCTTATTAGAATTTATAGATATAACTCCACCAATAGCATCCCCACCATACATTGTTCCTTGTGATCCATTTAATATTTCTATAGTTCCAATATTATTACTGCCTATATCATCTATATATGTTGGCTCTTCTTGTGTGGAAGTAATATCAGAAAGATCCATTCCATCTACCAACACTTTTATATATTTTCTGGCCAAGCCTCTATTAAAATAACTGTTATCTGATCCTTTGTTACCTTTTGTAGCTACTGAAAAACCTCCATACTCTTGAAGTAGACCACTAATTGTAGTAGATGGGGATTCTTCAATTTCTTTTTTTTCTATTAACAAAACTGACGCTCCTGATTTATCAAGTTGATATAAAGATTTATTAGGAGAAATAACAACTTGTCCTAAATCATCAGCAGAAATTAAAAGTTTATATTGAACAAAACAAAATAAAAGTAGAATGTAAAAATGCATAGCTCACCTTTTCAATAATTATAAAAAAATGTCCATGAACGAATGAATCGCGCTTTAAACGCACCCTCCGACGTTAAGCTACAGACTGTGCTTGGCAGGTTTCCTGGCTTAAAGTATTTACGTTAACTTTCCTTCCCGACAAAGCAGTGGCTTAATAGTTAACTAAACTTGTACAGTTGCGGAGACAGCTTAGGATTTCAACCTAATTCCCTTTTACTTTTGAATTAACAAAACACCAAGTACAATCTTATAATAGAGAAAGCTTAAAAATTACTCAACTTTTTTTTTAAAAAATTTAGAAAAAATTTTTTTTTGAAAAGTCCAAAAATAATCAAATTGGCCAAATAATGTACCAACAAAAATCAAAATGACCTGATAAATTGGAAAAATTATTAAGATATTTAATATAAATTTTATAAAAGAACTTTTGATATAATCATCATAGTTTAAATAATTTAATATAGGGGTAGATACGAAAACTGATAGAGTACCACTTATACCAAAAACTATAAAAACAGTTATTAATTGACTCAGACTCTTAGTTTTGAAAATATTATGAAGTTTTTTAATTAAAATTTATTTAGCTCCTGTTATGATTTTTATATGGTCCACCATAGACATCATACCTACTTGCCTTCTGGCAGATAAACTAGGACCTAAACCCAATGTATTTACAACATCGTGCTTTAATGCTTTTATTTCATCATTAGTTAACCCTGATAAAGCTTCTGTAATTATCTTAACTAACCCTTTAACAATAAGTGCATCACTGTCTCCATCAAAATAGTTTTTGCCATTTTTGGTATCAAATTTTATCCAGACCTGTGCTAAGCATCCTGACATTTTATTTTTATCAATCTTTTCTTGTGGTTCAAAAGATCCTTTTTTCTTTCCTATATCAATAAGATATTCAAATTGTCCCTCTTCACCTTCTAATTCAAAAATAGTTTTTAAGTTATCAGCGTGTTTTTTTAATACATCTATCATATCTTTACTGTAACTTATATACGATAATGATAGAAAAAGTATTATTTTTTTTTAAAATAGGGTTTTTTTTATAAGGTGATATAAGCTTCAATGTATTTATTGAAGCATTTATTAGTCTCTCAGGAGCGTTTGTTTTTTTTCCTGTGTTGACATTTATAATATTGCCATTTATGTCTATAGAAAATTTTAATTCTACTATTCCTTCTTCTCTTTTTCTTAATGAAATACGTGGATAATTTTCAGACGCTTTTTTTTGAATTAAAGCTTTTAGCGTATTATTATAGTTATTAAAAATTTCTCTGTCTTCATTTGTAATTTCTGCAGTAGGTGTATTATCTGTTTTTTTTTTAATGTTTTGCTGCTGAGAAATTATTTTAGGTTCAGTATTTTCTAGATTCTTTTCTGCATTATCTCTATTCTCAGTATTTTTTTTTTCCTCTTTTTGTTCTTCAAATTTATAAATATTTTTATTTGTATCAATTTTTTTAACTTTTTTTGTAGGTGTTATAATTTCAGTTATGGTTTGTGTATTTTCATTTATTTCCTTTTTACTTTTTTTATCTTTTTTTATATCAATAGAGTTTTTTTCTTTAGTAATGTCTTCTGCTTTAAAAGTTTTGAGAGATTTTAAATTAATATTTATTACATCATTATATATATTTGTTTGTCTTTCTATTTTAAATATAAAAGTTAGGCAACATATTACTAATATATGCAATATGATTGATAAATAATAATTTAGATTTATAAACATAAAAAAATTAAAAATTTAAACATTATTTTAAATCGATTCTAGTACTACCACTTTATACTAGTGCCTATAAAGAATGATATTGGTTGACCAGGAGATAAAAAGTTAGGATCCAAAGCACCTACAGCGGTTTCACCTGACCCTGTATCACCTAGCTCTTTGATAGGAACATTGACTTCACTAGAACTTGCTTCTCCTAAAACTCCCATAGTTTCATATTTATTATCTAATATATTGTCAATCCTAGCAAATACGTTTATGTTTTTTGTAGGTTGATACTTAGACTCTAAATTAAATATTATATAGGGACTAGTTTTATTTAATTGATTAGACTCATCTCCTCTAAGATAAACCCCAGTTGCGCCCAAAGCCCCCAGTGATATATTAAACTTATCATTAAAACCATAGGTGGTTTTAGCATTAATCTTATGTAAAGGCATTCCTGGAATTGAATCGCCAGATTCTATATCGTTAGATCCATTAGGATGATTTGCAGCTGGTAAAGTGTGAGCTGACTGAAAGGTTGCCTTTAGGTAGGAATAATTTATTGTAGAGGTTTGAAAACCTTTTTTCTGTTTGTTTTTTGTAGTTTTTAAAGATAAGTCAAATCCTAGTCTATGGGTCTTACCAAAGTTTTTAAAGTAGCCTGAAGAAAGGCCAGTACCTGAGCTAACAAATAATATATCTTCTGAGTTTTGAGAAAAATGTCCTGTTGCATTAATATTAATATTATAATTTTTTGTATTAAGATTACTTTTGACTCCAACTTCTGTACCCCTAGTTACTACTTGTTCTAGAGGAGGATCAGCTACAAAGGCATTTGGTAATCTACAAGGAGCGCCAGGATCTGCACAGCTTAATTCTACAGGAGAGGGTGCTCTATTAGCCTCTCTATAGTTAGCTAAAAAAGAAATTTCATTAGTATAATTATATACAAACCCTAAGCTAGGATTAACTCTAAAATATCTATGATCTCCATTTAAAAACGCTGTTCTTGTGTAGGTTGGAGTTGTAAAGTTATCAATTAATTCAACAAAAGCTAAGTTAGCTCTTAGCCCATTATTTAGGACTAGCTTGTCATTGTATTGAAAGTTATCACTTGCATAAACACCATAAACATTTAATTTTCCTACAGCTTCAGCTGGCCCCACATCTCCTCGTTCTTTGTCACCTGGGTCATTTCCATTTCCAGCATGCTCTTGCTCAGCTACAAGTTCTATAGGTATACCGTCACTATTGAATAATGGAGTTACCGTTCTTTCATTGGTTAGTGTTCCTAAAAATCCTTGTGATCTAAAAAATGTTTTTGCCTGATCATAGGATGTGCCAAAGGTAAGCTTATGTGTTTTGTCGTAAATATTAAAGAAGTTATCATACTGCATAGTGCCACCCATAGTGGTTGTAGTTGTAAATGTTTTATTTAGCAGTCCGTACTTTCTAATATTATCATTAGATTCTATTGCATTACCAAATTGGTCTAAGATAACACCATAATCACCTGCTGAATTATCTTCTCCACATAAAGGAGCATCATCAAAACCATAATCAGCTTTTAGTTCTGTTGCATCAGCAGCGCTATCTTCAGCGCACTCTTCAGCATCAACTTCGTCTGCGTTGTAGGTAGTTCTGTAAAGTCTTTTGTGATAAAAATTTGTAGAGATAATTCCATCATTCGCAGTATAAAAGTTAGAGTTACCATAAAACAAACTCATTTTATTAGAGGTTTTGTCAGGCCATGTAAATACTGCTTCTCTATTTTTATGCATAAGTTCTATGGGTGTTACACCGTTACCATTTAAATCAGTATTACCTCCTAAAAATGAAAAATTTATATCATAGGTGTCTTTATCAAAGCCATAATTTGTATAAAATCTAGAAATTTCTCCATCACTATGATCTCTCCATCCTCCGTCTCTTTCTAGTTCAATGGAAGTATATGTTCCAAAGGTATCTGTGCCATAACCATACTCCATTAATTCAGAGGTATAATTGAAAGAACCGTATTTATTCAAAGTATCTACAAATTCTTTATTTTTATAATCTAGACCTTTTTTTGTACTCAATGCCAGTGATCCTCCTAATGCATTTAGACCAAAGGCAGGATTTGAACTCATTAAGTCTATTTGCTTTATCGCATTTTCAGGAACAAGTTCCCATTGAACGGTATCTCCAAAACTTTCATTTATTCTAACTCCGTCTAGATATACCGATATGCCCTGAGACTCGCCTAATAGAGGAGAGGCTGTATATCCTCTGTAATCAACATTTTTTTGAAATGCTCCATTTTGTATATCTTTTACAGATATACCAGAGAAGTTTTCATTCATAAGGTCTGTTATAGTTTTTGTAAGATTTTCTTGAATTTGAGTCTCAGTAATTTTTTGAGAGGTATTAGGCACATTTTTGCGATCAATTAAAATACCAGGTAGAGGAGATGCTCCGATAACATCAACTGTGCCTAAATCTTCTTGAGCATTAAGTTTGCAAAAATAAAAAAAAGCAATTAATACTAAAATAAGTTTCATAGAGAATCGTAAAAATTAGCGTTATAATAAAACATAATAATATATATAGGAATTTCCTATAATATGTCAATTATTAATATTATTTTTAGTATATTATAGTTTTGTAGGGTTTTCGATGCCTTCATATACTATTTGAGGATCAAAAGATTTCTTATCCTCTGTAAATTTTAATACTAATTTGCTATCTGAAACTTTAACTTTTCTGTAAAAACAACTTTTATATCCTACATGGCAAGAGGCCTTCTTCCCTCCTTTAGTTGGTTCATTCAATTTAACTATAAAAATAATTGAATCTTGATCATCATCAATTAATATGTCTTGAATTTGATGATACATTCCTGACACTTCACCTTTAAGCCAAATATTTTTTCTACTTCTTGAATAATAATGTGCTTTGTCTGTTTCAATACTTTTTCTAAGAGCTTCCTTACTAAGAAAAGAAAACATTAAAACTTCTTTGCTTTCATACTCAATAGTTATACAAGGAATCAAACCTTCCTTATTAAATTTTGGGCAAAGTTCTGTTCCTTCTTCAATTTGTTTTATTGATGCTCTATTATTAAAAATAATATTTTTTTTATCAATTTTCATTTATCTAACATTAATGGCTATTTGTAATTATTTACTAAAGATGATAATAATATATGAAATTTTAAAAAAAAACATAAATTAATATGAAAAATAACAATACATTGAAAAAAAATATTATTAGTAAAAACCATCCCTCAGAAGAAGAAGCAAAAGAGGCCGTTAGAACACTTATAGCTTGGGCTGGAGATAATCCTGAAAGAGAAGGTTTGATAGAGACGCCTAAAAGAGTAATTAATGCTTATAAAGAATTTTTTGAGGGATACACAACAGAACCAGATAAAATACTCTCAAAGACCTTTGAAGAAGTAGCTGGATATGATGAGATGGTTGTAATTAGGGACATTAGATTAGAGTCTCACTGTGAACATCATATGGTACCTATTTTAGGCAAAGCTCATGTAGCTTACATACCAGATAAAAGAGTAGTAGGAATAAGCAAACTAGCAAGGGTAGTTGATTGTTATGCAAAAAGATTACAAACTCAAGAGACAATGACTGCTCAAATTGCAGGATGTATTCAAAGAGTTTTATTACCAAAAGGAGTTGCAGTAGTTGTAGATGCAGCACACCAATGTATGACTACAAGAGGTGTACACAAATCTACTACTAGCACTGTAACAAGCAGGATGTTAGGTTTATTCAGAACTGATGCCAGAACAAGAATGGAATTTATGAATTTTATAGGTAAAAACTAAGACTGATTTAATTGATTAATAAAACCAAATCTATATTAAAATCAAATTTTCCTATAATTTTAGCATCAAACTCTGAGTCTAGATTAAAAATTTTGCAGGAAACAGGTATAGATTTTATACAATTAAAATCTAATATAGATGAAAGGCTTGTTAAAAAAAAATATAAAAAAAAAAATGCTAACTTTATAGCCAGAAAGTTAGCTGAAGCAAAAGCATTGTTCATTAGTTGTGAAAATAGAAAGTCTTATGTTATTGGAGCAGATCAGATATGTATAAGCAAAGGAAAAATATTTTCTAAGCCTAAAAATAAAAAAAAAGCAATTGAACAGTTATCAGAACTTAACGGAAAAGCCCATAAGTTAATTAGTGCTTTTAGCATATGCTATGACAATCAGGTAGTTTATAGTTATGTGGAGGAAGTAAAACTGAAAATGAGGAAGCTATCAAAAAAATCTATTAAAGATTATGTTGAAATTGATCTTCCTATAAGTTCTTGTGGCTCTTATAGGTTTGAAGCAAATGGAAAGTATCTTTTTTCTGATGTAGTAGGAAATACCTCAACTATATTAGGGCTGCCAATTTTGCCTTTAATAAAAATCTTATTTAAAAAAAAAATCATTACTTATGCCTAAATTAAAAATATATGATTCTATGCAGTGTAAAAAGGTTTTATTTGAGCCAATAGATCCTAAAAACATAAGAGTATATGCATGTGGTCCTACTGTTTATGATTATGCCCATATTGGAAATGCTAGAATGGCAGTAGTATTTGATACTTTGGTAAGACTGCTTAGAAAGATATATGGAAAAGTTACTTATGTATCTAATATAACTGATATTGATGACAAGATCATTGAGAGAAGTAAGAAAGAAAAAGAATCAGTACTTTCTATAACCAATAAATTTTTTGAAATTTATAATGATGATATGGAAATGTTAAATGTAATGAAACCTGACTACCAGCCCAAAGCAACTGAATTCGTTGAAAAAATGATACTAGCAATATCTAAATTGGAAGAAAAAAAATTTGCTTATCAAGCAGAAGGAAACATTATGTTTGATGTATCTAAATTTAATATTTATGGCTCTCTATCAAGTAGAAAAAGAGAAGAACAGATTGCAGGGAGAAGAGTAAAAGTAGCAAGCTTTAAAAAAAATCCTGAGGATTTTGTCCTGTGGAAACCTTCTAAAGATGGTGAACCTGCATGGGACTCACCATGGGGTCCTGGACGCCCGGGCTGGCATACAGAATGTTTTGTAATGGCTACGGAAATATTAGGTACTCCTTTTGACATTCATGGTGGAGGTCTAGATTTAAAATTTCCACACCATGAGAATGAATTAGCGCAAAGTTGTTGTTATAGTGGAAACCTTGATCAAAAAAATAGTTATGCTAAATATTGGATGCATAACGGTTTTGTTACTGTAGATTCGGAAAAGATGTCAAAGTCATTAGGTAATATTAGTTTGGTAAAAGATTTTTTAAAATTATATGATGGGGAAGTACTGCGACTTGCACTTTTGAGTGCTCATTATAGAAGTCCTTTAAATTGGAGTAAGCAGGTTTTATCTCAATCAAAAAAATAGAATTACTAAGTACAAAAAAATTTTAGAAGAACATAAAAACTTATCAATTATAGAAGATGTTAGAGGAAATCTTATAGTACATCAGATAGAAGAGGCGTTATTAGATGATATTAATATTTCTAAATCCTTAAGTATCCTGGATGCCAATGTCAAAGATATGCATAAAAAAGATGAAATAGCAA
>CACCMS010000028.1 GCA_902547175.1 Rhodospirillaceae bacterium | reverse complement strand
TTAATTACTAAAAAGAAAATTAGTCTTAAAAAGGTAGATGATGATACTAATACTTACTCTTTACCTGATTTAAGTTTTTTAGAATTAGAAAAATTACCATTTACGAAAAGAACTGAAAATATTGAACAAAATGCTAAAAACCTAGAAAAAGTTCTTGATGATTATGGTATTAAAGGGGAAATAATTAATGTAACTGTTGGACCAGTAGTAACTAGGTATGAACTAGAGCCTGCACCGGGAACTAGGTCATCTAGAGTTATAGGTTTATCCGATGATATTGCTAGATCTATGAGTGCTAAGTCTGCAAGAGTAGCTGTGATTTATGGTAAAAATGCTATTGGTATAGAGTTACCAAATAAGAATATAGAAAAAGTATTTTTGAAAGAGATCCTTTCTTCTGTTGATTTTCTTAAAAAGGATGGAATTTCTCTTGCTTTAGGAAAAGATATAGCAGGAAAACCTATTGTCACTGATTTAGCTAAAATGCCGCACTTGTTGATAGCAGGAACTACTGGATCAGGAAAATCAGTTTCTATAAATGCTATGATAATTTCATTACTGTATAAATTTAGTCCCAGAGAGTGCAAGCTAATTTTGATTGATCCTAAAATGTTGGAACTTTCTGTGTATGAAGATATACCTCATTTATTGCATCCAGTTGTTACTGATCCAAGAAAGGCAGTTTTTGCACTAAAGTGGGCAGTAAGGGAAATGAACGAAAGATATAAGCAAATGTCTAGCTTGGGTGTAAGAAATATAGATAGTTATAATAATATCATTTCTAAAAAACAAAATAAAAAAGAAACTATTCTAAAGAAAGTTCAAATAGGCTTTGATAGTTCTACTGGAAAACCAATATATCAAGATAAAGAAATAGAGTTAACTTTTTTACCTTTTCTAATTATAGTAGTTGATGAAATGGCCGACTTAATGTTGGCTGCGGGTAAAGAAATTGAAGTTTCAGTACAAGCATTAGCTCAAAAAGCAAGAGCTGCTGGAATACATTTAGTTTTAGCAACACAAAGGCCTTCTGTAGACGTAATTACTGGAACTATAAAAGCAAACTTACCCTACAGAATAAGTTTTCAAGTAACTTCTAAAATAGACTCTAGAACTATTTTAGGGGAGCAAGGAGCCGAACAGTTACTTGGAAAAGGAGATATGCTATTTATGGAAGGGGGAGGTTTCACTGAGAGGGTTCATGGCCCCTTAGTAAATGATAAGGAGATTGCTAAAATTACAAACTTTATTAAAAGTCAAGGTATTCCTGAATATCAACACCATATAACAGAGGATATCAATAATTCTAATGATGAAGAAAACAATAAAGATGAGGAAAATGACCCTCTTTACGAAAAGGCTTTAGCATTAATTATCAAAGAAAAAAAAGTTTCTACCAGTTTTCTACAAAGACATTTTTCTATAGGTTATAACAGAGCAGCAAGAATAGTTGATATTTTTGAAAAGAAAGGAATTGTAAGTACAGCAAACTCTATGGGAAGAAGAGAAGTTTTGATAGATAGAAATGATTAATAGATATATGAAGAATATTTTAATTTATATTGTTATGTTTATTTTTTTGATTAAAAAATGTTTTTCTAATGATGCACATACAAACCTAATTTCTTTACTAGAAATGAACTATCCTATAGAGTTTACTTTTGAACAGAAATACAATAATGATAAAATTAGCGGATGGATGGTAATTGCAGGCAATGGTATGGCAAGAACAGAGTTTGCTCCTCCTAATAATAATTTAATAGTAGCTGATGGAAAGTG
Organism: Rhodospirillaceae bacterium; assembly: GCA_902547175.1. The sequence goes on along the minus strand of CACCMS010000028.1, from coordinate 10,343 downwards.
GATAATGTTCTATGACCCTGAAATAGATAGAACAACTTATATTCCTTTGGATAAAGGAATATTTAAAGCATTTTTAAAACCTTCAGCATTAATAGAAGATAAAATGTTTCAAATAAGAGAAACTAAAGACAATAATAAAATTATATTCACATTAGACTTTAACATTAATAATATTGATCAAAACATTAAGCTTTATTTTGACAAAGTATCTAAGAACTTGCTAGGTTGGAGGTTGCATGAAAGCCTAAATGGTTTTATAGAAGTAAAAATTATAAATTATAAAAAATTTACAACAGATAATAAAAAGTTCCTGAGTGAAATATTTAAATTGACAGAATCTAAATCAAATATAGGAATGAAATATTATGGTCCTTATAATGGTAGAAAAGTAAAAAAAATTAAAGGAGGTGGAAAGCTAAATCAATAATTTATATCCTAGGTTATCTTTAATTATTTTGGGCGGACTTGCTACTTTTTTAAACTTTTTTCTTATTCTAGATACTAATGTTTCTAATACCCTGGTGTCTGAAATGCTATGATTGTAGGATAGGTTCCAGACTTTATTAAGCAACTGTTTTTTTGTCAGAGGAACCCCTTTTCTTTGTAGGAGAAAAAAAAGAAAATAAAATTCTTTCTCTGTTAAATCTATATAATTTTTGTCATTTTTATAAAATTTAAGCTCTCCTCTATCTAATTTCCATAACTCTCTTCCTTCTATATTTTTAGAGATTCTATTACAAACTTCCTTGTGAAGCTCAAAGATTTTTAATGGCTTGAGAAAGGTTTTATAGTTCTTTTTTTCAAAAGCTCCAAGGTTTTCCTTTTTTAAAAGAATAAAAAAATTTTCAAAATTTTTTCTATGTAAGATAGATATTTTTTTATTAAAGTTATTTAAACTATCATCAATAAGAAAAAAGCTATTATTTGTAGTTATATTTTTAGAAAAATTGGTTCTTTCAATTAAAAAGGTCTCTAGCTTAGAAGAAAGGTTCTTTAAAGAGTGATATATACTTAAATCTTCTCCAATAAAAAATACATCAACAGAATTCATATTTATTTTTTCTTTAATTTCTTTTCCCAAACAGTTTAGTACCTATTCTTATATTAGTAGAACCTAATTCAATAGCTTTTTCATAATCATCACTCATTCCCATACTTATTTCCCTTAAATTATTTTTTTTACAAAGATCTTTCAAGATCTGAAAATATTTTTCAGGTATTTTACTTTTGGGAGGTATCGCCATGCCTCCACTTATAGTAAGCTTATATTTTTCTCTACACATATTTAAAAAATTTTCAGCTTCGCAAACTGCGATACCCCTTTTCTGAACTTCTTTTCCTAAATTAATCTGAATAAATAATTTAAGCTTAGTCTTTAGACTTATATCTAGGTTCGCAATTTTTTTAGCAGCACTTTCTGAATCTAAAGTTTCAATAACGTTAGATAGTTTTATAATATCTTTAACTTTTTTTGATTGTAGTGCTCCTATAAAGTGTATCTTTAAATTTTTTTTATTTAAATTACTCCATTTATTTTCTAGCTCTAATAATCTATTTTCTCCAAAACAATAATGTTTATTATATAAAAGTTCTTCAATTTTCTCAAATGGTTGTTCTTTTGATACAGCAACTATATTTATCTCCTTTGGATTACGATTTATTTTTTTACAAATTTTTAATATATTATTTTTTATAACATTTAAATTTCTAAGTATATTCTGCTGCATGGTAAAATTAGTTTCTAACAGATTAAATAAATCATTATCTAAAGTATACAGTCTTTCAAGAAAAAATAAAAACGAAACAATTCTTATTTGGATTTTCTTAGATAGTGATCGTATTAATAATTATAAAAAATTCATTAATTTAATTCCTGATAGTAAAAATATAGGAGTGATATTTAGAAGCAAAAAAATAAAGAAGGAATATTATAATACGAAAGAATTACTTAAGTTATGTAAAAAAAAAAAATTTACTTTTTTAGTTTCTTCTAGCTATGTAATTGCTAAATCATTAGGAGCTGATGGGGTTCATTATCCAAGCACTTTTCGTAATTGCATACTAGATAAAAAACTTCTAATTACTTGTTCCTACCATGGATATCATGATGTTAAAAGAATTAAACAGCTTCATGCTAAAATGGTTTTTATTTCTCCAATCTTTTTAACGAATAGTAATATTAATAAGAAAGAAAGAGGTATAATTAAGATAAGTTTCCTTGCAAATTATATTAAAACTCAATATTCTGTTTTAGGAGGAGTTAGAGAAAGTAATATAAAGCTTTTAAGAAATAGAGGTATTAACTCTATTTCAGGGCTAGATTTTATTTTCGATATAATTAAGTATAAATGTTAGAACTACAAAATATATCGGTACATTTTGGAGGAATTAAAGCTTTAAATAATGTTAGCTTTAAAGTTGAGAAAGAGTCCTTGTTTTCAATCATTGGCCCTAATGGAGCTGGCAAAACATCACTTCTAAATGTCATATCGGGAAGATATAAACCAAAAAATGGAGCTTTATTATTTAAAGGTAAAAATATTACGAATTTTCATCCCAATACTAGACCAGATTTAGGAATTGGAAGAACCTTTCAGAACTTAGCTTTATTTGACCATATGACTGTTTTAGAAAATATATATATTGGAAGGCATCATTTGCTAAGAAGTAATTTTTTTTCAGGAGCCATATATTGGCTTTCTGGAGCAAAAAAAGAAGAAGTTAATAATAGAAAAGAGGCCGAAAAAATATTAGATTTTTTAGAAATTAGTAACATCAGAAAATCTACAGCTGGAACACTATCATACGGCTTAAGAAAAAGAGTAGAGTTAGCTAGAGCTATAGCTATACAACCAAAATTAATCCTTTTAGATGAACCAATGGCTGGTATGAATCAAGAAGAAAAAGAAGATATGGCAAGATTTATTATTGATTTGAACAGGGAATGGAAAATGACTGTAGTTATGATTGAACATGATATGGGTGTAGTTATGGATATTTCAAAAAGAATAGTTGTTTTAGATTTTGGAGAAAAAATTGCTGAAGGTGCTCCTGATGAAGTTATCAAAAATAAGAGGGTGCAGCAGGCTTATCTAGGAGATGAGAGTTCATGACGCTTACTATACCGCATTATATAAAAAGCAATGCTAAAAATTATCCTAAAGATATTGCGCTGAGAGAAAAAAAATTTGGTGTTTGGAAAACCAAAAATTGGCAACAGTGTTTGGCAGAAATAGAAGATATTACATTAGGGTTACACGCTAAAGGAATAACTGGGAAAAAAACTATAGCTATATTAGGTAATAATACTCCAAGATGGACGCTTGCAGAAATTGCAGTGCAGTCTTTAGGTAGTATACCTTTAGGTATCTATTCTGATGCTTTAGAAAGTGAAATTATTTATCTTATTGATTATTCAGCTTGTAGAGTTGTCTTTGTAGAAGATGAAGAGCAGGCAGATAAAATTATGTCACTATCAGATTCAATAGGAAAGATTGATTTAATAGTTTATGATGAGCCTAAAGGCATGAATAAATATGATGATAAAAGGTTAATTTCATATAGAAATTTATTAAAGATCGGTCATGAATTTAAAAAACATAACACTAATTTTTATAATAAATTACTTGAGAATATTAACGAGGAAGATACTTGTATATTTTGTCCTACATCAGGAACGACTGCTAACCCAAAACTAGCTATGATAAGTCATAAGGCTTTGCTAAATCATGCAAAAAGTTATTTATCAGCAGACCCTAAAAATAGTACTGATGAATATGTTTCAGTTTTGCCCATGCCTTGGATTATGGAACAAACATATGCAGTAGCAAAATGGTGTATAAGTAGAATGAAAGTAAATTTTGTTGAGGAGGCTGAAACCTTATTTGATGATCTAAGAGAAATTGGTCCGACATTTATATTATTTGGTCCTAGAGTATGGGAACAAATGGCCGCGGATATCAGGTCAAAGGTTATGGATTCTTCTTTCATAAAAAGAGGTATTTATAGTTTATCTATGAAATTAATGTCATTTAGAAGTAACTTTTTGATCAAATTTTCGTGTGAGTTTCTCGTCAATAGATGGCTTAGAGATCAGTTAGGATTATCTTTTGTCAAGTCAGCTGCTACAGGAGGAGCTGCTTTAGGCCCTGATACATTTAAATTTTTTGTTAATATAGGTATACCCTTAAGGCAATTATATGGTCAAACTGAACAAATAGGAGCATATACTATTCATAGAGAAGGAGATATTGATTTTGATTCTGTAGGTTTTCCCTTTGATACTGTAAAAATAGATATTGATAAACCAGATAAAGAGGGTATTGGAGAAATTAAAGTTAAGAATAAAAATTGTATGCAAGGCTATTTAAATGTTAAGGAAAACTTTTTATCTAATGGTTGGTTTTTCACAGGAGATGCGGGCTATATTAATAAAAGGGGACATTTAGTAGTTATTGATAGAATGTCAGATCTATCATATACTGCTCAAAATTTAAGGTATTCTCCTCAATATATAGAGAATAAGCTAAAATTTTCATCTTATATAGCTGAAGCTGCAGTTATTGGATCGGGTAAAGACTATTTATCAGCAATTATTTGTATAAGATATTCTGTACTCTCTAAATGGGCTGAAAACAAAAGAATAGGTTTTACTACATACTCTGATTTAGCAAATAAGACAGAAATTGAAAGTTTAATAACAAGTGAAACTAAGAAGGTCAATGATACATTGCCTGATAAACAAAGAATAAAAAAATTTGTTCTTCTTTATAAAGAGTTTGATGCTGATGATGATGAACTTACTAGAACTAAAAAATTAAGAAGAAATTTTGTAATCAAAAAGTACTCAGATATAGTCGAAGCTTTATATGGAGATAAGAAAACAATTGATATCAATACGTCTGTAAAGTTACAAGACGGGGGAGTTCAAAAAATTAATACTAAACTAAATATTATAAATATGGAGAATATAAATGGCATTTGATTTTTTAATTCAATTATTGGTTAACGGTTTTATAATAGGTTTGCTTTATGGAGTGGTGGCAATGTCATTTGTTTTGATTTATAAATCCAGCCAGGTTGTAAATTTTGCCCAAGGAGAATTTTTGTTAGTTGGTGCTTGGGCTTGTTGGTGGTTATTAGCAAAGTTTTCTATGCCATTTTACATGGCTTTTTTATTAACTTTATTATTCATGATGTTATTTGGAATCTTAGTTCAAATTATAATTTTAAAACCGTTAATAGGAGAACCTATAATTTCTATAATAATGGTCACTATTGGCTTATCAATTTTTTTTCAAGCAATTATGAATTGGATGTTCGGAGTCTTTACAGAGCCTTTTCCACAAATTTTTAGTTCGGAGAGTTTAAATATATTTGGTTTAAATGTACAAACAGCCTATTTAATGAGTGGTTTAATTAGCATATTTATAATGATAAGTTTTGCTTTATTTTTTAAAAAATCCAAGATTGGTCTAGCAATGAGGGCTACCGCTTTTGATCAACAGGCCGCTCAATCTTTAGGTGTATCAATAAAACAAGTTTTTGCTGCTGCATGGGCTATATCCGCTATGGTATCTGCCGTAGCAGGCGTTGTATTTGGAATTGTTAATGGGATTTCTTCTGGTATTGCTTTTATGGGTATAAAGGTATTTCCTGCAGTAATTTTAGGAGGTTTAGACTCAGTGCTTGGAGCAATTCTTGGAGGTTTAGTAATAGGCTTATTAGAACATTTTGCACATTATATAGATGTACAATTTCTTAATATAGGAAACCTAATTAGAATAGCACCATTTTATGCATTAATTATTATTCTTATGATTAAGCCGTATGGTTTTTTTGGCACTAAAGATATTGAAAGAGTCTAAATATGAATTTGAAAAATAGCAGACCTTGTGGAGACTTTAGAACCTCTTATCATAGAGACATGTCTATGTTTGATGATAAAAAAGGATTTTATTTAACATGTCTAGGTATTTTATTTCTTATTTTTTCACCTTTAATTTTAGACTCTTATCTTATCTCTTTATTAATTTATATTGGATTTTATGCAATTGCAGCTTTAGGATTAAATATATTAGTTGGTTTCACTGGCCAAATATCAGTGGGGCATGCAGTTTTTTTTGGGTTTGGAGCCTTTGCCTCAGCTTGGTTGAACAATAACTTTGCTATTCCTGTATTCTTTTGTATACCTCTTGCAGCAATATTGACTGCATTAGTAGGACTACTTTTTGGTATTCCAGCTGCAAGAGTAAAAGGACTCTATTTAGCAATAGCAACTTTGGCAGCACAGTTTATAATGGAAGATTTCTTTTCAAGAGCTTCTTGGTTTACAGGTGGTGTGGATGGAGCTTCAGCTGAGCCATTGAAAATTTTTGGAATATTTTTTGATACAGATAAAAAATACTTTTTTATAGTTTTATTTTGGGTAGTGATTAGCTTTATTATGGCAACCAACATATTAAGAACTAGAGATGGCAGAGCATTTTTAGCAGTTAGAGATCATTATTTATCTGCAGAAATGATGGGTATTAATCTTACAAAGTATAGAATACTCTCGTTTGGAATTTCATCTTTTTTTGCTGGTTTAGGAGGAGCACTATATGGTCATTATTTAAATTTTGTATCAATAGAAGAATTCAATATACAATTATCTATTACTTTTTTAGCTATGATTATAATTGGAGGCCTAGGTTCTGTTAGGGGATCTATTATGGGTGCTGCATTTATGGTTTTATTACCAGAGATTATGGATTGGTTGACAAGATCTTTAGCAGGTACACCAATAGATAATGTTTTATCTTTATCAGAGGCAATACCCTTTATTAAAGAGGCATCTATAGGTTTGGTTATAATATTATTCTTGATTTTTGAACCTAATGGATTAGCCTATCGTTGGGGACAAATTAGAGCATGGTTTAAATTATATCCTTTTTCATACTAGTTTACAGGAGGCAAATATGTCAAAATACTTTATAAAACTATTTTATATTATAATATTTATTTTAGGATTTTTACTTTCCAGAAATATCATTTCAAATGATATACCTGTTGGACAGTTAGTTGATTTTACAGGGCCAACCTCAAGTGTAGGCAAACCTTTTGGTCAAGGACATATTGATGCCATAAAATGGATAAATAAAAACGGTGGAATTAACAATAGAAAAATCAGAGTGGATACTGTTGATTACAGTTACAAGGCGCCAAGAGCTGTAGCTACATATAAAAGATGGAAGTCTAGATTGAAGGTTATTACTGTTATAGGGTGGGGTACAGCAGATACTGAAGCACTCATGGAAACTATAGCAAGAGATAAAATTCCATTTTTTTCAGGTTCTTATGCTGGACAACTTACAGACCCTACTGGTAAAGCTCCTAATTCTTTTAAAGCAGCTCCGTATAATTTTTTTTATGGTCCTTCCTATTCTGATGCATGTAGAGGTTTGCTAACTTGGGCATTAAAGGATTGGGAAAGTAAAGAAAAAAGTGATAAACCTAAATTCGTTCACATGGGAGATAACCATCCTTATCCTAATGCACCTAAACAAGCATGCCGAGAATATGCTCAGGAATTGGGTTTTGAAGTATTATCAGTAATTAACTACACATTAGCACCTGGAGACTTTACTGCACAATGCTTAACATTAAAACAAATAGAAGCTAACTATGCTTATTTAGCTAACTCTTCAAATTCTACAACAGCACTTTTAAAGGCCTGTAATACTGTTGGAGCCGAGGTACAGTTTATGACAAATGTTTGGGGCGTAGATGAAACAGTTATAAAGGCATCTGGCAAAGCGGCTAATGGAATTGTTTTTGCAGTTAGAACCAGTTCTGTATGGGGAGATGACACTGAGGGAATGGAGTTAATAAAAAATATTTCCTCTATGTCAGGAAAAAAAGATCAATATAGGTCAGTACATTACATTTCAGCAGTTTGTTCAATGTTTTATATTGCAGAGGCAATGAAACTGGCAATTACAGAAGGAGAATTAAGTGGTGAAAGCATTAGAAATGCAATGTACAAAAATGAAAACTGGGCACCAGAAGAACTTAAAGGAGTATGTCTGCCTTCAACCTGGAAAAATGATGATCACAGAGGTTTAATGGAAGTACCCATTTACATGGTAAAAGTAAATGGCCCTACTGATAAAAAAAGTGTTGATCAACTAATGAAAGAAAAGATTATTCAATTAGTAAAAGAGGATCAAATTTCTCTTCCTAGAAGACCTGAGTGGAGAGGTTATTAAAAAATTATTTGATTCATGTTAAAAATTAAAAATATTGAAGTAGTATACAATGAAGTTGTATTGGTCATTAAAGGGTTAAGTCTTGAAGTAAATGAAGGAGAAATAGTATCTCTTTTAGGAGCAAATGGAGCAGGAAAGTCTACTACATTAAAATCTATATCTGGTTTACTAAAAACTGAGGACGGTGAAACCACGAAAGGAAGCATTTTTTTTGAAGAATATGATATAACAAGATCAAATCCATCTGATATTGTTAAAAAAGGTATCTTTCAAGTAATGGAGGGCAGAAGATGTATAGCAGATATGACCATAGAAGAAAATCTTAGATTGGGCGCTCACACTAGAACTGATAGAAAAATGATTAAAAATGATATTGAGGACGTCATGAACTTTTTCCCTAGGCTTAGAGAGAGAAAAGGTTTATCAGGTTATCTTTCTGGAGGAGAACAACAAATGCTTGCAATAGGAAGAGCACTAATGGCTAAACCTAAAATTATATTAATGGATGAGCCCTCAATGGGTCTGTCTCCTATGCTCGTAAAAGAAGTTTTTGATATAATTAGGAAATTAAATAAAGAATTAGGAATTACTATTTTATTAGTAGAACAGAATGCTAAATTGGCACTTAATTTATCCTCACGTTCTTATATTATGGAAAATGGTAAGATAGTAATGGAAGGAAAGTCAGAAGACCTAATCGAGAATGAGGATGTAAAAGAGTTTTATTTAGGTGGAGGAAATGATAACAGAAAGTCATTCAAAGATTTAAAATCTTATAAAAGAAGAAAACGCTGGTTATGATTAAAAATGGTACTAATAATTTTTTTAATGATCAAGAAACTCAGGACCCTTTAATAAGAGAAAAATTATTATTTAAAGATATTGGTCTAAAATTAAAAAAAATAACTGAGAAGTCAGTTGGTTGGAAAAATAGGCTAAATAAAATTAATTTCGAAAAGATTAATACTAGAGAAGATTTTAATAATATTCCTATAACAAGAAAAACAAGTTTAATAGAAATGCAGAAGTCTAATTTTCCTTATGCCGGCTTTAATATTAAGGATACAAAAGAGTATGCATATATGTTTGCTTCTCCAGGGCCAATTTATGAGCCAGGGGAAAAAGGTGACTTTTGGAACATGTCAAGTTGCTTACATGCAGCAGGATTAAGAAAAGGTGACTTAGTTTACAATACTTTCTCTTATCATTTAGGACCAGCAGGGATTATGATAGGAAACTCTGCTATCAATTTTGGTTGTTCAGTTTTACCTGGGGGTGTTGGCAATACAGACTTACAAATAGAAACTATAAGAGCAGTAAAGCCTAGTTTTTATGTCGGAACTCCTTCTTTTTTAAAAATAATTTTGGATAAAATTAATGAAAATAATATAGATGTATCTTTTTTAAAAAATGCTTTAGTAGGAGCAGAACCTTTCTCAAATGACTTAAGAAAATATTTAAGAGAAAAATATAAAATTGTTCCATTGCAAATGTATGGTACGGCAGAAGTAGGGTGTATTGCATATGAAAGCAAAAATAAAAATAATGAAATTAATGATGGAATGATAGTAGAAGAAAATATTATTCTAGAAATTGTAAAGCCAGGCTCTAATCAGCAAGTTAGTCATGGTGAAGTTGGAGAGGTAGTAGTTACAAAACTTAATAACTCTTATCCAATGATCAGATTAGCAACGGGCGATTTATCAGCAATAATAGATGCTCCAAGCCCATGTGGTAGAACCAATATTAGAATTAAGGGATGGATGGGTAGAGCAGAACAATCTACAAAAGTGAAAGGTATTTTTATTACTCCAGAACAAATACACAAATTAACCAATAATTTTTTAGAAATATCTAAAGCAAAGCTTGTTATAGAAAGTAAAAATTTTTTAGATGACCCTGTATTGATATGTGAAATTAACAACAGAAATAATATTCAAGAAGAAAGTATTAAAGCTTTTTTTAAGAGCCAATTTAAATTAAGCATTAGAGTTAATTTTGTAAATCATGGTAACATAGTAAATGATGGCATAATCATAGAAGATAAGAGAAATAAAAATTAAGCTTATATGAAACAAAAGCTATCCTTAACAG
>CACCMS010000027.1 GCA_902547175.1 Rhodospirillaceae bacterium | reverse complement strand
TGAGTTAGTTAAGCTTTCAACATAATAGCTGCCTGCTAAAGGATCTACAGTTCTAGTTATGCTTGTTTCATTTTGTAATATTAGTTGAGTGTTTCTTGCTATTCTTGAAGACATTTCTGTCGGTAATGCAACTGCTTCATCAAAAGAATTTGTGTGCAATGATTGTGTTCCCCCCATAACTGCTGCCATAGCTTCAACAGTTGTTCTCACTATATTATTGTAAGCGTCTTTTTCAGTTAGGGATACACCAGATGTTTGGCAATGAGTTCTTAAAGTTAATGATTTTAAATTTTGAGGATCAAATATCTGCTTCATTTTTTTTGCCCAGAGAAATCTGGCTGCTCTAAGTTTTGATACTTCCATAAAAAAATTCATTCCAATTGCGAAAAAGAATGACAACCTTGGTGCAAAATCATCAACTTTAAGTCCATTATTTATAGCAGTCTTTACATACTCTAAACCGTCTGCAATAGTAAAAGCTAACTCTTGAACTTGATTTGCTCCAGCTTCCTGCATATGGTAACCTGAAATTGAAATCGAATTAAATTTTGGCATATTTTTAGAAGTGAATTCGATAATATCTGAAATAATCCTCATAGAACTTTCTGGGGGGTAGATATATGTATTGCGAACCAAAAACTCTTTCAATATATCATTTTGAATAGTTCCTGATAATAGTTTCATTGCTACTCCCTGCTCTTCCGCAGCTACTATATAAGAAGACAGTATTGGTAAAACTGCTCCATTCATTGTCATAGAAACACTCATTTGTTCTAGCGGTATTTCATTAAATAAAACTTTCATGTCTTCCACAGAGTCTATAGCAACTCCTGCTTTACCAACATCACCTATGACTCTAGGATGGTCACTATCATAACCTCTGTGAGTTGCAAGATCGAATGCAATAGATAATCCCTTTTGGCCACCTTTTAGGGCTTTTTTATAAAAAGCATTAGACTCTTTTGCTGTAGAAAAGCCAGCATATTGCCTAATTGTCCATGGTCGCCCCGAATACATAGTTGCTTTAGGCCCTCGAACGAAAGGAGGAAAGCCGGGCATAGTATTTAGATGTTCTAACCCTTCTAAATCATCTTTTGTATATAATGCTTTTATTTGTATTCCTTCTTCAGATTTCCAGCTTAGATTTTCTTTTCCGTTGCTACCCTTATTTTTTAATTCTTTATAAGCAAGTTCATTCCAGTCATCAAGCGTTTTATTTGAAAACTTAACCATTAAGCATCTTCTTTCGAATGCCAGGGTAATTGAGAAAACGGAATACCTTCCTCTGCAAGTTCTTGAGCTTCTTTTTCTGTAGATTCACCTCTTATTGGTCTAGATTTAGTCTCCCCATAATAAATTTTTCTAGCTTCTTCAGCAAAGTTTTTTCCTACATTATCTGTATTTTTTTCAATATATTTTTTAAATTTCTTAATTTGATTTTCCAAATTATTTTGTGCTAAATTTTTTTCATTGTTCTTTTTACTATTTTTAGAAGTACTTTTAGTATTGATATTTGGAGCCATTAAAGATTTCTGTATTTTTGTACTATTACAATAAGGACATATTATCATCTTATTTTTTAACTGCTCCTCATAGTTTTCACTTGAAGCGAACCAGCACTCAAATTTATGGTTTTTGTCACACTGTAAATCAAATAATATCATTTTCTTTATATAGTAATATAAATATACATATTGTTATATATTATATATTTTACAATAGAAACTATGAATAAAGTATCAAAATGGGTTAAATATTGCTTAGAAGCACTTCCTTTCAAAAATGGCTATGTCTTAGACTTAGCATGTGGTAAAGGCAGACACTCAATATTTTTATCAAATTTGGGATACAATGTATTATCAGTAGATATTGATGAGTATAAACTGAATTGTTTTAATGGAAAATTAATAAAAAAAAAAGTTGTAGATGTTGAAGATATTAATAATTGGCCTTTGGAAAAAAAAAATTTTAACGCCATTATAGTTACTAACTTTTTGAACAGAGAAATATTTCCTTTTATTATAAAATCTATTAAAAAAGAAGGATATCTGATATATGAAACATTTAGTGAAGGACATCAAAAAATTGGAAGACCTACTAACCCTAAATATATTTTAAAGCCAAGAGAACTTTTACGATTAAGCAATAAAATGCAGTTAGTAGCCTACGAAAATATTTATATAAAAAACCCTTCAAATCATTTATTTCAACAACGTATTTTAGCCAAAAATGTTTGATAAAAAAAAAATTAGACTTAATCATATTAAATCTTTTAATAAAAAATATAAAAGAGCTAATGATTTTTTTGAAACTATTTCTGAGATTTTAATAGAAAAAGTATTTGATGAAAATCATGACTTTAGAAGTAGAAATATTTTAGAAATAGCTGCTAGAAATGATATCTTAAGAAATAAAATATATTATAAAGGTTTCCAATTAAATTATTTTCAAACCTGTTTATCAGAAAAAATTTTAGTAAAAAACAACAAAAGAGTGGTATCAAATTTAAATGATATAGTTTTTAAAAAAGAATTTTTTGACTTCTGTTTTAGTCTATTATCTTTAAACAGCAGCGATAGTATTCCATTAATATTAAAAAATATACATACCATACTTAAAAGTGATGGTGTTTTTGTAAGCGTATTTCCATCGGATGAAAGCTTTAAAGAGTTTAAATCTTATTTTATAGATTTTTTTAAGCCAGAACAAAATTATAATTTTAATCCTTTGTTTGATATGCAGACATTAGGAAATTTATGTTCCGCCGCAGGCTTCAAAAATGTAATCGTGGATAAAGAAAGTTTTCAATTTAATATAACAAAGCCTGAAGAAGTATGGAACTTTATAAGACATGTAGGAGAAAGTAATTATCTATTAAAAAGGAAAAAATTTATTGTTCAAAAATCTTTATTCAAAGAATTTTGTATTAGATATAATAATGAATTAAAAGAAGGAAACTTAAAAAAAAATACTTTATCTATTTATTATTTAATAGGAAAGAAATAGTTAGCTTCTATAATCAGCATTGATTTCTATATATTTTTTTGTTAGATCACATGTCCATACGTTAGAAACAAATTTACCACAGTTTAAATCTACTTCTATCTTAATTTCATTTTTTTTTAAATATTCAGATACGGGTTCCTCATTATAATTTTTTTTTAGTTTTCCTTTTTTTAATATTAGGTTTTTTCCAAACTTTAAAGAAATATTATTCTGATCTAATTTTGCTTTTGATTTTCCTATTGCCATTATTATCCTTCCCCAATTTGCATCCTCTCCTGCAATAGCAGTTTTAACTAAAGGCGAATTAGCTATAGATAAAGCAACATTTTTAGCATCTATATAACTTTGTGCTCCTAATACATTGACTTCTATAATCTTGGTTGCTCCTTCTCCGTCATAAATTATTTTTTTTGCTAGCTCTATTGCTAACCACTGTAAATCTTTTTTAAATTTATCAAGTATTTTATCCTTTATAGTTTTAACCTTATTTGAAATTTTTCTAGTCGAAAAAAAACAAACCATATCATTAGTTGACATATCGCTATCCACTGTAATACTGTTGAAAGACTTTTCATTAACCTCAATCAATAACCCTTTTAAAATTTTTGATGAAAAATCAGCATCTGTAAAAATATATCCTAACATTGTCGCCATATCTGGAGCTATCATCCCTGATCCTTTAGCAATACCAATTAGGTGTACTTCTTTATTTCCAATTCTGGTTTTCTTATATATTCCTTTTGGAAATGTATCAGTAGTCATTATAGACCTTGCAAAACTTTCCCAGTTCATATTCTTTTTTTCTATCAACTTTTCAATAAGTTTATTCAAAGTTATCATTATCTTTTTAAGAGGTAATTGCTCTCCTATAACTCCTGTTGAAGATATTATTACTTCTTTTTTTTTACAGTTAAACTCATGCGACAGAAATTTTATTATGCTATTCAAATTTAAGTATCCTTGTTCTCCTGTATAAGCATTAGCGTTACCTGAGTTAACCATGAGAACCTTTACTTTTGATATATTTTTATTTTCTTTCAACCACTTTATATTAGCTGCAAAAGTCTTTGATTTGGTTGTAACATATGCAACGTTTGCATAGTTGTTAAAAATAATTATTGCCAAATCCAATCTTGATCTACTTTTTATATTTGCTTTACCGCATATAATATCTATATTTTCTATAGTTGGTATTTCAGGAAAGTTTTTATAAAACATTTTTTTCATAATATTTATTTGAATATTTATATACTAATGATATTTCTTATAATATAAATTACAAAATTAAAAATATAATTATCTCAAATGTTAAATTTTTTAAAAAATAGTTTCTTTATTAATCCAAATAAAAAAATATTAAATCATTATAAGTTATTGCTAGACAAAGTTAATAACTTAGAAAGTCAAATCAAATTATTATCTGACTTGCAAATAAAAGATAAAACTAATGATCTTAAACAAGCCTTGAGGAATGGTAAAAAGCTAGATGATATTCTTCCAGATGCTTTTGCACTAGTTAGAGAAGCCGCTATTAGAACTCTTGGACAAAGACACTACGATGTACAAATTTTAGGAGGTATTGCACTTCATAATGGAAAAATAGCAGAAATGAAGACAGGGGAAGGAAAAACACTTGTTTCAACTTTATCTGCGTATTTGAATGCTATTAGTGGATTAGGCGTACATATAGTCACAGTCAATGACTATTTAGCATCTAGAGATAGTGAGTGGATGGGAGCTATTTATAAATTTCTCGGCTTATCTGTTGGTTGTATTAAATCAGGCATGTCTGATACAGATAGAAAAAATGCTTATTTGGCAGATATTACGTATGGGACCAATAATGAATTTGGCTTCGACTATTTAAGAGACAATATGAAATTTAATTTAGAAGACATGTGTCAGAGAAGCTTTAACTATGCAATTATTGACGAGGTTGATAGTATTCTTATAGATGAGGCGCGTACCCCTCTTGTTATATCAGGGGCCGTAGAAGATAACACAAAACTTTATCACATAATCAATAATTTAATTAAAAGTATTGAAAAAAAATACTATGAAATTGACGAAAAATCTAAATCAATTAACTTAAACACTTCTGGAATAGAAAATTTTGAAAAACTTTTGTATTCTAAAAATCTTATTGGGAACCAAAACCTATATGCTCCTGAAAATATTGGTGTTCTTCATCACATCAATCAAGCTTTAAAAGCTAACTTTTTGTTTACTAAGGATAAAGATTATTTAATTAAAGATAATCAAGTTGTGATAGTAGATGAATTTACAGGCAGAATGATGGAAGGAAGGAGATTTTCTGATGGATTGCATCAAGCAATAGAAGCTAAAGAAAATGTTCAAATTCAAAATGAAAATCAAACCTTAGCCTCTGTAACATTTCAGAACTATTTTAGAATGTACCCTAAGCTATCTGGAATGACAGGTACCGCTAAAACAGAAGCGGCAGAGTTCTCTGAGATCTACGGCTTAGATGTTTTAGAGATACCTCCTCATAAAAATATGATAAGAAATGATTTAAATGATGAAATATACAGAACAAATGAAGAAAAATGGCAAGCTGTAGTTAAAGAAATTTCTAAAATTCATGAAAAAGGTCAGCCTTTATTAGTTGGAACGACCAATATTAAAACATCTGAATTGATTTCTAAAAGATTAAAAAGACTAAATATAAAACATGAAGTGCTAAATGCACGGTTTCATGAAAAAGAAGCGAAAATAATATCTCAAGCAGGAAAACCTTTTGCAGTAACAATAGCTACAAATATGGCTGGAAGAGGAACAGATATTCAATTAGGTGGTAATATCTCTGATGTAGTTGATAATGAAATAAGTAACATAGAAAAAGTAAAAGATAATCAAAATAGAGCCCTTAAATCAGGAGGTTTATTTGTTTTAGGTACAGAAAGGCATGAAAGTAGAAGAATAGACAATCAACTTAGAGGAAGGTCTGGTAGACAAGGTGATCCAGGGTGTTCTAAATTTTTTATTTCACTTGAAGATGATTTAATGAGAATATTTGGTTCAGAGAGACTTGACGGCATGCTTCAGAAACTAGGGCTAAAAAATGGTGAAGCTATAGTGCATCCTTGGATTAACAAAGCAATTGAAAAAGCTCAATCAAAAGTTGAAGGTCGGAATTTTGAAATAAGAAAAAATCTTTTAAAATTTGATGATGTGATGAATGATCAAAGAAAAGTAGTTTATGAACAAAGGAAAGAACTTCTCACTATAAAAGATATTAATCAAATATTTATTGATATGTTATTTGACACATTAAAAAATATAATCGAAAAAAATAGATCTAGTCAGGAAGAAGAGTTAAATTTCAAAAATATTTTTATAGATATTAAAAATATATTTGGCCTGCAAATAAATAATAAAATAGTTGAAAATAGTGATGACTTTTTAAGTTATTTAAAAAAAGAAATATCTACCAGGCTTGATAATAAAATTCATTTGATAGGAAGAGAAAACTTTTCCCTTATTCAAAGACAAATATTAGTGCAAGTATTAGATCAGCAGTGGAAAGCTCATCTCTTAGCGTTAGATCAACTCAGACAAGGTATTGGTCTTAGAGCTTACGCACAAAGGGACCCTCTTAATGAATATAAAAGAGAATCCTTTACCATGTTTGAAGACATGTTAGAGACTGTAAGAATAACTGCATGTAGATTTATTATGCTTATTGAGATAGAAACTAAATCAGAAAAAACTCAAAAAGGAAAAAGTATTAGAGAAAGATTAAGAGAAAAAAATTAATTAATAATTGAAATTATATAATTGGCCTTTGTATTATTAATTCTTATCCATTTAAACCCTTGCAAAGATGGTATTGCAGCCAAGCCTTTAATCTTATCCAATCTAAAACTAAATTTCTTTGCCACTTCTAGTATCTCCTCGGGCTTAACATACATATGCCAATCATGCGTTTTATATGGAACTAATTTTAATATTTTTTCCGCTAAAAATATTGTAGTAAAATATGATAAGATACTTTTATTTATAGTTGAAAAAATTATTATTCCATCTTTTTTTAAACATTCAAGGGCTAGCATAATAAAACTTCTATAGTCTTGAACGTGCTCTATGACCTCCATACATAGTATTATATCAAATTTAGCTCTTTTTTCCTTAAGACTTTTTATACTTTGACATTGATAATCTATTTTTAGCTTTTTGGATTTTGCCCTTTTCTTAGCTTCATTAATTAGTTTTTGTGACTGATCTATCGCCAATATATTTGCCCCTTCTTCTGCCAGGGTCTCCGATAATATGCCCCCTCCACATCCAAGATCGAGTATTAATTTTTTTTCTAAAATTTCTTTTAAGCTCCCTAATTTTTGATATTTATTAATTATTCTCTCCTTAATAAATAACATTCTAGTTTCATTCATAGAATGCAACATTTTCATAGGTCCATTCTGGTCCCACCATTCTGAAGATATTTTATCAAAAATACTTTCCTTCAACTACAAACTCCTTTATTTATTATTACACTATAGTTAAAATAATTAATATTTTATGAATATTATAATAAAAAAGTTTGGAGGTACATCAGTATCTAGTATAGATAGAATTGAAAGAGCTATTTCATATATCAAAAAAGCTAGAAAAGCTGGCTACTTTGTAGTAGTAGTTGTTTCGGCAATGGGCAGAGAAACAGATAGACTTTTAAAACTAACTACAGGATTAGATGAATATAAAATGCCAGATGATATCTCTAGCCTTTTATCAGCAGGAGAGCAAATATCAAGTTCTCTATTTTCCATATTATTAAGTAAAAATAATATCAAAGGAAAATCATTTCAAGGATGGCAACTTCCTATACATACTGACATATCATTTTATGATTCTCATATTTTAAAGATTGAAACTAAACATATCAAGAAAAGTTTAAAAAATAATGAGGTTCCTGTAGTCTCTGGTTTTCAGGGAATCAATAAACTTAACAGAATAACTACTTTAGGAAGGGGTGGATCAGATACGACTGCAGTAGCATTGGCAGCAAGCCTGGGGGCTAAAAGATGCGATATTTATACTGATGTAGCAGGAGTATTTTCCGCGGATCCTAGAATTGTAAAAGAGGCAAAAAAAATAGATGAAATTAATTATGAAGAGATGTTAGAATTATCTTCTCTAGGTGCAAAAGTTTTACATACTAGATCTGTTCAGTTAGCATTAAAATATAATGTAAAACTTCAAGTGCTATCAAGTTTTACTGGAAAGAAGGGAACTATGTTAACAAAAAAAAATGTTTATTTAGAAAAACAAATTATTAGAGGTATTGCGCATAGCAACAATGAGACATTAATAACACTTATGGATATAAAAAATAAACCTGGCGTCTCAGCAACCATTTTTAATGCATTGTCTAAAGAAAATATTAATGTAGATATGATAGTGCAATCGGGGTCAGCAAAAGACGCTAATGTTACTTATGCTTTTACAATATCAAAAACAGATGCTAAAAAAGCTGAAAATATTATGAATAAATTAAAAAATAAAGTTAAGTTTGATGATATATTTATTAATAGTGATATTTGCAAAGTCTCTATCGTTGGCTTAGGCATGAAAACTAATGTAGGCGTAGCAAACACAATGTTTACAGAACTAGCGAAAAATAATATTAATATTCATGTTATTAGTACTTCAGAAATAAAAATCAGTGTACTTATTGATGAAAAATATAAAGAGTTAGCTATAAGATCCTTACATTCTATATTTAAATTAAACTCTAAAAAGAAATGATTGACTCTAAAATAAAAGTGTTTACTAATTTAAAAGAATTAGGCGATTTTCTGAAAGAAAATAGAGAACTACAAAATATTAAAATTGAAGATGCATCTAAGTTACTTCTTATAAAAAAAGATATTCTTGCTAATTTTGAAAAAGGAGAAATAAATATTGGACAAACTTCTTATTTGAAAGGTTTCTTAAATAGTTACATAAAATTTTTAAAACTAGAAAATTCGTGTATTTTAAAATTTACTGAAATAAAAAAGGTTTCTAAATTAGAAAAATCTGCTTTACATCTTGAAAGCTCTGAATTAAAAAAAAATAAATATAGTTCAATAGTTATACTATTATCTTTAATTGCTATAAGCTTTACATATTTGCTTTGGAATAAGAAAACATATTTAAATTTATATTTAATTGGGTCACATTTAAATTAAATTAGTTGATGACATGTAAATGAGAAGAATTACTAAACAAATAAATGTTGGAAAAGTTAAAGTTGGATCTGACCACCCTATAACAGTTCAGTCCATGACAAACACACTGACTACTGATATAGAGGCAACTATTAAACAAATTAAAAGCTTAGAGGAAGCTGGAGCTGATTTAGTAAGAGTATCTTGCCCTGATAAAGAATCAACTAAATCTCTAAAAAAAATTATTTCGCAAGTAAATGTGCCAATAATAGCAGACATACACTTTCATTACAAACGTGCCATTGAAGCTGCTGACGTAGGAGCGGCTTGCCTAAGAATTAACCCTGGTAATATAGGTAGTCAAGAAAGAGTAGCTGAAGTAGTTGAAGCAGCAAAAAATAATAATTGCTCAATACGTATAGGTGTAAATGCTGGTTCTTTAGAAAAAAATTTATTAAAAAAGTATAGTCAACCTACTTCTGAGGCCATGCTAGAAAGTGCTTTAGCTAATATACATTCTTTAGAAAAGCTTAATTTTTTTAATACAAAAGTAAGTGTAAAAGCATCAAATATCGATTTAGCAATTGCGTCTTATCGCTTACTAGCTAAAAAAACTGACTATCCCTTACACTTAGGAATAACCGAAGCAGGAGGAGAATTTTCAGGAACTGTAAAGTCCTCAATCGGATTAGGAATTTTACTTTCTGAAGGTATTGGTGATACCTTAAGGGTGTCCCTTTCTGATGACCCTGTAAAAGAAATTAAAGTTGGAATTGAGATATTAAAAGCTTTGAATATCAGGAAAAATGGCCTAAATATTATTTCCTGCCCTTCTTGTGCAAGGCAGCAATTTGATGTTATAAATACCGTGAAACAAATAGAGAGTAAATTTTCTTGGGTTAAAGATCCTATTAATATATCAATTCTAGGTTGTGTAGTTAATGGACCTGGAGAAGCTATGCATACCAACATCGGTGTTACTGGTGGAGGTAATAATAATCATCAAATTTATATAGATGGCAAAAAAAAGTTTGTAAGTAAAAATAAAAACCTTGTAGATGAAATATCAAATTTAATTAAAGAAAAATTGGGTCAAAATGACTAAAGCAAAAAGCATAAGAGGTATGCATGACCTTATTGGAGAAGACTTTTTATCTCAAAAAGAAATTATAAAAATATTTGAGTCTACTGCGTATAACTTTAATTTTAAACCTATAGAAACTCCGATAATGGAGTTTAATGAAGTTTTTAGTAGAACTTTAGGATTATCTTCAGATGTAGTTATGAAAGAAATGTATACTTTTATTGATAGGAGTAATGATCAGTTAACATTGAGACCTGAAGGCACTGCAGGAATTGCTAGAGCTATAATCAGTAATGGGCTTACGCAAAATCTACCTTTAAAATATTTTTACTATGGGCCCATGTTTAGATATGAAAGGCCCCAAAAGGGAAGGCTAAGACAGTTTAATCAAGTTGGGGTAGAAGTTTATTCAAAACTAGGAATGGAAAAAGACTTTGAAGTTATATATTTAGCGGCTAATTTTCTTAAAAACTTAAATATTTTTGATAATCTCACTTTAAAAATAAATAATCTAGGAAATTTAGAAGATAGAAATAATTACCAAAAAATTTTAAAAGAATATTACCTGCAACATAAAAATAAACTATCTAAAGACAGTATTATAAGATTAGAAAAAAACCCTTTAAGAATTTTGGACTCTAAAAGCTCAGAAGATATAGAAATTAACAAAAATGCTCCAAATATTAGTGATGTGTTGTCAGAACAAAGCAAAAAAAATTTCATAAAACTAAAAAATATACTAGCCGACTTTAATATACTTTATGAAGAAGATTTTTTTTTAGTAAGAGGACTTGATTATTATAGTAACACAATTTTTGAATTTACTTTAAAAAATGATTCTAAATTTGCTATTTTAGCTGGGGGAAGCTATGATAACTTGGTTGCTGAGCTTGGAGGGCCGAAACTGTCCGGTACTGGTTGGGCAGCTGGCTTAGAAAGATTAACAGACCTGGTCAAATTAAAAAATCAAAAATCAAAAATAATTTTAATAGTTCCAATGCAATCAGAGTTTTTACATTCTGCTTATAAAATTAGAGAGAAGTTTCTACATAGTAATTATTCAACTGAGATCCACATTGATAAAAATTTAAAAAAATCTTTAAAGTATGCCAATAAAATTGAAGCAGATTACGCCATAATTCTAGGAGAAGAAGAAATAAAAAAAGAAGTTTATACAATTAAAAACTTAAGTACAGGTCTTCAAAATACTATTGAAAAGAAATTTATTCTAGAGTTCTTTAAAAATGATTGAAAATTTTGAGACAAAGCTTAATGAAATAACTGAGCTTCATAAAAATATACAAATTCAATTATCTGATAGCAATATTTCTGCTGATATGAGGATCAAACTAAGCAAAAAATTTTCTTCATTAGAACAAGTTTTAGCATGCAAAGCATCTATTGAAAAATGTGAACAAGAACTTCTAGATAGTAAAAATTTATTAGCTGAAAATTCAGACCAAGAATTGTTAGAATTAGCTAAGCAAGATATTGAAAAACTGAATAAAAATTTAGAAAAACTTTATAACAATTTAAAAAAGTTACTAATACCAAAAGATGTTGATGATGAAAAGAATGCAATTATAGAGATTAGAGCGGGAACTGGAGGAGACGAAGCTGCTTTATTTTCTATGGTGTTAATGAAAATGTATCAAAAATATGCTGAACTAAAAAAGTGGAAGTTTGAAATAATGAGTTTTAGTGAAACTAATATCGGAGGATGTAAAGAAGCTATAATTTCTTTTACTGGAACAGATGTGTTTTCTCAATTGAAATACGAATCAGGAGTACATAGAGTTCAAAGAGTTCCTCAAACAGAAACTCAAGGAAGAATTCATACATCTGCGGCAACTGTAGCAGTATTGCCTATGATAGAAGAAGTAGACATACAAATTGAAGCTAAAGATTTAAGAATAGATACCTTTAGATCTCAAGGTGCCGGTGGACAACATGTAAATACTACAGATAGCGCCGTAAGAATAACGCATTTACCTACTAATGTTGTAGCAAGTTGCCAAGAAGAAAAAAGCCAACATAAAAATAAAGCAAAAGCAATGAAAATGTTAGCCTCTAGATTATATGAAAAAACTAAAACAGAGAATGAAGAAAAAATCGCTAATAAAAGAAAGTCTATGGTCGGAAGTGGAGATAGATCAGAGAAAATTAGATCATACAATTATCCTCAAGGAAGAGTAACAGATCACAGAATTAATTTAACTCTATATAAATTAGAAGATATTATATCAGGTATTGCATTAGATGAAATCATAGAACCATTATTAACTGCAGACTTAGAAGCCAAACTAAAATCTTTATAATGCTAATAACAAATTTAGTAAATTTTTATGTAAAGAAACTCAATGCTGCTGGAAT
>CACCMS010000026.1 GCA_902547175.1 Rhodospirillaceae bacterium | reverse complement strand
GGACAATCTAACTAAAGATGTGGAAAAGGCTTATCAGATTAAAGAGAAAGCTGATAGATCAAATGCTCTTAAAAATATAAAAATTAAAATTGATGAGATAGCAGAAGAAAAAGAAGCAGACATTAATAAATTAAATCAGGCATATTATAAATTTCAGAAGAATTTTGTTAGGACGAAGTTACTGAAAACTAAAAATAGAATTGATGGGAGAGGAGTTGCAGATGTAAGACAAATAGATTGTGAAACTGGGTTACTATCTAGATCGCATGGATCAGCTCTATTCACTAGAGGAGAAACTCAAGCACTTGTATCTTTAACATTAGGCACTTCAGATGACGAACAAATGGTTGACTCTCTAGATGGAATGTCTAAAGAAAGGTTTATGTTGCATTACAACTTTCCACCTTTTTCTGTAGGAGAAGCAGGTAGAATGGGAGGTACAGGAAGAAGAGAGATAGGACATGGAAAACTAGCTTGGAGGGCAATAAATCCATTACTTCCAAGCGCAGAAGAATTTCCATATACACTTCGTATAGTGTCTGAAATTACTGAGTCCAATGGTTCTTCTTCTATGGCTACTGTATGCGGCAGTTCTTTAGCTTTAATGAATGCAGGAGTCCCTATTAAAAAACAAGTTGCAGGAATAGCTATGGGTCTAATTAAAGAAGGAGAAAAATTTGTAGTATTGTCAGATATCTTAGGCGATGAAGACCATCTAGGAGACATGGACTTTAAAGTGGCTGGTACAAAGGATGGGATAACATCTTTGCAAATGGATATAAAGATAGACTCAATAACAAAAAAAATAATGTCAGATGCTTTAAAACAAGCTAAAAAAGGCAGAGAAACTATTTTAAAGGCAATGGATAAAGAAATTAGTAAGCCTAACAGTAAGATGAATAAGCATGCTCCTAAAATGATTACTATGACTGTAAAGAAAGAAAAAATTAGAGAGGTTATAGGTACAGGAGGAAAAGTTATAAGAGAAATAGTAGAAACCTCAGGAGCTAAAGTTGATATTAATGATGACGGAGTAATAAAAATAGCATCAAGTGATCAAGAAAATATTGAAAAGGCAAAACAGCTCATACATGATATAGTAGATGAGGCGGAAGAAGGAAAAGTATATAAGGGCAAGGTAGTAAAGATAATGGATTTCGGAGCTTTTGTTAACTTTTTAGGAAAAAAAGATGGACTAGTGCACATAAGCGCTCTATCTGAGGAAAGAGTAGAAAAGGTTACTGATGTAGTTCAAGAGGGTGATGAGGTATCTGTTAAAGTAATCGGTTTTGATAGAAGAGGAAAAGTTAAATTAAGCATGAAAGATATTGATTAACAAATAGGAAAGGGATTTAGAAAATTTGTTAAAAAATTTAAATTCAGTATTAATTTCTGGCAAAGAAGTTCTTCCTTTAATAGAGGGGGGTAAAGGAGTAGCGGTTTCCAATGGTTTGTCTTCTGGAAGTTGGGCAGCAGCAGGAGGTGTTGGTACTTTTTCTGGAGTTAACCCTGATGATTATAGGGATGACGGTAGCATAATTAGACAAATTTATAAGGGAAGAAATAGAAAAGACAGGCATCAAGAATTAATAAATTATGGTATAAAAGGGGGTATAAAGCAAGCTCAAATAGCCCACGAGGTATCTTCTGGTAAAGGCAGGATCCATGTGAATATATTATGGGAAATGGGGGGTGCTCAGAAAATTTTAGAAAGTGTTTTGGAAAAAACAAAAGGGCTTGTGCATGGAGTTACTTGCGGTGCGGGGATGCCTTATAGATTAGCAGAAATTGCTTCCAAATTTAATATTTTTTACTACCCAATAGTTTCTTCTGCAAGAGCTTTTAAAATTTTATTTTTAAGAGCATATAAAAATTTTATTCCTAGATTAGGAGGAGTAGTTTATGAGGATCCTTGGTTAGCTGGAGGACATAATGGACTTTCTAATGTCGAAAATCCAGATAACCCTGAAGCTCCTTATGAGAGGGTAAGTTTATTGAGAAAGTTCATGAGAAGCGTAGGCTTAAATGATGTACCTATAGTTATGGCTGGAGGGGTGTGGCATTTATCAGAATGGAGTGATTGGATAGATAACCCTGAACTAGGCCCTATAGTTTTTCAATTTGGAACTAGACCATTATTAACTAGAGAAAGTCCTATTCCTAAAGCCTGGAAGGACAGGCTATTTACTTTAAAAAAAGGAGATATAAAGTTGCATAGGTTTAGTCCCACAGGATTTTATTCATCTGCGGTTAAAAATTCTTTTATTAAAGAGTTAATGTCAAGAGTAGAAAGGGAATTTAAATTTTTCTCTAAAAGTAGTTCTGAAGAAACCACAGATAGCATAAAAGATTTAAAGTTAGGAAATAAAGAAAAATCTTTTTTGGTTAATAGTAAAGATGTTGATAAAATTTTAACTCTTTCTAATCAAGGTTTTAATGAGCCTTTAAAGACACCTGATAACACTTTTATTATGGTTTCTCAGGAAAAAGCTGCAGAAATTAAAAAAGACCAAACAGATTGTATGGGGTGCTTAAGTCAATGTAAGTTTTCGAGTTGGAAAGATAGTGACAAATATTCAACAGGAAAGTTAGTAGATCCTAGAAGCTTTTGTATCCAAAAAACTTTGCAGAATGTTGCTCATGATAACGAAGTCGATAATGAATTGATGTTTGCTGGACATAATGCGTGGAGGTTTGGAAAAGACCCTTTTTATTCCAACAAATTTATACCAACTGTAAAACAACTAATAGAACGAATAGTTACAGGAAAATGAATTGTATTAGCATGAAAAAGGCAAAAGAAATATTAAAAAAACTGAAATTAAGACCTACTTTACAAAGAGTTGCAATAACAGAAATCTTGCTTAGGAAAAAAGAAGTACATGTTACAGCGTACTCTTTGGAAAAATTGATGGTTAAAAATAAAATTTTTATTTCTAGGGCAACTATTTATAACAATTTAAATGAGTTATCAAATAGAGGGTTTTTAAAAAAAGTTATAGTGAAAAATGATAAGATGTGGTTTGACACTAATTTATCCAAGCACCATCACTTTTACGATGAAGAAGAAGATAAATTAGTTGATATTCAAGAAAAAGAAATAAATTTTTCCAAGTTTCCAAAAGCACCACATGGAAAAAATATAAAATCAGTTGATATTATTATCAATATAAAAAAAGATTAGAATAGTTCTAAACTATAAGTTTTCTCTATAGCAATTATAGGTTGTCTTTCTTTGAAATTATAATAAATTTTTATTTTAGAAATGATCTAAAGTAGAGATTAAGCGTACTATATATATCAATTACAAAGAAAGGAAAAATATGTCATTATCTGAAAGTAAAACAATGGAAAACTTGAAAGCAGCTTTTGCTGGTGAGTCACAAGCTAACAGAAGATATTTGTATTTTGCATCAAAAGCAGATGTTGAAGGCTTCAACGATGCCGCTGCAGTTTTTCGTTCAACAGCAGAAGGTGAAACTGGACATGCATTTGGTCATTTAGAATTTTTGGCTGAAGTTGGAGATCCTGCAACCGGTGAGCCAATAGGTTCAACTGCTGATAATCTAAAAGCTGCTATCGCAGGAGAAACTCATGAATATACTGATATGTATCCTGGAATGGCAAGAACAGCAAGAGAAGAAGGTTTTGAAGAAATTGCAGACTGGTTTGAAACACTTGCTAAAGCTGAAAGAAGTCATGCCGGAAGGTTTCAAAAGGCATTAGACACTTTGTCAGAATAAATGATAGTGTCGTACATTAATTTAGAATGTACGACACTTATTTATTATATCTAATTAATAATTTAAATAAGAGAATAAAATGGTTCTAGAAGGTGGTTTAAGAAAGCCTGAACGCGAGGCTATCAAAATTAATGACTCTAAATTTTGGAATGAAGAAGACTTAGATACTGAATTAAGAAGACAATTTGATGTTTGTCATAGTTGTAGGAGATGTTTTAACTTGTGTGATAGTTTTCCTAAACTTTTTGATTTAATTGATGAATCTCCATCAATGGAATTAGATACCGTGGAGACTTCCAGTTTTAAAAATGTTGTTGATGCATGTACATTGTGTGACATGTGTTTTATGGTTAGTTGTCCTTATGTACCACCTCATGAATTTGCGATAGATATACCATCTATTTTTATTCGGTATAAAGCTATAGAAGATAAAAAGAAAAATAAGATAGTAGACTCTCAAATTGCTAAGACAGATTTTAATGGAAAAATGGGAGTGTTTTTTTCTGTTATAATTAATTTTTTGTTAAATAAAAAACGAGCACTTTTTAGAAAACTTTTATCAGTATTGTTCGGGATAGATAACTCAGCAACTTTACCGAGTTTTAATAGAACCAGTTTTAAAACATTTTTTATTAAATATAAGAAGAAATTTGATTTTAAAAAACATTATACTGAAAAAGTGGTAATTTTTAATACCTGTTATATTAATTATAACGATTCTAAAATAGGTGAAGCTTTAGTTAAGGTCTTAGAAAAAAATAAAGTCTATATGGAAAGTTTTTATGAGGGCTGCTGTAAAATGCCTCAATTAGAACAAGGCAAAGTTGAAGAGGTTAAATTAATGGCAGAAAAGACAGCAAAGAAATTAAAAGAAAAAATTGATCAAGGGTTTAAAGTAATTGCGCCAATTGCATCATGTTCACTAATGATAAAGTCTCATTGGCCTCTATTATGCCCAGATAACAAAGATGTTGCTTTATTAGCTAAATCTTCCATGGATATAGACGAATATATATGGGACTTAAGTAATAGAAAAGGGCTTACTGATGGAATGAAAAGTCTTAATAAAAATATAACATTACATAGTTCTTGCCATAGCAGAGCACAAAACATAGGACCAAAATCTGTGCAAATTTTAAAGCTTATACCTGACACTAATACTGTTAATGTAGAAAAATGTTCAGGACACGGAGGCACTTGGGGCATTAAAAAGAAGTGGAATAAAACAGCAAGAAAAGTTGGGTTATCAGCAGCAAAGCAAATTTTTAAAGAAGAGGCAATTATAGCTTCTACGTGTCCGCTTGCAGGACTTCATCTGCAAGACATTAACGAGCAAAAAAATTTGTTAAAAAACAAGGAAAAAATTTATCACCCTATAGAATTGATTGCAAAATCATATGGATTTTAAGGAAGTTTGCTATGAAAAATTTTATTCCAGAAGTAGTCTTTAAGACAAGAGTAAGAGATGAGACAATTAAAGGAAATAATCCATATAAATGGCAGGATAAAACTACAGATAACTATTTTAAGAACATAAAAGTTATATTGTTTTCATTACCAGGAGCATTTACTCCAACCTGCTCAACTTATCAACTACCAAATTTTGAAAAACTATTTAATGAGTTTAAAAGCTTTGGAATTGATAAAATTTACTGTTTATCTGTAAATGACGCTTTTGTAATGAATGCTTGGGCAAAAAGTCAAGATTTAAAAAATATAGAAGTAATACCTGATGGTTCTGGAGAGTTCACAAGAAAGATGGGTATGTTAGTTAAAAAAGATAACTTAGGTTTTGGCTTGAGATCTTGGAGGTATGCCGCGCTAATTGACAATAAAGTTATAAAGAGACTGTGGATAGAGGAGGGTTTTGGTGATAATACTACTGGTGACAGTTATGGTATATCGAGCCCAGAGAATATTCTTAAAGATTTAAAACAATTATAGAAAGGAAGTTATGGTGCAAACAAATACAATAGAAAAAACAGATATTTTATCTAGAGATGAATATAAAATAAAAAGAAAAAGCTTAAGAGAAAAAATGGTTTTAAGAAAAAGGTTTAGAAGAGTAGATATAGGCCCTTATGTTACCATGTACTTTGAAAACAAAGACACTATTATCCACCAAATTAACGAGATGGTATATATAGAAGATGGCGGAGAACAACAGATTGATGATGAAATTTTAGCTTATAAATCTCTAATTCCAAATGGCAGTGAGCTGGTAGCTACTGTTATGGTAGAAATAGATAGCCCCATAAAAAGAGCAGAATTTTTATCTAAAATGGGAGGGTTTGAAGAAACAATAAATATTAAAATTGATGATAAAGAGATTAAAGGTAAAGCTGAGTTAGATGGAGACCGAACCACTGCAGATGGTAAAGCTTCATCGGTACAGTTTGTACACTTTGAATTTGATGAGAAAGCAATTAAAAACATAAAAAATAGTATGGAGAATGTTTCTATTAGCATTAATCATGAAAGTTATAGACATTCCGCTACTCTAAACTTGGATACTGTTAGAGAATTAATAAAGGATTTTTTTAATTAAACTCAAAAGCCCCACAAATATGATTTTTTTATAAAACCTTTAACTTTTTGTATTTCTACTCTGCATAACTGCGGCTTTTTTTCTAAGTCGCAGTTATAAATTTTAATAATATTATCCTTAAGTACTTTAGCTTTAATTTTTCCATTATTACTTAGTAAATTAGTGTCTCTAATTACTATTAAATTTTTTTTATTTGAGGTTAATATTATTGATAACCACCCTTGTGTACCATCATGCAATTCTACTTTATTATAAAATTCTCCTTTCTCTATAACTTTTAAAGGAAGACTAGGTACATTAATTTGCCATTTAATGGGATACCAGTCACCTGGTCCTTTTCTAAGATTAGCCTTGTTAGTTACTTCCTTAATGCTAATAAAATCATCAGATATTATAGGATTAAGCGATATAAAAATTAATAAAACAAGAGTATACATCATATTATTATTTAGACAGTATTGGAGCGGGTGAAGGGATTCGAACCCTCGACCCCAACCTTGGCAAGGTTGTGCTCTACCCCTGAGCTACACCCGCAGTAAATTAATGATAACATATCTTTAATATTTTATATATAATTATAATTATTGAAAATAATAAATTTAATATTAATATATCATAATATTAATGTTTAAAAAAAAGTTTATATCAACAAACCTTGGCTTTAAAAATAATTTGTATTTATCAAATATTATTACCAGTGATGTTGTAAAAAATAAAAAAATTATGCTTCTAATTTTCTCAAAGAATAATTCTTATTTTTCTAATTTTAAAAGTAATATATGTTAGAAGAGCAAAGCCAAATTATTCAGGATATTGATACTGGTAGCTTTATTAAAAAAGTTATAGAAGAGTCAAAAAAAATTCCTGTAATCGTTGACTTTTGGGCTACTTGGTGTAATCCCTGTAAACAGTTGACTCCCATATTAGAAAAATTAGTTTTGCAAATGAATGGTAAAGTTAAACTTGTTAAAGTTGATATAGATCAAAACCAAAGCCTAGCACAACAAATGCAAATCCAATCTGTACCCACTGTTCTTGCATTTTTTGATGGTAAGCCAATAAATGGTTTTGCAGGAATGAAAAGTGAAGAAGAAGTTTTAAACTTTATAACAGAAGTAACAACTCTATCAAGCCATTCTTCTGAAGGTTTAAAAAATATAAGTAGCTTATTAGATGAAGCAGAAAAAAAGTTGCAAGAAAAAGATTATGAAACAGCAAGCTACGAATTTAGTTCTTTGCTAGGAGAACCTATACCTAAGAATTTAATGGTTAGGGCTATAAGTGGATTAGGAAAGTGCTATATTGGTTTAAATCAGTTTAAAGAATTAACTGAGTTAATAAATACACTTGAAAATAACATAAAAAAAGAAAGTGAGATTGTCGACCTAATTAAATCAAAAGATTATTTAGAAAATATGGATGTACAAGAAGACTCAGAATTGGAAAAAAAATTTAAAAAAAATCCAGATGACCTTAATACTAGATATGAATTGGCAAAGAGCCAAATAATCAATAAAGATTATTCAGAGGCTATAAATAACCTTTTGTTTATCATAGAAAAGAATAAAGCGTGGAAAAATAATAAAGCAAAAACAGAATTGCTAAGTATGTTTTCTTTATTAGGAGATAGTGACCCTTTGACTATGGAGGGAAGATCAAGATTATCTAATTTAATATTTAAATGACAAAAAAAATAATCTATAGAGAATTACCAGATATATTACCAATTTTTCCTCTACCTGGAGTGATAATTTTGCCTAATGGTAACTTGCCTTTAAACATATTTGAACCTAGATATATTTCTATGGTAGAAGACGCATTAGGTAAGAATAGGTTGATAGGTATGATACAACCTAATCCAGGATCACAAAAAGATTACGGATTGTATCCGATTGGGTGTGCGTCAAAAATAGTTTCCTTTTCTGAAACATCTGATAATAGATATTTAATTGAGTTGAAAGGAATTATTCGATTTAAAATTTTTAAAGAGGCAGATATTATAAAAGGATATAGAAATATTATCCCATTATGGGAAAGTTTTAAACATGACCTCAATATAAATTCAGAGAGCTTTAATATTGATAGTTTACTGGAACTATTAAAAAAATATTTTAATAATAATAATATTAATGTAGATTCTGATGAACTTTATAAAGTACCTGCTAATCAAATAATATCCGCTATTCCTCAGATTTGTTCCTTTCAGAACAATGAAAAACAAGCAATTTTGGAAGCTAAAACAGATAAAGAGAGAGCTGAAGTTATAAAATCTTTGCTTAAAATGAATTTATTAGATGAAAGTGAGAATACTAGCGATACTATAAATTAATCTTATGGAGTTAAAGTAATGGAAAAAAAATTTTTAGATCTTATAGTTTGTCCTGTTTCTAAGGAAAAGTTGCAATACGATAAAAAAAATAATGAACTTATAAGTAAAAAGGCTAAACTTGCTTACAAAGTAAAAAATGGAATCCCGATATTATTACCAGAGGAAGCAAGAAAGATTTAGATTATTTAATTGAAAGTTTTCCTTCTGAGGCATAATTCTTAAAAATATTTTTCAAAATCTTACTTCTTTTAAAAATATACAGTCCAATTTCTCTCGTTTTTTTTAAAAAGAAATTTGAGTTAGAAAACAAAAAGTTAAGCTTGTCTGTAGCAAAAATAATAGCAGTAGAGTTCAAATATTGTTTTTTGCTAAAAGAATTTAGTATTTTATCACTACCAATATCTGCTTTTATTTTATTATTCTTTGCTAATTTATATAGAGTTTCAATTCCTTTTAATGTCAAGTTTAAGCCTTGCCCTGCAAGAGGGTGTATAGAGTGAGCCGCGTCACCTAACAGTAGAATTCTAGTATCAAAAAACTTTTGTGCTTTAACTAGATTTAAATCCCAGCTTTTTACTTTAGTAATAATCGTTAATTTACCGTAGTATTCCGAGAGATAAAAGTTTAACTCTCTTTCTATATCTTTTTTCGTATACTTAATCATCTTATAACAAAAGGGATGATTGCATGACCATACAATAGATGAATAACAGTTACTTTTATTTTGTATGATTGGTAGAGAAGCTAATGGACCATGTTTTAAAAAATTTTCTGTAGCTAAATTATTGTGGCTTTTTGTGTGCTTAACATTAAAAATAAAAGCTTTCTGATTGTAATTTTTTTTTGAAACTTTTATTCCTGATTTCTCTCTTATAAAAGAATTTTTACCATCTGCGGCAATCAACAAATGGGACGTTATTATTCTTTTATCATCTAAACTTATTGTAACATTTTCTTGATCTCTAGAAAAAACATTAACTTTATTATCAAATTTACTTATATTTTTACTTTTTTTTACAACATCAATTAAGATTGTAAATAGATCCTTATTTCTTATCATAAAGCCTAGAGGTTTATTTTTATTTCTTTGATTTTTATTAAAATAAATGTTTTTCTTATGGTTGCCATCATTCACCATAATATTTTTTATCATACAGGTAAAAGGTTTCATGTGTTGCCATAAGTCAAGATACTCAAAAAAAAGTTTAGACTTTTTAGATAATGCAGTGGTTCTAGTATCATAATTATTTTCTTTAAATTCTTCGAAGCCTTTAGGGTCAATAAGTGCTACTTTATAACCAGCTTTTGCTAATGCTAAAGATGTTATACTGCCAGTTAACCCTGACCCTACTATTGCAATATTAAATTTCAGTTCCATAATAATTATATATAGCATTATTAATTAATTTATGAAAAATGATATTACTAAATTAACAGCATACGAAATAGGAATACTATTAGAAAAAAGAAAAACAGACCCCATCAGTTTATTAGAATTATTTCTTGAAAATTATAATATAGCTGAAGAAGATACGAAGAAAGCTGTTTCTAAAATACTTAAAAAAGAGGCATTTTTTGAGGCCAAATTATCATGGGAAAGACAGAAGAATAATAATAGGTTAAGTATTTTTGATGGAATTCCTTCAGGATGGAAAGATGTTATAGATATTAAAAATTATCCAGCATTTGGAGGTTCAAAGTTATTAAAAAAATTAAGAAAAAATATAAAGGTAAAAGATGCATATGTTATTACTAATGCAAGGAGAGGAGGAATAATTCCACTTTTCAAAACAAGTACAGTAGAGTTTGCATTTGGAGGTTTAGGTTTAAATAACAGCCAACAATATCCTAAAAATCAAATGTATAAGGATTTAAGGTGCCCAGGAGGATCAAGCAGTGGTTCAGCTGCAACTGTTTTTTCAAATCTTATACCAATAGCAATTGGAACTGATACTGCTGGTTCTATTAGAATTCCAAGTTGCTGGCATAGCTTAGTTGGGTTTAAACCAACTTACAACAATATAAGTTGTCAAGGTGTTTTACCTTTATCAAGATCTTATGATACTATAGGCACGATATGTAAAACTGTTAGAGACAGTACCATACTTTATAATATTTTATCAAAAGATAATCTCAGTCTTCTTAGCATTAAAAAAGAATGTAAAATCGGAATTGTAACTGATTTTAATTTTTCTTATTTAGAAACTAAAGATAGGTTAATTTTTGAAAAGTTTATAAATAAATTAGTTAAGCACGGATTTAATTTAAAGAATATAAAAGTACCTGAATTTAATATAGCAAATAAAATTATTGAACAAGAAGGAGGAATAGTTAATTATGAAGCTTGGAACTATTGGAAAGCTAGCATTTATAAAGGAGAGGATCTTATTGATAAAAATGTATTGTCTAGATTTTATTTAGGAAAAAATATGAATGATAAAGTTTTTTTAGATATAAAATATAAGATAAATAAACTAAAGAAAAAAATTTATAATAATTTTGATAACATTGATTTTATAATACTACCTACCTTAAGTATAAAGGCTCCTGAAATAAAAAAAATAACTGACCATGAAAAATATATCTTTTATAACAATTTAGTTTTAAGTAATACTAGAATTGCAAATTTATTCAATTTTCCTGCAATCACAATGCCAATAAAAAAAAATTACTGGTTAAGCTTTTCAGTTTTTTGCAAAGAAAAAAAAGACGAAATTTTATTATCTGTTGCTCAAGAAATAGAAAATGTTATCTATGATTAGAGTAATTAAATGAATTTATTAAAAAAAGAAATTAAAAAACTTCCAGGTTATCCTTTCGATCGTTTAAGATCATTATTAGCTAATACCAATGCAAATAGTGAGGTTATAGATATGTCAATAGGACAACCAATGCACAAGGTTCCTAGTTTTATTAAAGATATTATATATAATGCCAAAGATAATTGGAATAAATATCCACCACTATCAGGAATTCCTGGCTTGCAAATGGCTTATTTAGACTGGCTTAATAATAGATTTAAGGTAGATAAATTTTTTGATGAAAAAAACATTATTCCATTATCAGGTACTAGAGAGGGCTTATTTTCAATTGCTATGGCATTAAATACAAAACAAATATGCTTGCCCAATCCTTTTTATCAGGTATACTTAGGGCCTTCTTTATTAGACAACATACAAAAGTCTTTTTTAATTTCAAATGAAGATAATAATTTTTTATTTGACTTAAAAAAACTTAAACTATTATTACAAAAAAATCCTTCTTTAGTTTATTTTTGTTCTCCTTCAAACCCACAGGGAAAAATTGCTTCATATGAGTATTTATTTGAATTAATAAAAATAGTTAGATTCTATAATTCAGTTTTAATAGTAGATGAATGTTATATTGATATTTTTTATGAAAAAGTTCCTACCGGCGCACTGGAGGTTTGTTATAAAACAAGAAAAAGCTTAAGTAATATTTTAATATTCCATTCTCTTTCAAAAAGATCTAACGCAGCAGGGCTTAGGTCTGGTTTTTTGATTGGCGATGCAAAAATAATTAATTGTTATAGAAAATTTAGAAGTTATTCAGCACCAACTATACCAATTCCTATCCAATTGGCTTCTGCTGAGTTATGGAAAAATAAAAAGCATGTCTTGAATAATAGAAAGTTATATAAAAAAAAGGTCAAATATGCTGATAAAGTTTTTAAAGATTATGATTTTTATAATAGCCCAGAAGCAGGTTTTTTTTTATGGCTAAAAGTTAAAGATGGAGAAAACTTCACCAAACAATTATACTCTAAATATGCTATTAAAGTGATGCCTGGTGAGTACCTTGCTTTTGGTAAAAGTAGTAACCCAGGAAAGGAGTATGTAAGGATTGCATTAGTACACACACAGATAAAAAATAATAAAGGTTTAAATAAAATAGCAAAGTTACTGTTATGATTACTAAATTTTTTCTCAAGAGATATGATTTTAAGGTTTTAGCATATAAATCTTTACAAGTTTTTATTTTATTTTTTTTAACAATTATTCTATTTTTAGGACTAGTTACTTACGATGAATTTGATCCATCTCCTTTTAGTGTAGGTGATGAAAAGCCAAATAATCTTTTAGGAGCATTTGGTGCAAACTTTAGTTCAATATTTTTTTTTATTTTTGGAGATGCTTCTTGGTTAATGGTTGCAGGGTTTTTAATGCTTATTAGAATTGTTATAATAACAAACTATAAAAGATCTCATGTTTTCTTGAGATTTATTATTATTTTTTTTGCTAGTTTTATCTTATCTTTGTCTTTTGAATTAGTTTCTTTAAATAGCGGTATTTTTGGA
>CACCMS010000025.1 GCA_902547175.1 Rhodospirillaceae bacterium | reverse complement strand
CAAATTTCTTATTGTAAGACCTACAGAGTCAATAGTTTTTAATAAACCCCAAAAAGTACCTATAAGCCCTAAAAAAATTAGCAGAGATATTATATACTTCAATAACTCTCTTTCACTATCTAACTTTTCTATAACTTTATTTATACATCCTTTAATTTTGTCTTCAAAAAAAAATTCATCATGACTTAACTCTTTAAAATCATTTAATAAATTAGGCTTAAAGTTAATACTAGATTTTTTATTATTAAGAAAATTAATCAACCAGTTTTGTTCCTTATTTAAACTAATTATATTTTTTAAAGCTATTATAGTTCCTATAAAAAACATTAATAGTATAGTGCTATTTAGTTCTATGTTATGAATAAAGGTTTTTTTAAGCTGGTCTTGAAGAAAGAAACATAACAAAAATATTATAAATAAAAAAAATAAAATTTTTATAATATATTTCTTATAGTTAAACATTCTACATAATACTATAGAAACGTCCTAAAAAAAATAATTATTTAATTAAGTTATAAGTTATAATCACTACATCCTTATTGCCTTCTAATTTATTATCATGCCCTAGAGCCTTAACATAAATTTTAGTAATGTTATAGTTTTCTTTAAGAAGCAAAGATCTCAAAAATAAAGCTCTCTTTAAAGAAAGTCTTCTTACTTTGCTAGTACTATCACCTTCCCTTTTCTGGGCATAACCTTTAATAGTTATACTGCCTTTTTTGTTGAGCTTTACTAAGTTGTCATAAAAAATTTTTATTTCCTCAACACTAGGCTGTTCCTCTTCTTGCATAAAATTAATTTTAAACTTGTAATTGTTTTGTAAAACTAATTTTTTTTTACTTTTAAGCTTTTTTTTATTTATTTTTTCTAATTTATTTTCATTATGATTTTTTTTTATTTTTTTAACTTTGTTGTTTATTTTTTCTTTTTGCCCATCTATCAGCAGCCTTGACTCTGGTAATTTATTTTCTGATAAAATTATATACTTCAATTTTATTTTTTCTGACTTTAATATTGATGATACTAGAAGTAAAAAAAATAAAAATATTATAAAAATATAAGGCATAGTTGCTTAAAAGTTAGCAATCATATTGTTATTAGTTACCAGATCGTATTTGTTATCTTTATCTTGATGTAAAACACCACCAGCTTCTTTGACTAAAAATAAACCAGCTGTTGAATTTTGTAAATCTAAATTTTTTGAAATATAACAATCTATTTTTCCATTTGCAGTATTTGCTAAGTCTAATGAACTGCTTCCTAGAACTCTAAAGTTTTCAACTACTTCATCTTGAACATTATAAAAATTTATTAAATCGATACTTTCTAAAACAAAAATTGCTCTACTTCTTTTATTATTAGAGGAAACTCTTATTCTAGAGTTATTTAAATATGCTCCTTTCCCTTTTTCAGCGAAAAACATTTCATCTCTAATTGGATCATATATAATAGAAGCAATAACTTTACTATCTATTATCATAGCAATTGAAGAAGCAAAATAACTAATTCCATGTGAATAGTTTTTGACTCCTGAAACAGGGTCTACTAAAAAAAAAAAATCTTTTTGCTGAATTTCTGCACCATCTTCTACAAAGCACACTTGTGCTTCATGCCTAGCTTTAAGAAGATCAATATTTATAGATTCTTTTATGTTTTCAATAGATTTAAAAACAAATTTTTCTATATTTTGTTTAGAATTTTGTATTTTTTCTAATTCACTAAAATCTCTTCTTAATATCTTAGCTATTTTTAATAATGCCGATGACATTATACGAATATTAGAAGATTGCATCATTTAATTTTTGGCTTTTTCTACATACGAAAAATTAGCTGTAGAAACAACTATTCTAGTACCATTTTCAATGTGAGGTGGCACCATTATTTTAAACCCATTAGAT
The DNA here is from genome assembly GCA_902547175.1 of Rhodospirillaceae bacterium. The sequence goes on along the minus strand of CACCMS010000025.1, from coordinate 11,156 downwards.
AAAATTGCCGGTTTAAAAGATGAAGCTGCTGTTTGACCTTTAATTACAGCCTCAGTATCAGTAACTTCTTCAATAATATGCTCAGGTAATTTAATTGAAACTGGGTTGTTCTCTATAAATTCTATAGATACTATCATATTGTCTTGAAGAAAAATATTCAGTTCATTAATAATATTTCTATCTAAGCCAATTTGTTCATATGTATTAGTATCCATGAAATGATAGGTATCTCCGTCATTATAGGAATACTGAAAGGATTTTGTTTCTACATATAACCTTTCTACTACTTCACTAGATCGAAACCTTTCATTAAGTTTAGAGGAATCTTTTAAATTTTTTAATTCTACTTGAGCAAATGCTCCTCCTTTTCCAGGTTTAACGGATTGTGTTGTTATTACTTTCCACATTCCTCCTTTATGACTTACTATCATGCCTGCTTTTAAGTTATTACCATTTACCTTCATATTTATTCCTAATTTAATAGTAGTTTTTTGTTAAAAATTGTCTAATACATTTTTTATACTTTTTATTTCAATTTGGGGTGTTTTTTGAGTATTCCAAATAGATGAACAGAAAGCTAAAAAATCAGGTTTTAAATAAATTAGTTTCTTTATGTTATGTTTATTTAAACCACCTATACCCACTATTGGTATACTAATATTTTTTCTTATATTTTTAAAGTCTGACAATACTATTTTAGTAGTATTTTCTTTAGTATCAGTTTTAAAAAATGCACCAAAAGCTACATAATTTGCTCCTAGGTTTTGTGATTTTATAGATAAATTTTTATTATTATAACAGCTGCTACCTATTATTTTAAGATTTCCGAGAATGTTTCTAGCACTTTTTATACTGCCATCTTCCTTACCAATATGAACACCATCTACATTTATTTTCTTTGCGATGTCAACTCTGTCATTCAAAATAAAAGTAACGTTTTTTTTTTTACAAATTTTATATAATAAAGAGGTTATCTTTATTAAATCGAAATCATTGTAATTTTTTAACCTTAACTGAAAAATATTTATCATTTGAGTATCTAATACCTTTGAAAGAATACCAGGAAAAGTTTTAACATCTATTTTAGAAGGTGAAATTAAATAAATTAGAGGTTTACCAGAATGCTCTTTATAAAATGTTTTAAACAATTTTTAATTTTTATATATTTCTATTATTTTATTTAAAAGATTTAAAGCTTGTTTTTTAGGCCTCTGAAAAGAATTTCTACCTATAATAGAACCATTACCTCCTCCATCTTTAATTTGTTTTATTTCTGTCAGAATTTCCTCATCACCCTTAGCATTTCCACCTGAAAAAACTACAATTCTTTTAGAGTTAAAAGCACACTTTTTAATATGTTTTACTCTTTCAGATAAAGAATTTAGATTGTTTAGAGCAGCGTATTTTTCCTCCAAACTACTTTCTGAGACTAAAGAAGTAGGCGGTTTTACTTTAATAATATGCGCACCCAATAGAGCTGCAATATGGGCTGCATAACTTATAGTATCGATACTAGTTTCTGCTTCTTTGCTTATCTCAGGCCCCCTAGGATAAGACCATAAAACTGAGGGTAATCCATATTCTGCTGCCTCTAAAGATATCTCTTTAAACTCTTCTATCATTTCATACTGATGATCTGAACCTGGATAAATAGTAAAACCTACAGCTGAACAGCCAAGTCTTAAAGCTTCTTTTACTGTACCGTTTTTAGATTGATTTTTAATACCTATTAGTGAATTAGAGCTATTAATTTTTAAAATTGTAGGTATTTGTCCAGCGAAGGTTTCAGCTCCTGCCTCTAGAAAACCTAATGGAGCGGCATATGCACTTAACCCTGCATCTATTGCTAAATTATAATGATAGGCTGGATCATAGGCATCAGGATTTTTCATAAAAGACTTGTCAGGTCCATGTTCATGTCCTTGGTCTACAGGGAGAATCAATAATCTACCAGTTCCTCCCAACTTTCCGTTCATTAGAATTTTTACTAAGTTAGACTTTATACCGGCATTTGTATTTTCGTAATTTCTTAGTATTTGTTTAACCTTATCAGTATAAACCATTTTAACTCCTATTAATTTCTAAAAATAATAAACCAGGTAATTTCTTACCTTCTAACCATTCCACTAATGCTCCACCAGCTATTGAAACATATGAAAAACCGCCAGTTAATTCAGCATTATTTAAAGCTGCCACAGTATCTCCTCCTCCTACAACTGAAGTAACTAAATTTCCTTTTGTTAATATAGCAATTGTTCTACCAATTATATTAGTTGAATTATCAAAAGGAGGGGTTTCATAAACCCCAAGAGGACCATTCCAAAAAATGGTTTTACAAATAGTAGCAGTGTTACAAATCTCTTCGATAGTTTTTTCTCCTACATCGAAAATAGCTAAATCATTTCTCATTTTTGATATATCAATGTTTTCTGCTTCTTCATCATCATTTAAACTTTTACTAACAACCACTTCTTTAGGTAATATTATCTTACAATTATTTTCTTTAGCTTTTTGTAAAACATTTTTAACTATATCCAATTTATCTTTTTCTACTAAAGAGCTTCCTATATCATAACCTCTCTCTAATAAAAATGTATTAGCCATCGCTCCTCCAATTACTAAATAATCTACTTTCTTAACAAGATTGCACAAAAGATTTATTTTTGTGGATATTTTAGATCCACCTATAATTGCCATTACAGGTTTATTAATATTTTCATTAATTTTACTTAACATAGTTAATTCAAGTTCTAAGGACCTTCCAAGATAACTAGGTAACAAATTTGATAAGGAATAAGTTGAAATATGCTTTCTGTGAGAAACTGAAAAAGCATCATTTACAAAGTAGTCTGCTACATTGGCAAGTTCCCTTGCAAATTTTTGGTTGTTTTCTTCTTCTTCAGGATAAAATCTAATATTTTCCATGATTGTAATTGAACCTGCTTGTTTATCTTTCAAGACACTATCAATTACTTCTGGTCTGCAAAAAGGTAATACAGTAATTTCTTTGATATTCATAACTTTAACAAACTCATCGGATATATTATTTAAAGAAAGTTTCTTAATCTCTTTACCATTTGGTCTACCTAAATGAGAAATGACTAAAATTTTTGCTTTTTTGTTTATTAATTCATCAATAGTGGCTTTATGCCTTTTAATTTTAGTTATATCTGTAATTTTACCATTTTTGTCTAAAGGAACATTGAGATCACATCTTAAAATAACAGTTTTCCCATCAAATTCTAAGTTATCTAATGTTTTAAGCTTCATAATAATTTCTCAAGGCTTTTACATACATCAATCATTCTATTAGAAAAACCCCATTCATTATCATACCATGATAAAATTCTACCAAAATTTTCTCCAGTTGTTTGTGTTTGTGTTGAATCAAAAATAGAACTAGCAGGATTATGATTGAAATCTATTGATACTAATGGCAATTCATTAAATTTAACTATATCTTTAAATGAGTTCAAACATGCCTCTTTAATCTTTGCATTAATATTTTTTACGTTGATATTCTTTTTAGTATAAAAAGTAAAGTCAATCATAGATACATTAGGTGTAGGTATTCTAATTGCTGTACCATCAAGCTTTCCTGCTAGTTCCGGTAAAACCAAACCTACTGCCTTTGCTGCACCTGTAGAAGTAGGGATCATAGAAGAACTAGCAGTTCTTGCTCTTCTTAAATCACCATGTAGTCCGTCTAAAATACGTTGGTCAGAAGTAAAAGAATGAACAGTTGTCATAAATCCTGCTTCTATCTCAAAATTATCATTAATAATTTTAGCTAATGGGGCTAAACAATTTGTAGTACAAGAAGCATTTGATATTATTTCATGCTTCTTTTCTAATAATTTATCATTAACACCATATACAACTGTGATATCTGCATTGCTTGCTGGAGCAGATATCAAAACCTTTTTGACACTACCTTTAAGATGTTTTTTAGCATCTTCAGCTTTGGTAAAAATACCCGTACATTCTAATACAATATCAATACCATGATCTTCCCAAGGAATTTCATTTGGAGACCTTATATTGTAAAATTTTATTTCTTGATCACCTACATTTGCAATATTGTCTCTAAAACTAGTCTCAAAAGGAAGCATTCCATGCACAGTGTCATATTTTAGCAAATGAATATTTTGCTCTAAACTTCCTAAATCATTAATCGCTAAAACTTCTAAATTAGTTTGATTTTTTTCTAAAAGTGCTCTTAAAACTAATCTACCTATTCTTCCAAAACCATTAATACCTATTTTTAACAATTTCTTTCTCCTATTAAATATTTAAAACTTTGGTAACTTCTTTTATAACTCTGTCAACCGTAATTTGAAAATGCTCATAAACATCTTTAGCGGGCCCAGATAAACCAAAACTTTTTAATCCAATAAAAACATCCTCTGAATTCATATACTGCGCCCAAGATTGCATAGTCCCTGCCTCTATAAAAATATTTTTTGTATCATTAAAAATTATTTTCCTATATTCTTTATCATTTTCATTAAATAGCTCCATACATGGCATAGATATAACTCTAGCCTTAACATTTTTTTTATTTAATTTTTTAGATGCCTCTACAGCAATTTCAACTTCTGAACCACTAGCTATGATATTTATATCAGGAGTTTCAAAATCTAAAATTACATAAGCTCCATAGTTAGAATAATTTTCTTCATTATTAAACTTTTCATTTCTAAGAAGTTTTAGATTTTGCCTTGATAGTGCTAGTACTGAAGGACCATCTTCATTAGCAAGTGCTAAAGCCCAGCATTCAGCAGTCTCTATTGAATCACAGGGTCTAAAAACTTTTAAATTAGGAATATCTCTTAATGAAGATAAATGTTCAATAGGTTGATGAGTAGGACCATCTTCTCCTAAACCAATAGAGTCATGTGTAAATACATATATAACTCTTTTCCTCATAAGTGCCGAGAGTCTAATAGAAGGTCTACAATAATCACTAAAAACTAAAAAAGTTCCTCCGTAGGGAATTAAGAAACCATGCAAGGCTATACCGTTCATAGCTGCTGCCATACAATGTTCTCTAACTCCCCAATGAATATAATTACCTTTAAAGTCAGTTTTTGTAATTTTATGCATACTCTTAACAAAGGTGTTATTTGAACCAGTTAAATCTGCTGAACCACCTAATAAATTTAGGTTATATTTATTCATAAACTCTAAAACGATCTCACTTGACTTTCTGGTCGCAATATTTTCTTTGTTTTTTAAGAAATAATTAATGCTTTCTTTTTTTCCTTTTTCAATATTGTTTAGTAATCCATCATTAATTTTTTTTAAATCATCTAATATGTACGAGTTTTGTTTTTCCCATTCTTTAGATAATCCAATATTTCTATTTCCTATATCATGCCAATCTTTTTTTACCTGTTCTGGAAGTACAAACTTATCGTAATTCCATTTCATGTTTTTTTTAGCCATTTGTATTTCTTCTTCTCCGAGCGGAGCTCCATGGCTACCAGCGGTATTTTGTTTATTTGGAGCTCCATATCCAATTAATGTATTACAAGAAATCAAAGAAGGCCTGGGGTCAAGTTTAGCATTTGTCATCGCATTATCTACTTCTTCTAAATTATAACCATCAATGCTCGTAGTATGCCATCCTAGTGCATTAAATCTTTCTAAAGTATTATCAGACATGGTTAAGGAGGTAGGGCCATCAATTGAAATCTTATTGTCATCATATATTAATATTAAATTTGATAAATTTAAATGCCCAGCTAGTGAAGCAAACTCATGGCTGATTCCTTCCATAAGACATCCATCACCTGCTAGAATATAAATATAATGGTTAAATACATTTTCTCCGTATCTCTGTCTCATAATTTTCTCAGATATAGCCATACCAAGACCATTTCCTAACCCTTGTCCTAGGGGTCCTGTAGTGGTTTCTATTCCTGGTAATTCACCAAATTCAGGGTGTCCAGCAGCAGGAGAATTTACTTTTCTAAAACTCTTGATGTGATCCATTGCAATTTTAGGATATCCTAAAAGATACAATAATGAATACATCAACATAGAACCATGCCCTGCAGATAAAATAAAACGATCTCTATTTTTCCATTCAGGATTCTTTGGATTAAATTTTAAATGTTTAGCAAAAAGTATAGTAACAACTTCAGCGATACCCATAGGCATTCCCGGATGACCTGATTTAGCGTTTTCAACTGCATCAGCAGACAAAAACCGTATGGCATTGGCCATTGCTAAATATTTTTTAATTTCATCTTCAGTTAAATTCATATCATTCTAAAATAAAATAACTATGATAATTTCTTAAATAAAAAGCAAAAGTTTTTTCTTTAATTTTATAATTATTTCAATTTTTTATATAATTAGTTTAATATAATAATTTAATAACATATATGTTAATTATGTAATATGAACAATTTAAAGAAATATTTTGAAAAAATTGAACTTGCTATAAAAAGTATAGAGGGAAGTTATGATAAATTATTAGAAGCTGAGAAAAATATTAAAATAAAAAAGAATTTAGAGAATGAAATAATTATTTTAAAAAAACAAAAAGTAGCTTCTTTAGAATTGATTGATCAAGCCTTACAAGAAATAGAATTATTAAGAAAGAATGTTACTAGAGATAAAGGTAATAATGGCTGAAGTTGATATAACTATAAATGGAAGATCTTACAGAATATCTTGCAAAGATGGAGAGGAAGAAAGAATAAAGTCTTTATCATCACTAATAAACAATCAAGTACAAAAACTTTCAGAAAAAATAGGGCAACTTGGCGAAGCAAGAATGATATTACTAGCTTCATTAGTTTTATTAGATAAATCAGATGAAGTTGAGAAAGAAGCAGAAAAAATTATAAGCATTACCTCTGAAAAAATTGATAAATTAGCTAAAAAATTTTCTAATGAATGATAAAGATAGTATAAGAAAAAAAGTAAAAATATTAAGAAGAAAAAATTATTCTCTAGACGAAAATGCTTCATGGAAAGCTGCAAAAAATTTTTTTTATTATTTTAAAAAAAATATTAAATCAATTGGTCTATATTGGCCTATGTTATATGAACTAGACACAAGGCCTTTGATAAAATTATTATTAGAAAAAAAAATTGATATTTATCTACCTTCAATTTCTTCAAATCGATTAAAATTTTTTCAATGGAAATTAAATGATACACTTATATTCAACAAATTAAAGTTTTATGAACCAAAGCAAAAATCTGTTCAAAAAAATCCAAGTTTAATTTTAGTTCCAATGCTTGCTTTTGATAAGAACGGGGTTAGACTTGGTTATGGAAAAGGTTTTTATGATAAATTTTTTGAAAAAAATAAGAATTTATTTTATTTAGGTTATGGATATGAGTTTCAAGAAGTAAATTATTTACCCTCTGAACACTTTGATCTTAGATGCAATACAATTATTACTGATGAGTCTATAAAAGTTTTTAAATCATGAATATATTATTTTTAGGTGATCTTGTAGGAGAAAATTGTGTTTATTTCTTAAAAAAAAACTTGAGAAACATTTGTGTCAAATACAATATCAGCCTTGTAATTACAAATGCTGAAAATGTAGCAGAAGGCTATGGCATTACCCCTGATATTAGTAATAATTTGTTTGAAGCAGGGGTAAATGTAATTAGTACAGGAAACCACGTATGGGATAAGATTGAAATTATTCCATATATTGCGAAAAACTGTAATTTATTAAAACCAAATAATTTAAATAACCAACCAGCTGGTCAAGGTTATATTCTTTATGAAACTAAAACAAAAAAAAAAATTCTAGTCATAAATTTACTATGTAATCTATTTATGAGAAAGTCGGATAATCTTTTCGAATCAGTTAAAAATATCATGAATAATTATATATTAAAAAAAAATTGTGATGCAATTATAATAGATATTCATGGAGAAGCTGCTTCTGAAAAACAAGCGCTTGCAAATTACTTAGATGGAAAAGTAACGGCTGTAATAGGCACTCATACACATGTTCCTACATCAGACCTTAGGATTTTACCTCATGGCACAGCATATCAAACAGATGCCGGAATGTGTGGTGATTATGATTCAGTAATAGGAGGAGAGAAAAATAAATGGATAGAAAATTTTGTAAAAAAGCCTGGATTTCAAAAAATTAAACCAGCATCAATAAATCACACTATATGTGGTGTAATTATTAAGATTTTTGAAGATACAGGGTTGTCAAGTGTAGCGAAACAATTGATAATAGGAGATATTTTAGAAAATAAAATACCTGATGAAAAATTGTTTTTAAAATAAAACTATGGCTGGACATTCACAGTTTAAAAATATAATGCACAGAAAAGGTGCTCAAGATGCAAAAAGGGCAAAGCTATTTGCTAAATTAGCTAGAGAAATTACAGTAGCTGCCAAATCGGGTATGCCTGATCCGAAACAAAACCCAAGACTTAGAAATGCAATGATTAATGCTCGCCATGAAAATATGCCCAATGATAGAATTAATAAAGCTGTACAAAAAGCAACCTCCAATGATGATAATACTCAGTATGATGAAATACGGTATGAAGGCATTGCTAACAATGGAGTATTTTTAATTATTGAAACCTTAACTGATAATAAAAACAGAACAGCTTCTGAAATAAGAACTATTTTGCATAAAAATGGAGGTTTGTTGGGAGAAACTGGTTCTGCAAGTTTTAATTTTAATAAAATAGGTGAAGTAAAATATGATTCACAAAATATTTCAAAAGAAAAATTTTTTGATTTTTCTATTGATAACAATGCATTAGATGTAATAGAAGAAGGATCTCTCATAATTTCAACTTGTAACCCTGAAGACTTTAGCAAGTTTAGAGATGATTTGGAGCTTGAATTTGGAGAGCCAAAGAAATCAGAATTAATATGGAAGGCAAAAAATCCTATCATATTAGAACCAGATATTGAAAAAAAAGTATTATCTTTTATAGACTTATTAGAAGAAAATGATGATATACAACGTGTATTTTCTAATATAAATTTAAATCAAGACTTAGAAGAGTAATAATAATTTGTTAATTAAAATAAAATGCTAGTTTTAGGTATAGACCCTGGAAGTTCAGGAGGATTAGCAATTATTAAGAATAGTAATAATACTTTACCAAAAATTATTCTTGCTTTAAGAATGCCAACAGTAACTATTTATGGAAAAAAAATAATAGATACAAAAAAGATAGCTACAGAATTACAAAGCCATCCTATTGATGTTAGTATTATTGAAAAAGTTCATGCTATGCCCAGACAAGGGGTAACATCTAGTTTTCAATTTGGAAGAAACTTTGGAGGAATAGAAACCTTAAGCTATCTTTTTTCTAAAAGAGTAGATTATGTTGCTCCTGCTATTTGGAAAAAATTTCTTGGATTAGGCCCATCTAAAAAAGAAAGTTTGGATCTAGCTAGATTAAAGTTTGGAGACTCAGATCTTTGGAATGTAAAAAGTAATGATGGAATAGCAGAAGCTGCTTTATTAACTTTGTATTGGATAGAAAAATTTAATAGCAAATGAAATGTCATTAAATAACTTAAATTCTAAAATAAGTATACGTATTTATTATGAAGACACTGATGCTGGTGGAATTGTATATCACTCAAAATATTTAAACTTTGCAGAAAGAGCGAGAGCAGAGTTTTTAAGAAACCTCTCACTAGAACAAACTTATATTAAAGAAAAATATCAAGTTCAATTTGTAGTAAAAAACCTTAAAGTTAGTTACATGTATTCTTGTAAATTAGATGATCAAATAAATCTAGTTACCGATTTGGAAAGCATAAATAGAGCAAAACTTTGCTTTAGACATATATTTTATAAAGAGAAAAAAGAAATTTCAAAAATTCAAGTCACAGTATGTTGTGTATCAAATACAGGAAGAGTTGCTAGAATGCCAAAATCCTTATATCATAAATTCATTAATTAGGGTTGAGGTTATGAACAATGATATTAATGTAATAAATGATTTAGATATGAGTATTTGGGGTCTTATTTTAGAGGCCGATTTTGTTGTAAGATTAGTTATGTTATCTTTACTTTTTTTGTCCATTTTTAGTTGGAGTATCATATTTGAAAAACTTACTAAGTTAAGAAAACTTAGAAAGCAGTCAAAAAAATTTGAAGATGATTTTTGGTCCGGTATTAATATAGAAAAACTACACAAAAGCATTGAGAGCTCTCCTGCCCACCCTATGGAGGCAATTTTTGTTACAGGCATGAAAGAACTGACTACTTCGAATAGAAAAAGCATAAACTACGATGAAAATATTGTGTTAGAAAAAAGAATTGAAAAAGCTATGTTTTCAACACTTAATAGAGAAATAGAGACTCTTGAAAAAAACTTAAACTTCCTTGCTACTACTGGTTCTTCAGCTCCCTTTATTGGACTGTTTGGTACAGTATGGGGTATTATGAATAGCTTTCAATCAATTGCTACATCTAAAAATACTTCCTTAGCCATAGTGGCACCAGGAATTGCGGAAGCTCTTCTTGCTACTGCCATGGGACTTTTAGCTGCAATACCAGCAGTTATGGCATATAACAAAATTTCATCAGAAACCAACAGATATTATAACTCTTTAGAAAATTTTTTATATGACTTATCAAATATTTTATCTAGACATATTCATAATAAAAAATAATGCAACATTATTCAAAATATAGAGGTAGAAAAAAATTTCTTTCTGACATTAACGTTACTCCCTTTGTTGATGTTATGCTGGTTTTACTAATTGTATTTATGGTTACTGCTCCACTACTACAAACAGGAGTTGAAATAGAATTGCCAGAAGTTGATACACCCAATATACCAGACAGCAAAGATCCTATTATAATTACCATTAATAAGAACAACGAAATTTTTATATCAAAAAAACTAATTACTTCAGATATGCTAAATGAAAAATTAAAAGAAATAAAAAAAGCAAACCCTAAAACTCAAATTTACATTAGAGCAGATAAATCTGTTACTTATGATATGCTTATGAAGGTAATGAAGCAAATAATTGATAGCGGGATTTTAAATGTAAGTTTAATAACTTTGCCAAAAAAATGAGGTTTATTTGGTTAAGTTTATATTTTTTTCATTTATTTTTCATTTAACACTTCTGGTCATTTTTAAACTTGAAATTGTTGATCTAAAGAAAAATA
>CACCMS010000024.1 GCA_902547175.1 Rhodospirillaceae bacterium | reverse complement strand
TGCATGGGCGGATGGGGTCGTCAATTCTTAAATATTACTCCTGCAGGAAAAGTTTTACCTTGCCACGCCGCTGAGTCATTAAATTTTTTAAACTTTGATAATTTGAAAGAAAAATCATTAGCATGGATATGGGAGCATTCTGAATCATTTAATAGATTTAGAGGAACTGACTGGATGCCTGAACCTTGTCAATCCTGTGATAGAAGAGAAATAGATTGGGGTGGCTGTAGGTGTCAGGCATTTGCCTTAACAGGTAATGCAGATGCTACTGATCCTACCTGTGAGTTTTCTCCATATAGAAATGTATTGGAAGAGCCACTATCAAAAGCTGGATCTGAAAACCCAGACTTTATCTATAGAAAATTTTCTTAAAATTTTTTAAAGATTATGCAAAAAAAAACTTATACGGTTTGTGTTTTTTGTGGAAGTAAGTCTGGAAATAATATTAAATATTTAAAATTAGCAAATACATTAGGAAAAAAACTAGCTGAAAGAAATTTTAATGTTATTTATGGAGGAGGTAATTCAGGTCTAATGGGTGAACTTGCAGAAGGCGTGCTAGAAAAAAATGGCTCTTTGATTTCAGTAATACCTAAGTTTTTAAAAAACAAAATGAATATAATAAAATCTAAAAAAGAAATTGTTACAAAAGACTTATTTGATAGAAAAAGCATTATGATTAAAAAGTCTGATTTTTTTATAGCATTACCCGGAGGATTTGGAACTTTAGACGAAGTTTTTGAATTAATATCTTTAAACCAACTAGCCCTAATAGATAAAAAAATTATAATATTAGATATTAATAATTTTTGGCAATCTTTAAAAAATCTTATAAAAGATTTAAAAAAAAGTGGTTTTTTATATACTAATAAAAATAGTAATATTATTTTTAAAAATTCCATTAGTAAAACTATTGAATTTATTGAAGATAATTTTTAATGAATTTTAATTTGTGAGGATGATGTGAAAAAAATTTTAGTTAATAACCCTGTTGTTGAACTTGATGGGGATGAAATGACCAGAATAATATGGCAACTTATTAAAGATGAACTCATACTTCCTTGGCTGGATATTGAATTAAAATATTATGACCTTAGTGTTCAAAGCAGAGACAATACCGATGATCAAATTACAATAGATGCAGCAGAAGCTATTAAAAAATATAGAGTAGGAGTAAAATGTGCAACAATTACTCCAGATGAAGCGAGAGTAGATGAGTTTAAATTAAAAAAAATGTGGCGATCTCCTAATGGTACTATTAGAAATATTTTAGGTGGTACGGTTTTCAGACAACCGATTATTATAAAAAATATCCCTAGGTATGTTCCTACTTGGACCAAACCTATAGTAATAGGAAGACATGCATTTGGAGATCAGTATAGAGCTACAGACTTTGTTGTTCCTGGTCCTGGAAAATTAAAATTAGTATTTGAACCAGAAAATGGTGAAACTATTACTAAAGATGTATTTGACTTTAAAGATAAAGGATGTGCTTTAAGCATGTACAACTTAGAAGCGTCTATAGAAGGTTTCGCAAGAGCCTGTTTTAATTATGGTCTTAATTTAGAATGGCCAGTTTATATGTCTACTAAAAATACTATTTTGAAAGCTTATGATGGTTTATTTAAAGATACTTTTGAAAAAATTTTTTTAACAGAATTTAAAGATAAATTTGATGAAAAGGGCATAATTTATGAACATAGATTGATTGATGATATGGTCGCTTGTGCTATGAAATGGGAAGGCGGTTTTGTTTGGGCATGTAAAAATTATGATGGCGATGTTCAATCTGACACGATAGCACAAGGTTTTGGTTCTCTTGGGTTAATGACTTCCGTGTTAATGACGCCTGACGGCAATGCAATTGAGGCTGAGGCAGCACATGGCACTGTTACCAGACACTATAGACAATATCAAAAAGGCAAGGAAACTTCAACTAATCCGATTGCATCAATATTTGCCTGGTCACAAGGCCTTTCATACAGGGCATCTTTTGATAAAAATGAAGATTTAAAAAAGTTTTCTTCAGACTTAGAGAATGCATGTATCAAAACTGTAGAAGAGGGTTTTATGACAAAAGACCTTGCTTTATTAGTAGGGATGAACCAAAAATGGATGGAAACTAAAGAGTTTATAAATAAAATTGCAGATACATTAAAAAGCTTAAGAAGCTAACTTTCTTTCAATCTCTTCCATTAATATCTTTACCGCTTTTTCAGAGTTTTCTGGACTACTTCCACCTCCCTGGGCTAAAGTACTTCTTCCCCCTCCGCCTTTTCCACCTAAAACAGGTATAATTAGTTTAATTAAATCATTAGCATCAAAAGTATCACTTATATTCTTTTCTATTCCGATCACAGCGGTTACTTTTTCTTTTTCTTTGGATATGAGTATAACCAAACTGTCAGATTGTTTTTTTAACTGTTTATCAATGATTAGTTTCATTTCTTTTGAACTAACATTTTCTAAGATCGCGTGAATTACATTAATATTTTTAATTTTTTTAATTTCAAAATTATCACTTTTATCATTTCTATTATTATTAATTTGTAATAGCTTTTTTTCTAAATCTTTTTTTTCATTTAAAATTTTTATTACCTTATCTTCTAATAATTTAGGAGTTGTTTTTAACTTTAATGCCAAATTATTCATATCACTTTCTATTTTATTATATTTTTCAATTGCCACTAAACCTGAAACTGCTTCAATTCTTCTTACTCCAGATGCTAAACTGCCTTCTGAAATAATTTTAATTAAGCCTATATCCCCAGTTCTATTAACGTGAGTTCCTCCACACAGCTCAACAGAATATGGCTTCTCTTTTCTTTTACCCATTTCTATAACTCTTACCTTATCTCCGTATTTTTCACCAAATATGGCCATTGCTCCTTTATTTATAGCCTCTTCTTTATTGATTACTGAATGGGAAACTTGTGTATTATTAAAAATTTGCTGGTTAATATCTTTTTCTATTTTTTTAATTAAATCTTCTGAAATAGAAGAATTATGTGAAATATCAAATCTTAATTTAGTCTCATTAACTAAAGAACCTTTTTGTGTGACATGCTTTCCAAGGTTAATTCTTAGAGCACTGTGCAATAAATGAGTTGCAGAATGATTAGCGGCTACTGATTTTCTTAACTCTTGGTCTACTTTAAGTATAACTTGATCTTTTTTCTTGATCGTTCCAAATATTAAATGACCATAGTGATCAAACACCTTTTCTCCTCTTTTTATTGTATCTATAACTTTAAATTTAAAGGAAGAATTTTCTATAATTCCTCTATCCCCAATTTGCCCTCCTGACTCTGCATAAAAAGGAGACTTTTCAAATAACAAAGAAATTTTATTATCTTGATCCGATACCTGTTCTACTTCCTCACCATTTATAATTATCTTGCTAACATACTCTGTGCTTTCTAAGGTATCATAACCTATAAAAGTAGTAGGTTTTATTTCTTGTATTATCTTGTGCCAAAAAATCTGATTCTGATTGTCATTATCGCCTTTCCAAGATTTTTTTGACATTTCCTTTTGTTTTTCCATCTCAATATTAAAATCACTAATATCTACTTTTTTATTATTTTCTTTTAAAACATCTTCTGTCAAATCTAGTGGGAACCCATAAGTATCATATAATTTAAAAGCAACTTTACCTGAAAAAATTTTGCTTTCTTTATTTTTATCATTTTCTTCCTGCAGAATTTTTAAACCTTTATCTAAAGTTTCTAAAAATTTTGACTCCTCTGTTTTAATAGTATTATTAATAAGATCACTATAAACATTTAATTCCTTATAATGTTTTCCCATTTCTTTTATTAAAATTGGAACCAATTTATAAAAATTTTCTGTTTTAATATTTAAATTGTAAATATGTCTTATTGCTCTTCTTAAAATTCTTCTTAAGACATAGCCTCTTCCTTCATTTGAAGGAAGTACGCCATCAGAGATTAGAAAACCAACTGATCTTAAATGGTCACTAATTATTCTTAGTGGAATCTTTGTATGCTCATTCTCCTCAATTTTAAATTGTTCTTTTGTAAACTCAATTATATTTCTAAAAGTATCTACTTCATAATTATCAGATGTACCTTGTAAAACTGCAGCTACTCTTTCTATTCCCATTCCAGTATCAATAGATGGTTTAGGAAGTTTTTCCATATCTCCGTTCTTTTTCTTGTTGAACTGCATAAAAACTAGATTCCAAATTTCTACATACCTGTCACCTTCATCTTCACTTCCTGGAAGTCCACCTGAAAATTCTGGACCATGATCAAAAAATATTTCTGAGCATGGACCACATGGTCCAGAGTCTCCCATTTCCCAAAAATTATCGCTGGTACTTATTTTTAAAATTTTTGATTCTGAAAACCCTGTTACTTTTTTCCAAATATTAAAGGCTTCATCGTCTGTATGGTAAACAGTAACATATAATTTCTCTCTATCTATTTGGTAGTTTTTGGTTAATAACTCCCACGCCATTTCTATTGCTTCTTCTTTAAAATAATCACCAAAAGAAAAATTTCCCAACATTTCAAAAAAAGTATGATGCCTTTTAGTTAAACCTACATTCTCTAAATCATTATGCTTTCCTCCAGCTCTAACACATTTCTGTGCTGTAACTGCTCTATTTCCATTCTCAGGTTTATCTAACCCTGTAAAAATATTTTTGAATTGTACCATTCCTGCATTAGTAAACAGCAGTGAATCATCATTGTGAGGTACTAATGGAGATGACTGAACTACGTTATGTTTTCTTTTTGAAAAAAAATCTAGAAATTCTTTTCTTATATCTGATAAAGAGTTTTCAATCATTCATTATAATATAAAAATAAAGAAAAAAAATGTATAGTTAATTTTCTTCTTCCAAACTCTTTTCTTCTTCTAGTTGTTCTTGTTCTTCCTCACTAGTACTATTTTTCTTTCTAATCATGCCTTCTATTTCATCAGCAATCTCTTTATTATCTAATAAGAATTTTTTAGCATTTTCTCTTCCTTGACCAATTCTGTTACCATTAAAACTGTACCAAGATCCTGATTTTTCTACAAAGCCTTCAGCTACTCCTAAATCTATAATTTCTCCTTCTTTAGAAATTCCTTCTCCATACAATATATCAAATTCTGTGATTTTGAATGGAGGAGCTACCTTGTTTTTAACAACTTTAACTCTAGTTTGGTTTCCAACAATTTGATCTTTATCTTTAATTTGCCCTATTCTTCTTATGTCTAATCTAACAGAGGCATAAAACTTTAAAGCATTACCCCCAGTAGTAGTTTCTGGGCTACCAAACATAACTCCTATTTTCATTCTTATTTGATTAATAAATATTACCATTGCATTTGATCTAGAAATTGAAGATGTTAATTTTCTTAACGCTTGGCTCATTAATCTAGCGTGAAGTCCCATATGACTGTCTCCCATATCTCCTTCCAATTCAGCTTTGGGAACTAATGCTGCAACACTATCCACTACTAATACATCTACAGCTCCTGATTTTACTAACGTATCAGCAATCTCTAGTGCTTGTTCACCTGCATCAGGCTGAGATACTAAAAGTTTATCAACATCAACTCCTAAGTTTTTTGCATACACTGGATCAAGTGCATGCTCAGCATCTATAAAAGCACAAATTCCTTCCTTTTTTT
Organism: Rhodospirillaceae bacterium; assembly: GCA_902547175.1. The sequence goes on along the minus strand of CACCMS010000024.1, from coordinate 7,572 downwards.
GAGCACTAGCTACTACTTGTAAAGCTAATGTAGTTTTTCCTGAACTCTCAGGCCCATATACTTCTATAATTCTACCCTTAGGCAAGCCTCCTATACCTAACGCTAAATCCAGACCAAGAGACCCAGTAGATATAGCTTCAATATTAACAGTGGTGTTGTCTCCTAGTCTCATGATAGAGCCACTACCATAATTTCTTTCAATTAATCCTAGAGCACTCTCTAACGCCTTACTTTTATCTTCTAAACTCATAACAATACCTGTTCTATTTTAATTCTTTTTATGTTCTTATATTGTTCTATTACAACTACACTAAATTTGCAAACTTTAATTAATATTAATTATAAAGAAGTTTTAAAGGGGTGCAACTAAGTAATCAGAAATAGTTTGTAATATTTATTAAAAAATAATTATCTCGTCTGAAACTATACAAAATATCTTTTTCATTTACTGACCAGTATGCATTATAACTCCCTGTAACCCTAATATTATCAGTAATTCTTGAACTTAGCTCTAAAGTTGAAGTATTGCCTCCACCATCTGTGTCTAGTGTTATTGAAGTTAAAAATTCGGTTCCATCAGTATCATTAAAATTTAACCTAGTTGCTAAAAATAAATCATTCTGAAAAATATCAGTAGAATCGTTATTTCTATCATCATTATGATATTCAATAAATGAAGAAAGATCCCACTTATTTTCAAATAAATTATTAATTAAATATTCCATTCCTAAAGTATAAGAATAAAAGTTTTCTCTAATATTTTTAGCATTTTTTTGACCATTTCTTTTTATTGCTTCTACTTTATAAATAATAGGTCCAGAAATAAATTGTAAATAAGTACCAAATTGAGAAATTCTTTCATATCCCTGAAAATATTTTAATTGTAAATTTTCCAATTTGGCTATAGTAGAACTTTCCCTACTATTACCTCTGAAACCCTGTAATGAAAAATCAAGCATTGCAAGACTATTTTCCCATTTTATAGCCCAACTAGGAACCTTTGATCCTGCTCCTCCTTCATAAACAATATCATAGTTTTCTATCGGTTTACTTAATCTAAGTCTTCCAGTCTGACCTATTTGAGAAGAGTTTTTGAAAAATGGTAAATAATAAAAATCTAAGCTTCCATATTTTTCTGAGTAATTAGAAAAAGCTAAAAGAGACTGTCCAAGTTTTGCTTTTTGATCACCATCAGCAACATCTTTTACATTTATAATATTGACTAAATTCTTAGACTCTGTAATTCCCCAAAAAACTTCACTAATACCTGCCTTAACCTGTATATCATTATAATAATAGGTAAAGTTATTCTCCTTAAAATTAAGTAAACTTCTATTTTTATCGTGATGGTCGTACCTAAAATAGGGTTCCATTAAAAATTCAATATCATTTTTAAAGTCTATAAATATTTCTGATTTAATAAAACTAGAATATGTATTCTTTTGGTCTGCATAGGCTTCTTTTTTGTGAAACTCTTTAATTTCTAATCCTATTTCACTATTAATTTCCCAATCTAATTCTGCAGAATAAGGTGCTAATAGAAAAAAATAAACTAAACAGCATAACTTAAAAAAGCCCCTCATTTTAAATTAAACTATCTAGCTCTTGATAAACTTTTAGGATTGAAATCTCTTGAAGATAATCCAATTTTAAATTTAATATTTTGTACTAATAAATCAGTAGATTTTCCTGTTTGATGATTAATCATTTTATAAACACTTGGTCTCCAATGTTTATCTAAATAAATTTTATAATCATCAAAAAATAATGTTTTTAAATGTGATCCTTTTCTATCAAAATAATCTATTTTCCACACTTTATGTGCAGCTGTATCGTCTAACCACAACACTTGATATTTATAACCAGAACTTTTTTCAGTTGGTACTCTGCTTATCACGTGACATTCTAAATCATTATTATTAGGACAAGCTTCTTTTCTCAAATATTTACGGTCTTTATATTTTTCCAATTCTTGACTTCCTAAATCTTCATAAGCAAACTCTGAACCTACGAAGGAGCCAGATCTATTATCTGAAGTTATCCTTTTTACTCTTTTTAAAGCAGGTAGATAAAGCCATTGATCATCCGGATCTAATTTGTGGGTAAATGTAAGTGTAGCAGTACCTTTAACATCTTTAGGACTATCAAAAATAAACAAAGTCTTATCACCATCTCCATCAACCTCTAAAGTTTTACCTCTAAAGTTTCTTATAGTTTCTTCACCTTGTTTATTTCTTAAAGTCATAATCGAATCGGAGGTAAAGTCTCCAAACCCTTTATCATAATTATATGCATCAGTTGATATTCGCAGAGCTTTATCATCTTCGGTTTCAGCGTTTAAAAAACTTATAAACGCTATGAAAATTAATTTAATAATAAAAAAATATTTTAAGAACATAATAAGTAATCTCCTATGTATTAACTTTTAATTTAGTGTTTTGTTTAAACTTTACTTTATCTATTGCCATCAATAAAGTAGGCAGGAAAAATAAATCTATAAATAATGCTATTGCAATAGTTATTGCTGTAAGCATTGCCATATCTGCATTAACTTTAAAACCAGAAAAAGACAACACAGCAAAACCTGCAACTAGAGCTAAAGTTGTTGTACTTAATGCAAATCCAACATTTTTGAAAGCATAAGTCGTAGCTTGTTCAGGACTTAAACCCTCTTCTCTTCTACCTCTTAAGTATTTACTTAAATAATGTACAGTATCATCAACTACTATACCTAATGTCATAGCAGCTACAACAGATAAAGCTACACCAACTTCTCCTTGTAAGTATCCCCACAAACCAAAACCCATTGCCGCTGGAAATAAATTTGGAATTAAACTTAACAAACCAAGCTTTACATTTTTTAATGCTATAATTAATAAAAAAGAAATTAAAATTAAGGCAGTGGTTGTTCCTACTAGCATAGAGTCTATGTTTCTTTTAGAGAAATGTGAAAATATCATTGATAAACCTGTTCCCTGTGTTTTAAACTCAGGTAACTCTTTATCAAAGTAATCCTGAATAATTTTATCTAACTCTCTTACATCATCATTCGAAGCGTTTTGAAGTGTTACCGTAAACCTAGTTGACGATTTATCTACATTGATTCTATCATTTAAATCTAATCCAAAAGGTACAGATAGTTCATACAATAGTAAATATTGAGCAGCTAACTCTCTACTTTCAGGTATGGAGTAAAAGCTTGGATCATCTTCATTCATTGCTTTATTTAATCTTTTTATAGTATCTGATAAAGTGGTAACATGAGTAACATTTTGTTCTTGTCTTATTCTATTCGCTAGCTTTTCCAATTTTTTCCAATACTCAGGGTTGTTTATTCCATCTGGAGTTCCCGAGGGTATAGAATACTCAATAGTATTTAAACCTGTTAGATTATCTTCAACGAAATCAGAATGTTTTCTTATTTCAAATCTATTATCAAAATATTTAGTCCAAGTATCATCTAAAGTAATTTTGGTCATACCCAGTGATAAAAAAACTATTAAGGCACCATTACCAATTAAAAGAACTTTTCTTTTTCGTATGACAAATTCACTTAATTTGGTCATAAAGTTTTCAGCTTTTGAGGAACCTGTATTTTTTACCTTGCTAGGTAAAATGACTAATAAGGCTGGCAATGTTACCACAGCATGAAAAAGGAGTATTAAATTACCAAAAGCCATCATATACCCTAACTGTCTAAAAGGAGGTGCCTCTGAAAAATGCATAGTAAGAAATCCTATAGCTGTGGTAATCGCAGTCATAAATACTGGCTGCAAATTCACTCTTAAAGATTCATCAATTGACTCTTTTTTATTCTTACCCAACCTCATATTAATTCTCTGAGTGCTCATAATATGAACACAATGAGCAATAGTTAAAGCTGATAACATTAAAAAAGAATTAAAAGTAGCTGCATTTAAAATAAATTTCATCCAACCAGCGACACCCATCATACCTATAACGGACAAAATTACTATAAAAGCTGTTACTATAGAACCTAGCACAGATCTTAATGAAAATCCTGCAACTAAAAAAATAACTAATAACATTAATGGAGTTAAAGTTGCCATATCACTTATTGAAACTTCGGTAAAAGCCATAGTTAGAGGAACACCGCCAGTTACATAAAAATCTACATTAGGATATTTTTCTTTTAATTCGTTTTGAATTGGTCTTATATAGTTCATAATTTCTATAACTGAATTTCCAGCTTCCACTGGATCATCAGGTTTTATGATTGTAATATTTATTCCAGTAAATTTTCTATCTGGACTTACTAATTGATTTAATATTAGAGGTTCATCAAATGCAACTTCTTGAGCATTGATAGCAATTTCACTAGTTATTTCTCCTTCAGGTACTAAATCACTAATAATAATGTCATCACCCTCTGCTCTAGTCCATTGAAAATTAGTTATGGAATCAACTCTGCTAGAGGATGGAGTTTGCCATAATCTTTTCGTTAACTCTCTCAGTATATATAAATTATCAGGATCAAAAACATTTTCGTTTTTTGGAGCCATCACAACAAATAAATTATCATTTTTAGTATATGTATTCTCAAGTGTCTCTAGAGCTACTAGGTTAGGGTCATCATCTGAAAAAAAAATTCTATTATCAGGGTTTTGAGATAAACCTTTTAACCCCACACCAAAAATAATTGTAAAAACTAACCCCAAAAAAAACATTATATAAGGTTTTTCTGTTATTAGTCTTCTATACTTTAATTGCAAGTCATATTTAGATTTAGTCATTATTTACCTATTTTTAATTATTAGGATCATTACCATATTTAAGAAAAAAAAGTCAATCAACATATTACTCATTTTTTCGATTTATTTGTTGTTTTTTCATCATTATATTCATAATTACTGTTATTATGTTAGCTAAAAGTGACTATGAGTTAATAACTTACTAATGATGAAGTAATAAAAATATTAAAATGATAGTAAAAACATATATACCTTCCTGGTGGGGTGAAGGTTGTAATGCAGTTTCAAGTAATGATCCCATTATGAAAAGCTTAATCAATGAGTTTGATGATAATAGACTTAGTAGTATTAGAAATCCATTTTATTCTTTATGTAAGTCTATTGTAGGTCAACAAATTTCAGTAGCAGCTGCAAGTGCTGTATGGAGTCGTCTAGAAAATAAATATAATATTTTTGATGGTCAGTTTTTTAAATCAAGTGATTTAAATCAACTTAAAAAAATTGGTTTATCAGAGAGAAAAGCTTCTTATTTAATTAATTTGTCAGAAAAATTGAAAGATTTTAATTCTTATGATTATTGGAATAATTTAAATGATCAAGAAATATACTCATTTTTAATTAATATAAAAGGCATAGGCCCTTGGAGTATTAAAATGTTTATGATTTTTTGTTTAAATCGTCCAGATATTTTTTCTGCTGATGATATAGGTCTTCTTAAAGCTATAGGCAAAAACTATTTTAATAATATTCGGCCAACTAAAGATGATGCAGAAAACTTTTCACTGAAATGGAAACCCTGGCGTACTATAGCTAGTTGGTACTTATGGAGGAGCATAGATCCAGAAGTTGTTCTTTATTAAATATTTTTTGGCCAAATATTTGTTAAAGAAAATACTTTTTCCAAATATGCTGAAACTTGAAAACATCTTTTATCCTCATAGTGAGGCGCTACTATTTGAATCCCAACTGGAAGGCCAGAGCGAGAAAAACCACAATTAATTGTTGAAGAGGGATGTTTTGTAAGATTAAAAGGATAGGTAAAAGGGGTCCAACTAAATAAATCTTTACTCTTATAATCTTTTGGAATTACTGCATCACACTCCAAAGGCAAAACCGGCATTGTTGGTCCTATTAAGACATCAAACTTTTCAAATAAGTAAGATAAATATGATGCATTTTCAGCCCTTCTTGCTTCAGCAGCTAAGAAATCAAATACAGAATATTTATTACCCTCATTAATGAATTGCAGAAAGTTTTCATCTATTTTAGAAAATTCTTCATCATCTATTTTTTTTGATAAATTTGCAGCGCCTACGTACCACATTGTTTTAAAAATATCTGCTGGATTATTTGGCCAATTTATTTTGCTATCAAAAATTAATTGTAGACCTTCTTTTTGTATTTTTTTTAAAATATTTTCATAAACAACTTCAACTGAATTTTCTAAAGAAATTTGATTAAAAAAATTTTTCATGCCCCAATATTTAAAAACGCCAATTTTTAAATTTTTAATATCATTTAAATCAAATTCATTATAATTTTCTTTATGGTAAGGCAGTGAATACCAATCATCTTTATCTGGTTTTGCAATAACATTCATTAAAAGCCCACCATCTGCTACAGTTCTAGTTATTGGGCCTATATTTGCTACTGTACCAAATGGGGAAATAGGATAGGCAGGTACTTTTCCAAAAGTAGGCTTATGTCCAAATAGTCCACAAAAACTGCAAGGAATTCTAACTGAACCTCCACCATCTGTGCCAATCGATAAGGGACCCATCGCAGCTGCAACAGCTGAAGCAGAACCACCCGAACTTCCGCCTGAATTTAGCTTAGTATTCCATGGATTTAATGTGGCTCCATATCTTTTACTTTGTGTAGTTCCTTTATGCCCAAATTCAGGAGTTGTAGTTTTACCTAAAACTATACCCCCTTGTTCTAAAATTTTTTTTACTACTGGAGCATCTTTATCACTTGTAATTGGTAGGCTTTCAATAAATGAGCCTCTTCTTGTAGGATAATCCTTTGTAACTAACAAGTCTTTAATACTAATCGGTACTCCATCTAAAATTCCTTTTACTTTTCCAGAACTCCAGCGTTCTGAAGATAATTTTGCTTGTTGTAAAATTTTTTCCTTATCGAAACAAACAAAAGCATTAAATTGGGAATTTTTATTTTCTAATTGTTTAATTATTTCCAAAGATACTTCTAATGGATTGGTTTCCCTATTTTTATACATGTTTAATAAATCAACCGCTGATAATTTGTATAATTCATTTTTCATATTTATATTTTAATTTTTATCATTATGATTACAATATATATTTCGATTAAGGGTAAGCAAATGAAGCAGTTTATTGATTTTTATATGGTTGTAATATCTCCGTGGTGTTATTTGGGCTTAAATAGATTAATTTCAATTTCAAAAACATATGATATTGAAATTAATATTAAACCTATTGATATATTTTCTATCTTTAAAGAATATGGTACTAAAGCCGTAAAAGAGAGGCCTCTTCCTGTTCAAAAAAATAGAATTAATGAAATTAAAAGGTGGGGAAACTATTTAGATATAAAAATTAATGAAAAACCAAAGTTTCACCCTGTAGACCCTAATATATCATCTAAAGTGATAATTGCTTCTTTATTATTTGATAATGATCTAGAAAAGACTTTTGCTCTTACAAAAAATCTCTGTGAAGCTGTTTGGGTAGAAGACTTAGATGTGTCAGATGAAAATGTTATTAATAAGATTTGTGAACAACTAAATCTAAAAGATAGTACAAAAAATTTATATAATAAAGATGAAAAAGTTTTTGAAGTATTAGAAACTAATACTTCAGATGCAAAAAAAAATAAT
>CACCMS010000023.1 GCA_902547175.1 Rhodospirillaceae bacterium | reverse complement strand
ATTAGGTGATAACTTTAAAAAAACCTCTTCAAATATTAGAAAAGCTATATTTGTTAAAAGACTTGATGAAAAAAACTTAGAAGAAATTGAAGAAGCTTTTTTAATGTCTGATTTAGGCGTAAATAATACAAATTTATTAATTGATGAATTAAAAAATAAAAAAATTAACACCAATAATAATACACAAGAAAATGTAGCAGAATTTTTAGTGAAGCAATTTTCTAATATCAATCACGAGTTGAATTTAAAACCAAATAAAGAGTTGCAAGTAATACTTGTTTTTGGAGTAAATGGATCAGGAAAAACTACAACAATAGCTAAACTAGCAAAAAAGGGAAAAGATAAAAAACTTAAAGTGTTAATAGCTGCTGCTGATACCTTTAGAGCAGCAGCTAAGGAGCAAATTGAGAAATGGGCAAACATTATACAGATAGAAGTTTTATCTGGTAATATTGGAGAAGACCCATCATCAGTTGTATTTAAAGCACATAGAAAAGCAATAGATGAAAAATTTGATTTACTCATTATTGACACTGCTGGAAGATTACATAATAAAATTGAATTAATGGAAGAATTAAAAAAAATGACAAGGATTATTCAAAAAAATGATGAAGGAGCTCCTCATAATAAAATTTTGGTCTTAGATTCTACAATTGGACAAAATACTTATAATCAGATAGATTCTTTTCATCAAAATATAGGTTTAACTGGAATTATAATGACAAAGCTTGATGGTTCAGCAAAGGGTGGCTCTTTGATAGGAATAACAAGGAAATACAATTTACCAATACATGCTTTAGGAGTTGGTGAGAAAATTGATGATTTAATCCCATTTATTCCGAAAGATTTTATTAATGCACTGTTAGGTGATAATATAGGAGAGAAAAAATGAAGGCTTACATAAAGTTATTTTGTGAAGTAATTCCTTTGATAGTCTTTTTTCTAGTTAATTCATACGATAAAGTAATTCTAAAAGAAATACCACTTGAAGGTATATTCCAAGCCACATTCTATTTTATTATTGTTTCCATAGTAGTTATACCTATTGCATGGTATATAGACAGAAAAATACCTTGGATGCCAATTGTAACAGGTGCTTTTCTAATTGTATTCGGTAGTTTAACCATTTTTTTAAAAGACGATTTTTTTATAAAATTTAAACCCACACTTATTAATTTAATTTTTGCTGCAATTCTTCTAGTTGGACTAAAATTCAATAAACTTTTTTTAAGAATGGCAATGAGCAAAGCTTTTGTCTTACAAGAAAGCACTTGGAAAAAACTGACTATAAGGTGGTCAAGCTTTTTTATTTTCCTTGCTATTCTAAACGAAATAGTTTGGCGTACACAGTCAACTGAGTTTTGGGTAAGTTTTAAAGTTTTTGGTATTTTACCATTAACCTTAGTGTTTGCATTATTGCAACTACCTTTGATAACCAAAGACACAAAAATAAAAGAAAATAAGTTTAATGAATAATATCGATTATAAAAAAGTTAAAGCTTGGCCATTTCAAGAGGCAATAAAACTTAAAAATAAAGTTTCTAAAATAGCAAATAAAAAAGTGGTTACCCTAGAAACAGGTTATGGTCCTTCTGGAGATCCACATATAGGTACTTTTGCAGAAGTACTAAGAACTAATATGGTTCTTAACTGCTTAAAAGAAATCTCTGATTTTTCAACAAATTTAATAACTTTCTCCGATGACCTAGATGCCTTACGAAAAGTTCCTGAAGATTACCCTTTTCCGGAAAAGTTAGAAAACTATATTGAAATCCCTCTAAGCATGATACCAGACTTTACAGGTAAGTATGAAAGCTATGCAGACAGGAATAACAATCTTTTAAAGTCATTTTTAAATAAATTCAAATTTGATTATAATTTTATTTCTTCTACAGATTATTATAAAAATGGAAAATTTGATAAGCAACTTTTAAAAATTTTAGAAAATTATGAGAGTATTATTAATATCATTTTACCTACTTTAAGAAAAGAAAGAAGAGATAGCTACTCGCCATTTTTACCAATCTGTAAAAAAACAAAAAAAGTTCTACAAGTTCCTATAGAGGTGATAGATAAAAAAAATGGTATAATTGCTTACAAAGATAACAATCAGTATAAGGAAACTTTAGTAACAGGAGGCAACTGCAAATTACAGTGGAAAGTCGACTGGGCAATGCGCTGGTCAGCTTTAAATATAGATTATGAAATGAATGGAAAAGATTTAATACCATCATTTGAGCTATCAAGTCAAATTGCAAATTTTATAGAAAAAAAAATTCCTTCTAATATGACTTACGAGCTTTTTTTAGATGATAAGGGTGAGAAGATATCTAAATCAAAAGGTAATGGATTAAGCATAGATGAATGGTTAGATTATGGTTCATCAGAAAGTCTATCTCTATTTATGTATAATAATCCCAGAAGGGCAAAAAGACTTCATTTTGATTGCATTCCTAAAAGTATGGACGATTATAGAAAATTATTTAATGATATACAAAATCAAGCTTCTATTAAAAAATTGGACAACCCTCTATGGCATATTCACCAAAAAAAAATTCCATCCACTACTTACCCTATTGATTTTACCAATCTTTTAAATTTGGTAACAGCCTTAAATTCAACTAACAATAAAACTATTAAAGATTTTGTTAGAATCTATCTAAAAGAAAAACTTCATGTGGAAGATGAAAAAGAATTAGATAAAATTATCTCATTAGCAATTAAATATTATAAAAAATTTATATTACCACACATAAAAAAAAGAAAGCCTAACATAGAGGAAAAAAAGGCATTAGAAAAACTCATAGAGGAAATTAAAAAGTTAAAAAGTGAAGTTAGTTCAAAAGATTATCAAAATATTGTTTATAAGGTAGGAAAAGGAGTTTTTCCTAATGACTTAAGACAATGGTTTATATCATTATATCAAATATTATTTGGTTCAGACAGTGGACCAAGATTGGGCTCTTTTTTTAACGTGTATGGAAAAAAAAATGTACTGTCTCTTTTAGAAGAAACAATAAGATAAAAATTACATAATTACAAATTTATTAAAAGCTTTTTTATTTAATTGCAAGGTTACCTTTTCATCTATTAATTTTATTAATTTATTGACGTTATAGATTATAACTTTGTTTCTTTGATCTATTGAATATCTGTTTAATAATTGAAAGTCTTGACTTGATGTAATCTTTAATGTTTTCATTATATTATCATTAGTAGTTATAGATAAATCAAAATTTAAAGCAATTTTATAGACTTTTTTACCTTGGTTAATAAATGAAAGAATTAATTTTTTATTTTTTCTTTTCTCCTTCACAATTGTATTGACTTTTAGAAGGTTTAAAAATGCTTTATTTTCAATACCTTCTGTAGCAAACTTTTGCCAAACCCAAGATTCAAATTTATTTAATACTTTTTTATTTATCTCATTCTGCAATAAGTTTTCTGTTGTGATAATATCTAAATTACCTTTACTAATTTCAAAACTTTTAACATTAAGTTTGATTTTTTTTACATCTTCTATATCTGATTTATATTCATTATTATATTTATAAGTACAGCTACCTAATAATAAAAAAAACTTTAATAAGATAAATAATTTTAATATTATATTTTTTTTAGACACCATTCTAATATAGCCTTTTGAATGTGTAGTCTATTTTCTGCCTCATCCCATACTATAGAAACTTTTTTATTATCAATTATTTCTTTAGTAACTTCTTTTCCTCTTTTAGCTGGAAGGCAGTGCATAAAAGCAACTTTTGGGTTTGCTCCTATTATATTTTTTTCATTTACTTGATATTTTTTAAAGTACTGCTCACTAATATTACTTTTTTTACTTCCCATAGAAAACCAAGTATCAGTGATAATACAATTACTGTTATGTATAGCCTGCTTAACATTTTGGGTAAAAGTAATATTTTTTTTACCATTAGTAATTTTTTTTAATTCTTTACTAGGTCTAATCTGTTTTGGATGTGCGATATATAAATCAAAATCAAAAATATTAGATGCCTCAACCCAAGAGAACAGAACATTATTCAAATCACCCATCCAAGTTATTTTTTTCTTTAAAATTTTTTCTCTATTTTCTTCAAATGTCATAATGTCTGCCATCACTTGGCAGGGATGGGATATATTGCTTAAACCATTAATAATAGGAGCGTTAGCATAGTTATGATATTCTAACAATTTACTATGATTAGTTGTCCTAATCATAAAAATTTGACAATACCTATCTAAAACTCTAGCAGTATCAGCTACTGTCTCACCTCTAGCCAGATGCGTCTTACTTTCATCTAAAATAATGGCTTGTCCTCCTAATTCCTTGATTGCAATCTCAAATGAAACTCTAGTTCTAGTAGAAGGCTTTTCAAATATCATTGCTAGGTTAACCTTTGCAAGGCTATTTTTAAAGGCAGTACCCTTAGCTCTTAATTTTTTCAATTGCCTTGCACGCTTTAGTATCTTATTAAGTTCTTCTTTTCTTATATCGGATAAATTTATAAAATTTCTTTTATTTGAGGTCATTTATTGCCTCATTTAGAATATCTATAGCTTTTTGGGCTTCTTTCTTTGTTATATTTAATGGAGGTAAAAGTCTAATCACGTTATTAGATGCTGGTACTACTAATAAACCTTTTTCTCTTAAAATTTTTGCTAAATCTGAATTAGGCACACCACACTTAATACCAAGCATTAATCCTTTACCAAAAACCTTGGTTATAATAGAAGTATTATTTAATAAAATTTTGTTAATTTTTTTTTCCAAAAATATTCCTAAATTTAAAACATTATTTAGTAACTTTTTTTTAGAAATTTCTTTCATTACAGCTAAACTGACCGCACACGCAAGTTGATTACCACCAAAAGTTGATCCGTGACTTCCAGGGGTAATGCATTTAGCTATTTTATTTCTTAATAATATAGCTCCTATTGGAAAACCTCCCCCTAGACCTTTAGCTAACCCAACCATATCAGGTTTTACATTCCACCACTCGTAGGCAAAAACTTTACCGGTTCTCCCTATGCCACATTGAACTTCATCCAATATCATTAAAATATTATTTTGATTACAGATTTTTCTAATTTGTTTTAGATAATTTTTTGGACAGACGTTTATACCCCCTTCTCCCTGAATGGGTTCAAAAAATATAGCAGCTGTATTGGCATTAATTTTATTTTTTAAGTATTCTATGTCCCCTAGTGGCACTCTAATAAAGCCACAGGAACAGTTTTCTTTGGCAAGAAAACCTTCTTTATGTAAAGAATTTGAGCCAGCTTGTATCCCTGTTATAGTTCTACCATGAAAAGCATTATCTAAAACTATGATATCTTTTTTAAGAAAGTCTCCTTTTATATGATGATATTTTCTAGCTAGCTTAATTAAACCCTCAGTAGCTTCTGCACCAGAGTTACAGAAAAATACCTTATCGGCAAATGACTTATTACATAATTCCTGAGCCAATCTATCTTGTTCCTTAATGTTATAAAGGTTTGACGTGTGCCATAATTTTTCAGATTGAGATTTAAGAGCTTTTAATAAAAGAGGATTAGAATGCCCTAAACAATTGACAGCTATACCAGAAGCAAAATCTAAATATTTTTTTTTATCATTAGTGAATAACCAAGCGCCTTTACCGTGGGTAAAAGATAAATTAATTCTTGAATAGGTTGATAATAAATAATTAGACATGGCTAAAAATTAGGGCTTAAGCATCCATCCTTTTTTTAAAATATGATAACTAAGTAAATATAGTATTAAATTTAACATACTTATGTAAGTAATTCCATAAACCAAATCATGATTAATATCACTCTGAAAAGCACTTCTAAACCCATCTATAATGTAATAAAAAGGATTTAAAAGACTAATAGTAAAAAATGGTTCAGGTAGTTTGTCAATAGTATAAAAAGTACCTGAAAGAAAAGTTAATGGTGTAATTATAAAATTTGTTATACCTGACATATTATCAAACTTTTCTGACCATATACCAGCTATCAAACCTAAAAGAGCAAGAAGTATTGAACCTAAAACAGTATAAATAAATAAAATTAAGAAACTAAATAAATATAATTCAGAAAACGGATAAATAAAAAGCCAAGTTATAAATCCTACTAGAATGGATCTAATAATTGCAGCTGATACATATGAAAAAATAATTTCATAAGGGTTTAGAGGTGGCATTAAAAGATCAACAATATTCCCCTGCATTTTAGAACCTAATATAGAAGAAGATGTATTTGCAAATGCATTTTGCATCATAGTCATTATTATTAACCCTGGTGCTAAAAAGTTTATATAATTAAAATCATAATTTACCCTAGAGCCTATTGCTATTGATATTACTAGAAAAAATAACAATGAGGTAAAAGCTGGAGCTAATATAGTTTGCTGATAAACTTTACAAAATCTTTTAGTTTCTTTTGTAAACAAAGTATAAACACCTATCCAATTTATAATATTAATATTTTTATTTTTTTTCATTTATAAGTGATCCTAATTTAACCTTCCTACCATTCAAAAATTCTCTTACCATCATTGCTTTGCGACCTGCCCTTTGTATTTTTATAAGCCTAATAAATCCATATTTACAAGAAATTAACAAACTTTCATCTGTTACACAGCCTATTTTTTTATTGAATTTACGATTGTCCTCAATTTTGGCATCTAAAATTTTTATCAGTTCTCCATCAAGAAAGCATTTAGCGCCAGGGTTTGGACTAAATGCTTTAATTTTGCCTAAAACTTCTTCGGCTGAGGTATTAAATTTCAAATATGTATCATCTTTTTTTATTTTATAACAATAACTGGCTTCACTATGAGTTTGTGCTTGAGGTTCTATACTATTATTAAATAAATCTTCGATTTTACTCACTAAAACTTTTGATGCTAAACTTACAATTTTACTCAATAAGGTGGCATAGTTATCCGTTATATCGATATTGATTTTTTCCTTATAAACTATCTTTCCTTCATCTAATCTTTCATTCATAATTATGAAAGTATATCCTGTTGCTTTATCATTATTCATTAATGCATGTTGAACGGGAGAGGCCCCTCTCCATTTAGGTAATAATGAGGCATGAATATTGATGCATCCATATCTAGGTATTTCTAAAACTTCTTTAGGCAATATCAAACCAAATGAAAAAACTATAATAAAGTCTAACTCTAAATTTTTAAGTAGTTTTAAATTTTCTATATTTTTAAAATCATTAATAGTTTTTATAGGTATGCCAAATTCCACTGCTTTTTCTAAAAGCAAGTTATGAGATTTCTTCTTGCCCCTTCCTGCTCTTTTTGGTGACTTAGTAAAAACCATTTTTAAGTCGTGTTTACTTTTTTTTAAAGCAATAAATGGATCTAAGGTAAATTTAGAACCTCCAGCAAAATAAGCTAAGCTTAATACTTTATTCATATCCTATATTTTTTTTTTCAATTTTTTTAATTTTTTAATTATTATATTTTTTTTAAGCTTGCTAATGTGATCAACAAATAGCTTACCATCCAAATGATCTATTTCATGTTGTATACATGTTGCTTCTAAACCAACAAATTCACTTTCACAAGTAAAACCTTCTATATTTTTATATTTTAAAGTTATTTTAGAAGGTCTTATTACTTTAGCATATTGCGATGGAAGAGATAAACAACCTTCTTCAAACTCAGAAATATTTTTCGATAATTTAATAACTTCTGGATTAATAAGCTTTAATGGTTTTTTTTTATCTTTATTATCACTACAGTCGATTACTACAAGTCTTTTAAGAATACCAACTTGAGGAGCAGCTAAGCCAATTCCGTTATTCTGATACATGCATTCTAACATTTGATCTAGAGTGGATATAATGGAATCATCTATGATTTCAACTTTTTTTGAAATTTGCTTTAACCTGCTATCTGGGGCTATTATAATTTGCATTATCTTTTTTCACCTATACCTTGGTTGACATCAATTCTTTCATAAAGAGCTTGGCTTAATGTTGCTTCGTCTAAATATTCTAACTCACCGCCTGCCGGTAACCCTCTTGCTAACCTGGTAATTTTTACCTTAATCCCTTCAAGCTTACTCACGATATAATGGGCCGTTGTTTGACCCGCAGTTGTTAATGATGTTGCCAAAATAATTTCATTAATATTTTGTTCTTTAACTTTTTCAAGCAAAAAATCAATTTTTAATTTTTCGGGACTCACTCCTCTAATCGCATCTAATGTACCACCTAAAACATGATATAAACCTTGGTATAATCTACCTCTTTCCAGAGCCCATAAGTCTGCTACCTCTTCTACTATGCAAATTACATTTTTATCTCTTTTTTCATTACTACATATACTACAAGGGTTTATAGAGTCATAATTACCGCAAATTTTGCACCTTTCAATAAGTTTGGCTACATCTATCATCATTTTACCTAAAGGCATCATCAAAGTATTTTTTTTTGCTATAAGCTGTAAAGCAATTCTTCTAGCAGAACGAGGGCCTATACCTTGGAGACTAGATAATAAATTTATTAATAAATCAATTTCTTTAGAGTACATGTTAAAATTTAATTCCAGGTGGCATTGGCATACCTCCTGTTACAGATTTCATTTCTTGTTCTGATAAGTTATCAGCATTTTTTTTAGCTTCATGCATTGCTGCTATTATTAAGTCCTCTAAAACTTCAATATCTTCTTTTAAGCTACTATCTATTTTAATAGACTTTACTACTCCTTTACCGGTCATTATTACTTTAACCAGCCCATTGCTTACTTCACCAGAAACCTCCATCTCACTTAGTTTTTTATCTATCTCCAACATTTTCCTTTGCATTTGCTGTGCTTGCTGCAGCAAGCCTCCCATATTATTCATACTTTACTCCTTTTATTAGTTATTGATTTTTTAATACTTTTCCTTCTGGAAAGGCATCTAGTATTTTCTTTATATCGTTTCCTATATTATCATCTTTTACGTCAAGATTTAATTTATCATTATTATCTTCTTTAATTTTTTTTACAACTGTCTCTAAACTTGGTAACTGTGAACTGTAAGCTATTCTTATTATTAATATTTCCAAGGCTTCCATCTGATGTGATACCTTATTAACTTCATCTCTGCCCTTTAATAACATATGCCATACTTGATTTAAAAAAGGAATATCACATTTATCAATAATTGTTTGAAACTTATCCTTTTCATATGTTTCTATATTTGTGTTGGCTGCTAAAGAAGAAATTAAGCTATAAGTTACGTTCAATAAGTCATCTATTATTTGTTTAGGAGCAGCTCCATTTTTATAAATATTATGCAGTACATTATTTGCATTAATAATATTGCCATTTACAATATTTATATATAAGTCTAACAGAAAGCTTTGAGAAGTTAGTCCTAAAGTTTGATTCACACTTTCCACATCTATATTTTCATTATTAAAACTTAGTATACATTGATCAAGAATTGTTAAACTATCCCTTATTGAACCCTCAGAGTTTCTTGCAATAACTGCAATTGCTTCTTTAGATATATTTAATTTTTCCAATTCGGCTAATTCTTCTAAATAATTACATAATGCAGTTAATGTAACTCTATTCAAATTATATTTTTGACATCTTGATACTATAGTAATTGGGATTTTTTGCATTTCAGTAGTGCAAAATATAAATTTTACAAAGCTAGGCGGTTCTTCAATTGTTTTCAATAATGCATTAAATGCCGAATTTGATAACATATGAACCTCATCAATGATAAAAACCTTATAACCTCCTTTTGATGGCCTATATTTTAATGAGCTAATTATCTCTCTTACATCATCTACTCCTGTATTTGAAGCTGCATCTATTTCCAAAACATCCTCGTACCTATCTTGAAGAATTGCTTTGCAGTTTGAACAAATGCCACAAGGATTAGCTGTTGGTTTGTTTTCTGTCTCACAGTTTAATCCCATAGCGATTATACGTGCTATTGTAGTTTTCCCTACTCCTCTAATCCCCGTAAATAAAAAAGCATGTGCTAATTTTTCCTCAGTAAATGCATTGGTTAAAGTTCGCACGGTAAAATCCTGGCCTATGACTTCTTTTAACTTTTTTGGTCTATATTTTCTTGATAATACTTTATATTCAATCATTTTCTTTCCTTAGGAAGGTTGAGCTGACCTACCTTAAAATACCTCAGCTGCTTCCTTTCAGACCTGACTGGTTAAGCACTCTAAAGTATCCAACTAAACCTTCCAAATTAAATGATATCATGTTAATAAATTAAATAATAGTTAGTATTAAAAAATGCAAAATTTGCACCTATTTTCAATAAAAAATAAAATTGATTTGGAAAGAAATGATAACCCTTTTAAATCTAATCTATTTTATGAGTGTTCTTTTATGGCGAATAATAAAATAATATTATTTAATAATAAAAACTGTTTTTTAAAATTTAGAGAATTGAATAAACTAAAAATTAAAAGAGAAAATCTTTATTTTTTAGGCAAGAAAAATAAAACCGTTTTCATAGGAGCCTCTGTTTCATTAACAAAAATTAAAACGATATTGGAGAATAGAATTTTCTCTTTAGTAAATTTAAGAGAATGCATAAATTTAGTTAACAATGAGCACGTGTCTTATTTATCTGCTTTATTTTTTTTAGAAAGATGGAAAAACGAAAATAAGTTTTGTTCCAAATGCGGAGCAAAAAATAGATTTAACAATTTAAAGGGTTATATAGAATGCACAAATAAAAGTTGCCTAAAAAAAATATTTCCAAAAATAGATCCCACTGTAATCATACTAATTAAAAACCAAAATAGAATATTATTAGCTAGAGGTAAAAACTGGAAACAAAACCTATATTCCTGTATTGCAGGATTTTGTGAGCCCAATGAGTCCTTAGAACAAACTGTAATTAGAGAGGCTTATGAAGAAGTTGGTTTAAAATTAAAGAATATAAATTATCTTTTCTCTCAATTTTGGCCTTTTGCTAATAATTTAATGGTAGGTTTTGAAGCAGTAAGTTCTTCAGTTAAGCTTAAAATAAATAAATCAGAAATTGAAGATGCTATTTGGGTTACTAAAAAAGAGCTTTTAAACCTTAAAAATAAAAAAAAAATAATACTTCCAAAAAAATATGCTATTGCGCATAGTCTAATAGCACATTGGCAAAAAAGTTAAACTAACTTTTCCTCAATTCAGAAGAAGGATAATAACCTAAAATTTTTACTTCCTTTGAAAAGAAACCTAATTCTTCAAATGCTTGTTTTACATTATCATCTTCAGGATGTCCCTCTATATCAACATAAAACTGCGTAGCTTTAAATGACCCCTTTAGCATGTAGCTCTCTAATTTTAACATATTTATTTTATTAGTAGAAAACCCTCCTAATGCTTTAAATAATGCAGAAGGTATGTTTCTTACTTGAAAAATAAAACTAGTGATATAATCAGTTCCCTTAATTCTTACTTCTTCAAAATTTTTTTTCATAAATAAAAATCTAGTGGTGTTATGAATATCATCTTCTATATTAGAGCTTATTATAGTTAAATTATAAATATGAGCTGCTAATTCTGATGCTATTGCCGCTCTACTATTACTTTTTACTTTAGATATTTCTTCTGCGGCACCCGCAGTATCTGCACTTATAATTGGCTTAATTTTATTTTTACTCAAAAAATTCTTACATTGTGCTAAAGCATGTAAATGACTTTCAGCAGTTTTAATAGAGTCTAAAGAGCTACCAGAACACCCTAATAAATGATGGCTCACTTTATGAAAATATTCTCCAGTAATTACTAAATTTGACATGGGTAATAAATTATGAATATCAGCAACTCTGCCTGCTTGTGAGTTTTCTATTGGTATTAAAGATATTTCAGTTTCCTTCTTTTCAGTTTTTTTAAAAACCTCTTCAAAGGACTCACATGGTACTGGTTCATGATCTGGAAAAGCTTTTATACAAACTAAATGTGAATAAGCTCCGGGCCTACCTTGATATGCAATTTTTTTTTTCATTTAATTAACTCATTTTTTAAAAAAAAATTTAAATCCTTTAGCGTATCTATACTATATGGGGCTTTATTAACTTTGCCTACAATAATATCTATACCATTTTCTAATGCTCTTAGTTGCTCTAAAGATTCTGTCTTTTCTAGTTGGCCCATTTTCAAATTTACAAACCTTTTTAAGGTGTTAATTTTATAAGCATATATACCTATGTGTTCAAAAAACTCATTAGATCCATGGGGTATAGGAGACCTTGAAAAATAAAGTGCTTTATAAAATTTTAAATGTTTAATAATAGCAGTCTTTACAATATTTTTATCATTAATAAACTTAGGATCTTTAATTTTAGAGACTAAGGTTGCCATGGCCACAGATTTTTGTCTTATAATTAAAGCTAATTTCTTAATTATCTTTGGGGATATATTAGGAACATCTCCTTGCAAATTAATTATATATTTATATAACTTTTTTTTTAATAAATTATTCATAGCATTATATACTCTATCAGTACCACTATTTAGTTTTTTTTTAGTCATCACATAAGGTATGTGTTTTTTATGAAGATAATCTCTAGCTTCTTTGTCACAACAAGCAACAATTACATCTCCGCATTTAGATAATACTGCTTTTTCCCAAACGTGAGCAACCATAGTTTTTCCATTAATGTCAATTAACGGCTTACCAGGCAATCTCGATGATGCCATTCTAATAGGTATAACTATTAAAGTATCATTATTCATAAAATTATTTTAATCTTTACCTAAATATAATAATATATTAAAAAATTTATAACAGGAATTAAATATGTCGTCAGAGTTAAATAAAATATTTTGTGCAATTTTATCTGCCATCTTAGTATACTTGTTAGCTGCATTTCTAAGTGAGTTACTTTATAATGTAGATAAAAAAAAAGTTAGCAAACTTTCTTATAATATAGAAAATGTTGAAGATAAAAATAAAGATCTTAATAAAGTAAGTATAGATTCTGAATTAAAAATAATTACAGAATTAGAATTAAATCAACTTTTAGAAAAAGCAGATTTAGATAAAGGGCAAACTTTTGTTAACAAAAATTGTGCATCTTGTCATGATTTGAATATGCCTATAAAAAATAAAATAGGTCCATCTTTAGCTACTATTCTTGATAGAAAGGTAGGTAATCTTTCAGGTTATAAATATTCAAAAACCTTTTTAAATATTGATAAAAAATGGAGTATTGTAAACTTATATTATTTTTTGGAAAAACCTAAGGAATGGGCGCCTGGTACAAAGATGTCTTATAGAGGCATTTCAGATTCTCAAAAACTTCTTAATACTATAAAATACTTAAGAGAAAACTCAATTAGTAATGAAAATTAAGCCTATTATCCTTTCAGGCGGATCTGGTACTAGGCTTTGGCCTTTATCTAGAGAAAATAAACCTAAACAATTCTTTGATATCTTTAACGAAAAAACTAATTTGTTTGAAGAAACGCTAAATAGAGTTAATAACTCAAATTTCACAAAACCCATAATAATTTCAAATAGAAATCAAAGGTTTAATGTTCTAAAGAGTCTAATAAACTGTAATGCAAAATACGATAAACTCTTATTGGAGGACAAGCCTAAAAATACAGCACCAGCCTTTGCAGCTTCAACTTTCTTTTGTAAAGATGAGGAAGTGCTGTGCTTTCTTCCATCTGACCATCATATCAAAAATAATAAAAAATTTATTCAAGGGTTATTAAAAGCGAATAAAATAGCATTAAATAATAAATTAGTAATTCTTGGTTTAAAGAGCAAAGAACCTAATATACACTATGGTTATATTAAATATAAAAAGAATTATGTATTGAAAGATAGCTTTAAAGTCGACTCCTTTATAGAGAAACCTAAAAAGACAAAAGCTATAAAGCTACATAGACTAGGTGCTTTATGGAATTCAGGCATAGTAGTAGTTAAAAATAGTTATTTAAAATCACTTTTTAATCAATTTAATAAAAAACTTTATTCATTGGTAGGAAAAAGCCAAGAGTGCTCAAGAAAAGAAATGGAGTTTATATTTCTAGATAAAAAATATTGGGGTCAAGTTCCTTCGATTTCATTTGACTATGCTATCCTTGAAAAAGAATTTGAAAAAATTGTAGTCCAGCTTGATATTCCATGGAGTGATTTAGGTACATTTGAGTCTATATACAAAGTTAAAAAATCAATAGGTAATGTTGAAAGTATTAATACTGAAAACTGCTTTATGTTTTCTAATCATAAAATCCTTATTACAAATGATGTAAAAGACTTAAATATAATTAATACCAGAGATATGACTTTGGTTTCAAAAAAAGATAATACTAATACAATAAAAGAACTTGTTAAAAAAATACATAAAAGGAAAAATAAAGAAATCTTAAATGAATCAGAATCAAATAGACCTTGGGGAAGTTTTATTAACCTAGATCAAGGAAATGGCTACAAAGTAAAGAAGTTGCATATTTTACCAGGGCACAAAATTTCATTACAAAAACACTATAAACGTTCAGAGCACTGGATTGTTATTAATGGTACTGCATTCATTACTAAAGGAAAAAAACAATTTAAATTGAATGCAAATCAATCAA
Source organism: Rhodospirillaceae bacterium (assembly GCA_902547175.1). Next base: position 1,054 of record CACCMS010000023.1, on the reverse strand, counting down.
CATTTATTAAAAAGGGAGAAGTTCATAGAATAGAAAACAAATCTAAAAAAGACCTTATTATGATAGAAGTACAAACCGGTGAATATTTAGAGGAAGATGACATAAAAAGGTTTAAGGATATATATAAAAGATAATTTAAAATGCCTATTTTTAAAATAGCTTATTTACCACCCTTATTGATTTATGCCTCTGCTGGAGTTTCAGGACTAACAAGTATTGTTGGTATTTTTTTTATTAAAGATTATTTGAGCCTATCTGCTGCATTTATTGCTTCCATTGGTTTTTGGGCAGGTATACCATGGGCTCTTAAGATGCCTATAGGATTTTTAATAGATAAATATTGGAATCTTAAACAATATTTTGTATACCTGGGTGCTTTTCTTGTGTCAATAAGTCTACTAACCATGTACGGCATCCTTGTACACAAAAGCTTCATGATTCAATATTTAGAAATTAAAACTTGGTTTATACTTAGCTCGATTCTAACACCTGTAGGGTATGTTTTACAAGATGTTGTTGCAGATGCTATGACTGTTGAAGCAGTAGAACCAAGTTTTAAAAATATCACTAAACAAGTAAAAAATAAAAACACTAAGAAGGAACATACTATTGTTCAGTTATACGGTAGATTCGCAATAATTTTGGGCTCTCTTATAGTAGGTTTAATAAACCTATTTATTTTTAAAGGAGTTAATGAAAATTATGTTAATCTTAATTTACTCTATGGAAAAATTTATTTATATGGATTGATAATTCCCGCTATATCTGTATCTGGAATAGTCTTATTTAACTTTTTAAATCAAAATAAAACTAAAGCTATTAAATTTAAAACAACTACATTAGATTATCAAATATTTTTAGGAAGCTGTACCTTTGTTATTTTTACAGTTTTTTTGGGTACCCTAAATATGCCTTTTTCAAAGGAAGTTATTTTGATTAGTTCATTATTATTAATTGCAATATTAATGCGCCTTTTAATAAAGGATTTAGAAAAAGAAGATCAATATACTATAGTTGGCACAGCTATAATAGTTTTTATATTTAGAGCTATGCC
>CACCMS010000022.1 GCA_902547175.1 Rhodospirillaceae bacterium | reverse complement strand
AATAGAGCAAAGATTGTTTGACATAAATAATTTATCAAGGAGGTTTAAAATAGAACCTGAAAATATAAACTCTAAATTAATTAAATTAAAAGAAGAGTTAGACGTTTTAGAAAATAGTTCAGAGAATTATGAAAAAATTAAAAATAAAGTTCATATAGCCAAGGAGCAATATGAAAAAAGCTCTAGAGTTTTAAGTGAGCATAGAAAGAAATTCGCAACTAATTTAGCAGACTTAATTAATAATGAGCTTTCACCACTTAAACTAGAAGACGCAAGATTTGAAGTAGAAGTCATTGAAAAGGAAAAAGATAAACAAAATGAAAATGGCATAGATAATGTTAAATTTTTAGTTAGTATGAATAAAGGTGGGTCAAAGGGTGAGATACATAAAGTTTCATCAGGAGGAGAGCTATCCAGACTAATGCTAGCTATAAATTTAGTAATAGCTAATAGTATGAATAAAAAAACTTTAGTTTTTGATGAAGTAGACTCAGGGGTTAGTGGTTCAGTAGCAGAAGCAATAGCTATTAGATTATTGAACTTATCAAAAACTCAACAAATTCTTATAGTTACTCACCTTCCTCAAGTAGCAGCTAGAGGCCAACAACATTTTAAAACTTCTAAGTCTTTTAAAAATGATATGACGGTTACAGGAGTAAAAGAACTTTCTTATGAAGATAGAATAGAAGAAGTTGCTTCGATGATATCTGGAGACCAAATAACAGACGAGGCAAGACTTTTATCAGAAAGATTGCTTAATCATATAGCATGAATGATAGTAACAAAAAAGACAAAGTTATTTTAGATGAAATTAAAGAACTTATTATCAAAATAAATTATCATGATCACTTATATTACAATGAAAATAACCAGGAAATAAGTGATACTGAATATGATGAACTCAGAAAAGATTTAGAAAATTTAGAAACTCAATATCCTCACCTAATGCTACCAGAATCTCCAAGTAAAAAAGTTGGTAGTGCAGTCAGTAAAGAATTTAAAACATATACGCATAACTCGCCAATGTTATCTCTAAATAATGGTTATAGTGAAGAAGAGGTTAAAGCTTTTTTTCTAAAGTTAAATAAAATATTTAATGATTTTAAAATTTTAGCTGAAACCAAAGTGGATGGATTATCTGCTTCCTTAATTTATGAGAATCATAAAATAGTGAGAGCATTAACAAGAGGGGATGGACTTCAAGGAGAAGATATTACCACTAATATCATACATGTAGATAACGTTAAGAAAAAATTACCCATTGATTTTCCTAAAAAATTAGAAATCAGAGGTGAGATCTTCATGCCTAAAACTGAATTTATTAGATTAAATGAAGAAAGAAAATCAAATAATAAGCAAACTTTTTCTACAGCAAGAAATGCAGCTTCTGGATCAATTAGACAATTAGATCCTGAAATCACAAAGCAAAGAAAATTAAGATTTTTTGGTTATACCATTATAAGTAAGGAAAAATACTTTGGTGAAACATTACTAGATACACGAAATATCTTATTAAAGAATAATTTCGCATTAAACACGCCTTCAGCTATATGTTCAAGCGTTAAAGAAATGATGGCATTTTATAATCATATAAATGATATAAGAGACGAGTTAGAATATGAAATTGATGGCATTGTATATAAGTTAAATTCATATGAACAACAAAAAAAAATAGGCTTTACATCTAGGTTTCCTAAATGGGCACTAGCCCATAAATTTCCTGCTGAAGAGGTTGCCACTAAAATTGTAGATGTAAAATTTCAAGTTGGCCGAACAGGTTCCATTACCCCAGTTGCTATTTTAGAAGAAGTGCTTGTTGGAGGTGTAAAAATAAGTAGAGCTACATTACACAATCAAGATGAAATAAAAAGACTTAATTTAAATATAGGCGATATAGTAAAGCTTCAAAGAGCGGGGGATGTTATTCCAAAAATAATAGGTGTAAAAGAGAAAGCCAATAATAGAGATAAAAGAAAAATTACTTTTCCATCAAGTTGTCCAAGTTGTAATAAAAAACTAATAAAGACAAATAAAGAAGTAGCTCTTCGCTGCGTAAATTTTGATTTTTGTGAAGAGCAAATCGTATATAGAATTTCTCATTTTGTCTCTAGACTGGCACTTAATATTGAGGGCTTAGGAGAGAAGCAGATTAGATTTCTTATAGAAAAAGGTATTATTAAAAATATTGATGATATTTTTTTATTAAAAAGAAAACAGGAAACTAATAATATAAATTTATATCAGTATGACGGTTGGGGTAAAAAAAGTGTTGAAAATTTATTTAAAGCTATAGAAAAAAGTTCTACAGTAACTTTTGACAAATTTATATATTCTTTAGGTATTAGACATGTAGGAAAAGAATTAGCTATTTCTCTAAGTAATAATTTTAAAAGCTTAGAAGAATTTATTTATGCATTTTCTAATTTGAATAAAGAAAGTTTGCCAGAATGTGATGGGCTAGGAGAGGTAATTATTAATAGTTTGCAAAGTTATTTTTTAAATCAAAAGTGTCTTGAGTTAGTTACAAATCTTAAAAATCATTTAAATATAAAATATACAAAAAATTTGTCTCAGGGAATTTACAAAGATAAAAAAATTGTAATAACTGGGTCTTTTGAAAATTTTAATAGGAGTGAAATAGAAGTTAAATTAAGATCTTTAGGAGGCAAAATACTTTCTTCTATATCAAAAAATACTGATTTTTTAATTGCAGGAAAAGATGCTGGAAGCAAGTTACAAAAAGCTGAGTCAATGAATCTAGATATTAAAGGAATAGATTTTGTCAATGATCTAATGAGTAATTAAACTTTTCTTGATACTTTTAAAGCTCTTGCGTACCATAATAATTCTTTAAAAAAGAGATCAAACCTTTCCTCTGTCTCTTTTGGATCGTTAGGTTCTCCTTTTTCGTTGAGACTTTTAGATACCTTTCCTTGATACATTCCGAATTTTATAGGAGGACTACCTAATTGAGCCATTAGAGTCCTTAGGGGACTTTGCACTCTGACTCCAGCTAAATCTCCTACAGAGTAGGTGCAGACAGAAGAAGGTTTTCTATCAAATTCTTTATAAAAATAGTTTAGTAGATTAATTAATGCAGGAGGAGGTAAATGATTATATTCAGCACTAACTAGGATTATAGCATCAGCTTTATTTAATATTTTATGTACATTTTTAACTGAGTTAGGTGCTTTATTTTTACTAAAATCTTCAAATCGTTTATCTAAAAGAGGAAGTCTGTTCTCTAATGGATCAATAATCATCGGAACATGTTTATTTTTTATAATTTGGTTAGCTAAGTACTTTACAAACCTAATGCCTAATCTTTTTTTTCTTGTAGATCCATATACTAGAGCAAAATTTAATTTATTTTTCATAATTTATTAATTTCTTTGAATAACCAGTTTTTTTCGTTCTTATCTAGATAAGGTGATAATTTTTTAAAAACGGTATAATGATAATTATTTATCCAAATTAATTCCTCGTTAGTTAAAAGACTTTTTCTTATTAAGTCAATATCATAAGGTGCTAAAGTTAATGTTTCAATCTTAAATAATTCTTTTCTATTAATAGTTTTTTTTTTAATTGTTACTAAATTTTCAATTCGAATTCCAAATTTGCCTTCAAGGTAATAACCAGGCTCATTTGAAAAAACCATACCCTCTTGTAGAGGGATATTATTGTTTTTTGATATACTAAAAGGTCCTTCATGCACATTTAAGCAGTAACCAACACCGTGCCCAGTTCCATGTGCAAAATCTTTCCCATTTTTCCAAAGTTCAGATCTAGCTATATAATCTAGAAAAGCACCAGATGTTCCTTTAGGGAATACAGCATTATTAAGTTTAATATGACTTTTTAATACCAAAGTATAGTTTAATGATTGAATTTTTTCTGCTTTTCCTATAGATAAAGTTCTTGTAACGTCAGTAGTTCCCAGTTTGTACTGCCCTCCACTGTCTAATAATAAAATATCGTCAGTGTTTAATTTTCTATTTGATTTTTTATTTGGTATGTAGTGTACAATAGCCCCATTTTTTCCACTACCTGCTATAGTAGGAAATGATTTAGATAAATACTCTTTGTTTTGTGCTCTTAAACTATCAATTCTATTTACTATATCTAATTCTGAAACTTTATTTTTAATATTTTTAAACCAATAAATAAATTTTGTTAGAGCTACTCCGTCAAAAACATGAGATTTAACTATATTTTTAATTTCTACTTTATTTTTAATTGATTTTAAATAACATACAGGATCGGAGTCATTGAAAACTTTTTTATAATTTTTTTGCAGAAGTTCATAATAATATTTACTTGTACTATTTTGATCTACAAGTATTTTTTGTTTTGAAACTTTCATTTTTTTTAAAATTTTATTAATTTCTATAAAATTAACAAATCTTACTTTTTTTGAATAAAAATTTAGAATATTTTTGGGTAAAGCTGGATCCTCTAAAAAAATATAAATATATTTTCTAGATATTAGTGAATATGCAAAAGTAATAGGTGTGTAAGGTAAATCCATACCTCTGATATTAAATAACCAGGCAACTGACTCACTATTTTGTATAAATATCCAATCTACATTTTTTTGTTTCAAAATAGCAAAAAGTTTATTTAGCTTCTCAACGAATGTCATACCACTAAATTTCTGATTTAAAATAAAGATATTTTTAGTATTTTGAACTTTTAAGCTTCTTATCCAAATATAATCTATTAAATTCTTTTTAAGTTTTAATATTTTGATTTGATATTTGGTAGCAACTTCCTGATAAGATGAATATAATTTTTGTGACATTGTTTTTGGGTCTAAGGCTAAGTTTTTTGTTTTAAGTTTATTTAGTGAAAAAAATTTTTCATAATTCATTTCAAAAACATTAAATATTTTGATTTTTAATCCCTTAGTTTCTATTTTGGATTGTATAGAATATCTTGAATCAACAAATAAAAATAGTTCATTTAACGTTATTAAAAGATACCCAGCCGAGCCAGTGAAACCAACTATCCATTTTAATCTTTCAAAACTTTTGGCGGTGTTTTCTAATAAATGTTCGTCATCATGAGTTACCAAAAATGCTTCAATATTTTTTTTTCGCATTACTTCTCTAAGATTTGAAACTCTTTTAATATAAATGTTCTTTTTAGACATCTTTTATTAAGTAATCTATTTTAACTTTTTTTGTGCTAGTTTTTTCAAAATTTACTTCTGCATTATCATTTTCAAGATTAATAACTAGCCCATAGCCAAATTTTTGATGAAAAACCCTATCACCTTTTAATATAGTATCTTTATTTTCTATATAGATGTTATTATTTTCCAAAATATTATTTTGATAATCTAGATTACCAAAATAATTAGCATTTGTGTCACTATTAGAAATTATATTATCAGAAGGTAACTCACTTAAAAACCTTGACGGTGTAGAATAGAACCATTGGCCATGTATTATCCTACTATTGGCATGTAATATCCAAACTCTTTTTTGTGCTCTTGTAATGCCTACATAAGCTAGACGCCTTTCTTCTTCAAGGCCTTCATTTAACCTTTCTTCTAAGGCTCTTTTGTTCGGAAACACTTCTTCTTCCCATCCAGGTAAAAAGATATTTTCAAATTCTAACCCTTTTGAGGCATGAAAAGTTAATATATTTACAGAATTATTTTTATTATTTAATTCATTATCCATAACTAACTGTATATGTTCAATAAATGATCTTATAGTATCAAATTCAGAAATAGCATTTATTAATTCTTTAAGGTTATCTAATCTTGACTCTGCTTCTACTGATTTATCATTTTGCCACATCTCTGTATAACCAGACTCATCTAAAATAGTTTCAGCTAATTCTGATGCATTAAGAGTTTTCTGATTTCTCCATTTTTCAACTAATTTTATAAAATTTGATAAGTTATTATTAATTTTATTTGAAAAATAATTAATTTTTACTAATTCTTTAGTAGCTTGAATTAGAGATAGGTCTTTTTCTCGTCTAAAAACTTCTATACTTCTAATTGTTTTTTCTCCTATTCCTTTCTTGGGAACATTTATTATTCTTTCAAAAGCAAGGTCATCATAGTCACTTGCTACTATTCTTAAAAATGCGAGGGCATCTCTGATCTCAAGTCTTTCATAAAACTTGGTACCTCCTATAATCTTGTAAGGCATACCTATTTTAATAAATCTATCCTCAAAAGCTCTAGTTTGATAACTAGCCCTTACCAAAATAGCAAAACTTTCAAGTAAAACTCCTGATGATAAAAGTTCTTCAATTTTATCACTTATATAAGTCGCTTCTTCTTCATTGTTATTGACATTAATTATTTCAATTTTTTCTCCTGCATCATCATCTGTCCATAAATCTTTTCCCATTCTATTTTTATTATTAGAAATTAAAAAGTTGGCTGCATTAAGAATATTTGCTTTTGATCTATAATTTTTTTCTAGCTTTATAACTTTAACTTTGTCGTACTCTTTTTCAAATTTAAATATATTTTTAACCTCTGCACCCCTCCAAGAATAGATAGATTGGTCATCATCTCCTACGACACAAATATTTTGATTTTTATTAACAATATTTTGTAGCCATTGATATTGGCACAGATTAGTATCTTGGTATTCATCAACTAATACAAATTTGAACTTATTTTTATAATAGTATTTAATATCTGGCTGAATATGAAACATATTTAAATTTTGAAGTAGTAGGTCACCATAATCTGCAGCATTTAGTGTTTTTAATCTTTTTTGATAAGTTTCATATAAAATAGCACCTTTATTATTTGCAAAATCGCTACCATGTTGATCAACATTGTCAGGGTTTAACCCTTTATCTTTCCATCTTTGAATGACATAGCTTAAATTTTTTGCTGGCCATCTTTTATCATCAATATTATGAAAGGATAAAACTTGTTTGAGAAGCTTTAATTGGTCGTCAGTATCAATTATTGTAAACTGTTTTTTTAATCCCACTATTTCAGGGTTTTTTCTTAGAATTCTTGCCCCCATTGAGTGAAAAGTTCCAATCCACCAACCAGCTGTATTTATCCTTAAAATGCTTTCCACTCTATTTTTCATTTCATTAGCTGCCTTGTTTGTGAACGTAACTGTTAATATTTCATAGGGGTTAGCATAATTTTCCCTTATAATTTTTGATAATTTAGTTGTTAGAACTCTTGTTTTACCAGTACCTGCACCAGCCAACACAATAAGCGGTCCATTGATATAGGAAACTGCTTCTTCTTGTTTAGAGTTAAGGCTAGCTAAGAGGTTTTCTATATATTTGACTTTCTTTTATTTAAATTCAATCTAAATCTAATAATACTATTAAATTATGAATTTGTGAGAAAAATTGCCATTAAAACTAAAATAATCGCTATTATTATCGAACCTTTTATAGTTAAGTCTATAAATTTTTTCCAAGTTTTTTTGTGATCTTCTAAATATTTTTTTTCATCATATGACATATTTTTATATCCTCTTATTTCAAATTTTAATTTTTTTATACTAAATAATTAATTTATTAAATAAATTTAATTTATTATAGAAATGTTATAATGTATATGTTAGCAATAATAAATAGTGAAATTTAAAATAATTACGCTAAATTATAATTATAAAGAAAAGGTTTTATGTCAAATATGCTTAATAAAATAAAGAGGGTTTTTTCCCTAGTTCCGATTTCTATATCTACTTTTTTAATTGTGTTATCTAACAACCTCAATGCAATTGAACCTGAGGGTGTTGCTAAGGATTATGGTATAGATCTGCAAAACCCAGTAACCGAAGTTGCTAAGGATGTTTATAGTATGCATGCTTTTGTTACTATTATAATGGCAATTATAACTCTGTTTGTGTTAGGATTACTTATATGGGTATGCTATAAGTATTCAGCAAATAAGAATAAAAACCCTTCTAAAACTGTACATAATACGTTAGTTGAAATTTTATGGACTGCTATACCCGTATTAATTTTGGTAGTAATTGCGGTTCCTTCGTTCAAACTATTATATAAACAGGATGTTATTCCTGAACCTGACCTTACTATTAAGGCAATAGGCTATCAGTGGTATTGGGGATATGAGTATCCTGATAATGGCAATTTCACTTATGAAGCTTTTATGCTTCAAAGCGAAGATGAGCTAGAAGAGGATAAACCTTTTAAAAGAATGTTGACAACTGATACGAAAGTGGTTGTTCCAGTGAATAAAATAATAAGAATGCAAGTTACAGCAGCAGACGTTCTTCATAGTTGGGCAATACCTGCATTTGGTGTTAAAACAGACGCCGTGCCTGGTAGATTAAACGAAACTTGGTTTAAGGCAGAAAAAACTGGTATTTATTATGGAATGTGTTCAGAATTGTGTGGTGTCAATCATCAATCTATGCCTATTGAAATACATGTTGTAACACAAGAAATGTTTGATATTTGGGTTGAAGAAGCTAAGACTAAATATGCAAGTAAAAATAACAAGTTTGCGAATAAATAATTAAATTGGAGAAAAAATATGGTAGCTACAGTAATTGAGCATGAACATGATCATGAAGTAAAAGGATGGAAAAGGTGGGTTTTTTCAACAAACCACAAAGATATTGGGTCAATGTATTTAATTTTTGCAATTATTGCTGGCATAATAGGTGGTATTATGTCTTTGATCATGAGAACTGAACTAGCTGCTCCTGGTGATGGTATTTTAAATGGCGATTATCAGATGTACAATGTATTAACTACTGCACATGGGTTGATAATGATCTTCTTTATGATAATGCCAGCTATGATAGGAGGTTTTGGTAATTGGTTTGTTCCTATTATGATCGGTGCGCCAGATATGGCATTTCCTAGAATGAATAATATAAGTTTTTGGTTATTAGTTCCTGCATTTATCTTGTTAATGGCCAGTCCGTTTGTACAAGGAGGAGCAGGTACGGGTTGGACTATTTATCCTCCTCTTTCAAGTAATTTGGGACATTCAGGTCCTGCTGTTGATATGGCTATATTAAGTTTACATTTGGCAGGAGCTTCATCTATTTTAGGAGCAATAAACTTTATTACGACTATTTTTAATATGAGAACTCCTGAGATGACATTGCATAGAATGCCTTTATTTGTCTGGTCTATTTTAGTTACAGTTTTTTTATTAGTATTATCTTTACCTGTGCTAGCAGGAGCAATTACAATGCTTTTGACAGATCGTAATTTTGGTACAGCATTTTTTGCTCCAGAAGGAGGTGGTGATCCTATTTTATTTCAGCATTTGTTTTGGTTTTTTGGTCACCCAGAAGTTTATATTCTGATCTTACCAGCCTTTGGTATAATAAGTCATGTGGTATCTACTTTTTCAAGAAAACCAGTTTTTGGTTACTTAGGAATGGCATATGCTATGGTAGCGATAGGCGTGGTAGGTTTTGTAGTGTGGGCACATCACATGTACACTGTAGGATTAGATGTGGATACTAAAGCTTACTTTACTGCAGCTACTATGGTAATTGCAGTTCCGACAGGTATTAAAATATTCAGTTGGATAGCAACTATGTGGGGAGGTTCGATAAGGTTTACTACTCCTATGTTGTTTGCAATAGGTTTTATTTTTCTTTTCACACTCGGTGGTGTTACAGGAGTAGTGCTAGCTAATGCTGGCATTGATACCGTATTACATGATACATATTACGTTGTTGCACATTTTCATTATGTGCTTTCATTAGGAGCAGTTTTTGCTCTATTTTCTGGGTTTTACTATTGGTTTGGAAAGATTTCTGGAAAACAGTACTCGGAGTGGATGGGAAAAGTACATTTTTGGTTAATGTTTGTTGGCGTTAATCTTACTTTTTTTCCTATGCATTTTTTAGGGTTACAAGGTATGCCTAGAAGGTATGCTGATTATCCAGATGCATATGCGGGTTGGAATGCTATAGCAACTTATGGCTCATATATATCAGGAGTTGCAGTAATTTGGTTTGTTATTATTCTTTTTAGAACATTATACTTTGGAAAACAGTGTCCAGATAATCCTTGGGGAGGCGAACCTGATACATTAGAGTGGAAGACTAGCTCACCTCCACCGTTCCATACTTACGATACTCTTCCTAGTATTGGTAAAAAGGGCAAGAAGGCAGGACATTAAAACCATTATTTTAAATTAATGTCTGAATTTACATTAAATAAAAGGGCTGACTCAGAATTTGGGTCAGCCTACAATTACTTCATGCTACTCAAGCCAAGAGTTATGTCTTTGGCTATATTTACTGCATTGGTGGGGCAAATTTTGGCTTTACAACAAAATTATAATAATCCTGTACTAACATTTATTTCATTATTTAGCATTGCATTGGGTGCAGGTGCTGCAGGATGTATTAACATGTGGTATGAAAGAGATATTGACGCATTAATGCAAAGAACAAAAAATAGACCAATTCCAAAAGGACTAATAAATCCAGCAGAAGCACTAACCTTAGGAATTATTCTATCGATTTTATCTACTATGTTGCTAATATTATCTTCAAATATTTATGCTGGTTTTCTACTTGCTTCTTCAATTTTATTTTACATTTTTATCTATACTATTTGGCTAAAGAGAAAAACTTATCAAAATATAGTTATAGGAGGTGCTGCAGGTGCATTGCCTCCTTTAATAGGTTGGGTGTCAGTTTCGGAAAGCTTTAATATTTTTCCTATAATCCTGTTTTTAATAATATTTATATGGACTCCACCACATTTTTGGGCGCTATCATTATACGTAAATAAAGATTATAAAAAAGTTAATATACCTATGCTTCCAGTAATACATGGAAAGAAACAAACTATAAGAAGTATAATTAAATATTCATTTGGTCTGTATATAACTTCTTTATTACCTTATTTTTTTAAACTTTCTGGACTATTATATTTTTTTTCAGCCATTATATTAGGCAGTTTATTTATTTATTTTGCATTAAATTTAAAAGAAAAGTCAGATCAAAGTGCAAAAAATTTATTTAAGTACTCAATCTTATATCTATTTTTATTATATTTAATACTAGTATTGGATAGTTTTTTAGTAGGTACTTTAAAGTGAAAAAAAAATATATCATAGCAATGCTTATTTCACTATTAGTTTTGCTCATTTATTTAATAACTATTTTAAAAATGTCTGAATAAAATGAAAAATAAAAACTTTAAAATAGCATCATTAGTTTTTTGCTTTTTCAGCTTTATGTTTTTGTTAGCCTTTGCATCAGTTCCCCTTTACAACTTATTTTGCAAGGTAACAGGTTATGGAGGAACTCCTAAGGTAGTAGAATTACCTTCTTCATATATTAGTGATAAAACTATTAAAGTTAGATTTAATGCTGATGTTTCAAAAAAGCTTAATCTTTATTTTCAGCCTGTAGACAGAGAAATTATTACTAAAATAGGAAAAAGTAATACCGTTGACTATGAGGTTATTAATAATACAGATAAGGATATTCTTATTACGTCAACTTACAACGTAACACCGCAAAAAGCTGGACTTTACTTCAACAAATTGGACTGTTTTTGTTATGAAGAAAGAAAAGTTTTAGCTGGTCAAAAAATACTCTTACCAGTAACTTTTTTTATAAGTCCCGAGATAATTGATGACCCTAATACTAGTGAGTTGAAATCACTGACTCTAAGTTATACTTTTTTTAACGTAAACAATATTAATGTTAGCAATTTGAATTAAATATATTATAATAATACTTTAATAAGGGAGAAGTAATGTCTAAATCAAAACAAGCACATCCATATCATTTAGTTGATCCAAGTCCTTGGCCTTTGGCAGGAGCAATATCCGGTTTAGTTATAGCAGTGGGTGCTATTATGTTTATGCATGAGATTAATTTTGGCACATGGGTATTTGGATTAGGAGGTTTTTTAGTAATAGCAACTATGTTTGGCTGGTGGAGAGATGTTATAAGAGAAGCTGAACATGAAGGACATCATAATCCTATTGTGGTAATTGGGCTTAGATACGGAATGGCACTTTTTATTGCTTCAGAGGTAATGTTTTTTGTGGCATGGTTTTGGGCATTTTTCGATGCAAGCATATTTGCAAATGAAGCTATTCAGTATAGTAGGGTAACTTTTACTGGAGGACAATGGCCTCCACAAGGAGTAGAGGTTTTTGATCCTTTTCACTTGCCTTTATTAAACACAGTAATACTTCTTACATCAGGAACAACTTGTACATGGGCACACCATGCATTAATAGAAGGAAATCGAAAAGGTTTCATATGGGGACTTATAGCTACTATAGCATTAGGTATTTTGTTTTCTTTTGTTCAGGCATATGAATATAGTCATGCTAAGTTTGCATTTGGCGATGGAATTTATAGTTCGACCTTTTTTATGGCTACTGGTTTTCATGGGTTTCATGTTTTGGTAGGTACTATATTTTTAATTGTAGTGCTTTTTAGAGCTCTTGCAGGGCATTTTAAACCAGATCAACACTTTGGTTTTGAAGCAGCTGCATGGTATTGGCACTTTGTAGATGTTGTTTGGTTATTTTTATTCTTCTCTATTTATTGGTGGGGGGGAAGTTAATTTTATTAACATCCTAAAATATTTAAACAGATGTACAAGGTGTAAAAATGGTAATGTCTTTAGTGGGCTTATTAAGTTAAAAGATTATTGCAGTAGCTGTAATATAAAACTAAATTCTTGTAACATTGGACATGGAGCTTCTTGGACTACTACAAGTTTTGTTTGCTTTATACTCATACCTATTTTACTCTTTTTTGAAATAAATATGGGAATTAGTGAAACAATATATGTATTTGTCGTTTTTCCTTTTTTTGGTCTTACTAAGTATTATTCTTTTGAGGATATCTAGTTATTTATTATTAAAAAAATATTATGATGTGATATGAAAAAAAAATCTACTTTACCTCTATATTTTACATTTTCTATAAGTATTTTTCTATTATGGACGCTTGGTACATGGCAGTTAAATAAAAATTTTAAAATAAGTAAAAATAACAAAAACTACCAAAGTATAGATAAAAGAAATTTTTTAAAATCATTTTCATTACCAGAAAGAGTAGAAAATTTAACATATGTGAAATTTGATAGAGTAAGGCTAACTGATAATTTTCTTTATCTCGAACCGAGAACCTATAATGGTAAAGTGGGTTATCACAAAATAAGTGTTGTTCAAGTAGATGGAAAAAATTTGTTAGTAAATGAAGGTTTTATTGGTAATAAAGAATTAAGCAAGAGTAATGCTAAGAGAAATAAGATAATTGAAGGATATATAATAAAAGTCCCTGAACCAAAGTTTTTTGAACTTAAAAATGATACAGTAAAGAAAGTATGGTATACTCTGAAATTAGATGATTTCGAAAAAGAATTTGATTTAAAACTTTCTCCCTATATATTATATCAACAAGGATATAATGAAGATAATAAATTAAAGCCAGTGATGCCTAATTTAGTATCGAGTGTAAATCATTTGAATTATGCTTTAACTTGGTTTTTTTTAAGTTTTGCTTTATTTATAATATTCTTTATATTTTTTACAAAAAACTACAAAAAATATGAATAATAATAAAAATTTAACATTTGTTAGAGTGATAGGCATAATTTTATTATTTTCTATATTTTTGCAAATTATTTTAGGAGCCTGGGTTAGGTTAACTGGATCAGGAATGTCATGTCCGGATTGGCCTTTGTGTTATGGTTATATTTTTCCCACTCCAAATAAAATTTCTAATATACCAAATGTAGATTACACTTATTTTCAGATATTTTTGGAGTGGATTCATAGAGCAAATGCTGCTTTAGTAATAGGTCCTATTTGTTTAATATTTTCGTGCTATTTAATTTTTAAAAAACATTTACATATTTTTTTTAAAAAGTATGCCTATTTGTTAATACTATTGATACTAGTTCAAGGTGGATTAGGAGGCCTTACAGTATTTAAGTCAAATATACCGTGGTCGGTAGCAATACATTTAATGTTTGCTTTTCTCCTTTATTTAACAACACTTTTAATAATTCTTAAAACATATAATCTTACTGAAAATACTTTTTTTGCTAATAGTTTCATAAAAATAACAACATTTATTGCTGGGTTCATTACTATGACAGCAGCAGCACTGGGAGCATTTACTTCAAAATATGGTGCCTCTTTATCTTGTAATAATTGGCCAGGATGTACTGATAGTTTTTTTCCCAATTTTAGCGATGCGTTTCAAGTTATACATTTTAGCCATAGAGTGATCGCTATATTATTAGTTTTAATATTAACAAGTTTGTTTATAGCATTGAAAAAATACTTTTATACTATTTCTCACAATATAAAACTGATTCTATTAGGAATGTTTTTAATAATAACTTTTCAAGTAATTATAGGAGCATTATTAATATATATGGAAGTTCCAATCTGGATGGGTATATTTCATCAATCAATAGGTCTTTTACTTTTTACTTTAATAGTTTTACTATATTCACATATTGGTTTAAAAAAATATTAATTAAAGTTACCTGTAAATGAAATATACTAGCACCAGAGATGACAAAGAGTTACTAAATTTTAAGCAAGTGACTTTAAAAGGTTTAGCATCTGATGGTGGTTTATATGTGCCAGAAAACTGGAAAAAGTTTAATCTAAAATTGACTAATACGGATATTACTTTTGAAAAAACTGCTTATCAAATTATAAAGTATTTTGTTGGAAAAAGTTTAGATAGTCAATTATTAAAAAAAATAATCAGTAGAAGTTACAAAAGCTTTAGAAATAATGAAGTAACTACCTTGAAGCAGCTGGATAAAAATAATTATATATTAGAATTGTATCATGGGCCTACTTTAGCATTTAAAGATATAGCTTTACAATTTTTAGGAAATGCTTTTGAGGTATTTTTAAAAAAGGAAAAAAAAAAATTAACGATTATAGGTGCTACATCTGGAGATACTGGTTCTGCTGCAATTGACGCGGTTAAAAATAATAAATTCTCAGATATATTTATTTTACATCCATATAAAAGAGTATCAGATTTTCAAAGAAAACAAATGACAACTGTAAATTCAAGTAATGTATTTAATATTGCTTTAAAAGGAACATTTGATGACTGTCAGGATATCATAAAAAAACTATTTAGAGACAACGAGTTAAATCAAAGGTTAAACTTAGGTTCTATTAACTCTATTAATTGGACAAGGATTATGGCACAAATTACTTACTATATTTATGCATATAATAAAGTAAAGAGAGAAACAGGCAGTTCTAATATAAGTTTTAGTATACCAACAGGAAACTTTGGAGATGCTTACGCGGGTTATATTGCCAAGGAAAAGTTCAATATTCCTATTAAGAAATTGATAGTTGCTACAAATAAAAATAATATTCTAGATAGGTTCTTTAGAACAGGAATTTACAAAAAGGACAAGGTTTTCACTACTATATCACCCTCTATGGACATACAAATTGCGAGTAATTTTGAAAGATTGTTATATGATATAACTAACGAAAGAGGAGAAAAAGTTTCAGAATTTATGAATAGTTTTAAAGAAAAAGGTGTAATTAAAATTGAAAAAAAATATTATGAAAGAACAAAACAAAGTTTTGTTTCATTTAGCGTAAATGAAGCAGATACTAAGAAAAGTATAATAAATACCTATAATAAATTTAATATGGTAATTGATCCTCATACTGCGGTAGGACTTGAGGCATCAAGCAAATATTTAGATGAACATCCAAATGATATAGTCATAACCTTAGCCACTGCTCATCCATCTAAATTCTCACAATCTGTAAACTCTATATTAGGTTTTGATCCAAACTTACCCTTTGGATACAAAAATATATTAAACTTAAAAGAAAATTATCAAGTAATTAATAAATCATATAATCTAGTTAAAAATTATATATTTAAAAATGCAACCAATATTTAAAGTCTTGTTATGAAAAGATTAGT
>CACCMS010000021.1 GCA_902547175.1 Rhodospirillaceae bacterium | reverse complement strand
TTATTATTTTCTTTATTTTTATTAACCATAATTTTATCTCTGGTAACTTTTGCAATGATTGAAGCAGCTGCAATTGAAACGTAATTCTCATCACCTTTAATTATATTTACAACACTGTTACTTGTGTCAATTTTAATATTACCATCGAGAAGGTTTTTTTTATGTGCATGTGTTGAGGTATGCTTTTCTGTGCAGCCAAATTAGTTGCTTTTATAATTCCTATGCTATCAATAATATTAGGCATTACAATACCTAAACCTACACAAGCAACTCTTCTAATTTTATTGTAGAGAATTAGTCTATTAACTGCACTAATTTTTTTAGAGTCTTTAATGCCCTCTGGTATATTAGAATAATTAAAAAAAACAACTGATGCTACTACAACGGGTCCGGCAATAGCTCCTTTTCCTACGTTATCTACTGCTAGTAAAGGATCACTTTCATGATGTAATAATACTTTTCCTGAAGTTGACTGACTTCTAGTATAATTGGTCCATTCCCCCCAAGGTTTTTCTTTATAGTTATTTTTTAATTTATTAGTAATGGGATGAAGCTTTCCAACTTTCGTCAGCTCAGGTTTAAACATTTTATTACTTATATTTTCTAATGGTATTGTAGGTAAAATTTGTTTAATAGGTGAGTTAATTAAACTGTCTTTAGTTAAGTGTTTTTTTCCTACAATATCTAAAAGAGCTCCTCCAGAAAGCACAAAACTTGAAATATTATCTAAGTATTTAGGTGGTAGAATTCCTTGTAGACCATATTGATCAAAAATAATTAAATTAAATTTAGAAATGTCCGCGGCAAAAAGCTCTTGCGTTGGAAATGGGATAAGTGATAACTCTTTTACAGGAGTAAGGTCTCTTTTTGTAGGAGGACGAAGAATTGTGAAATGTAATAATTCAATATTTGGATCAGAATTTAAAATATTACGTAAATTTCTTAATCCCATATTAGGTTCACCAGATATTAACATGACTTTTAATTTATCCTGAATACCAACTATTTCATGAATTTGGTAGTTATTTAATTTTGATATTTCTATATTTGATTCTTCAGTTTTAATCTCTAAAATATTTTTACCAATTGATAGTGCAGGTAATGGTATTTTATATTTTTTATTTTGAGAAAGATATTTAGTACTTACTAACTGCTCGTTTAAGTAGAAATCGGTTTTCAAATTTTTTTTCTCAGTATTATCTGTAATGTTAACAGATATTTCATATTTTTTTCCTAATACAGCAAATTTTGGAACATTGGTTGTTTTCAGTATTCTGTCTTTTTCTTTTTTATTTCCCACCAAAATATAATGAATAGGTGTTTTTGATAGCAGTTTATTATAGTTTTGAAAATCATGAATTTGTCCATCCGTGATAATAATGATTCCTGACAAGCGTTCAATATTTAAACTATTAATTACATTATTAACTTCTTTAAAAAGAGAAGTTTCAATTTTATTTGCATTGTTTTGTTCTATTTTTTTATTGTTGTTTAATTTTATATTAATTTGTTCAATATTCCCTATTTCCTTAAGTTGGCTAGATAAATCTTTACGAATTGACTCAACTTCTTTAGCTTTCCTTGTTTCAATTATGCTTTGTGTCAAATCAGAAACCACGATTACAATATCTTTATGATGATCTACATGTTTTTTATTTATTTGTGGATTTAAAATAAATACTAAAAAAGCTAAAAAAGTTAATGCTCTGAGATAAAGGTACTTTATTTTATAACAATAGCAAATTATGATACTGAGAATAAAAAATATAGAAAAAATAAATATATATTTTATTTGTAATATTGGATCAAAAACCATAAGTGTCCTTTAATTAGACTTGCTTAGCCTTTTGAGAATAGATTTTGAATGTATTTGGTCAGATTTATAGTTTCCTGTTAAGGCATACATTGCAATATTAATTCCAAATCTATAAGATAGTTCCCTTTGCCTTTCTCCACCAGGTACAACAGGGAATAATGGTAAATTATTATTGTCTACAGCCCAAGCTTTGGCCCAATCATTAAATCCTAAAATTATTGAACTTACACCATCTTTGTATTGTAGATTACTATTTTCAACAAATAAAATTTTATTGTCCCATTTACCAGGAAATTTATTTAATAAATAGAAACTTTTTGTAAGAGTGTGACCTTTAGGTATTACAGATAATTCATTTGCTCCTATTTCATTTAAAAATTCTCTAATTTCTTGAAACTTTTTTTCTTTTAAATTGAGGTTTTTTCTAGAAAAGCCAATAATATCAAAGAAAAATATCCCACCATTATCTAAGTAATTCTTTATTTTAGTTATTTCTGGCTTTTTAACAATTAATAAGTTTTTTGTAAGAGGCCAATAAATAAATGGATAGCTGTAAATATTATCACTCTTTATATCTAAACCTATAACACCTTTTGGGTTTATTGAAGTTCTAGTTGTTAATAAATTTCTTATTGTTTCAAGTCCATTCTCTGAAATGTTATTAATTTGAGAATTTTTAATTTTAACGTAAGCTAAAAAAGTTTCACTAGCGCTAACATTATCTGACTTAATGAATGTAATAAAAAATAAAACAATAACCAGTAAGTTTCTTTTATTAGCAAAAATTCTGGAAAAATTTAGGTTATTTTTAATCATAATACTTAATAGTATATCTAAAATAAACATAGTAAGTATTATTTTCAATATTGCAGATGATAAATCCATTCTTTTTACAAAGGAATAATCGGAAAGCATGCTGGTATAAATTTTTTCTGACTGATGCTGATTTATATTGGTAGATAAGTTTAAGGCAATAGATATTTGATTGTTTTCATATTGTCCGGGTGGAGTATTATAAGATGGTTTTACAGTTTTTAATTTATCAAAAGTATCCAAAGTAACTATTTTTTTTGGTAAAACTAAGTTACCAAATCCATCAATTTCTTTATTTAAATTTAAATTTTTAAGATTAGAAGCATTATAATTTTTAGAGAACAATAAAACCCTATTAAGCATATCAGGAAATAATGAACTCATAGGTAAGTTTGACCAATCATTGTTAGCTCCAATATGAAATAATATTATTTTCCCCTCACCAAATTTTTTCATACTTACTAAAGGAGTATTATCATTGAGTTTAGCAAGAACGTTAACTTGTTTAGAGTAAGTATCAAAAATTAATTGTTTTTTAATTATTATATCTTGAGGAATTTGCAAACCAGCAAAAATACTGTCTTTTTCAAAGTCTGAAATAAATAATTTATTATTCATTGTTAGTTGGCCTTCTATATTTCTTATTCTACTGTAGGTGTCTTGAGACGGTAAAAAATTTGATTTTTCTCTCACTAAACTTTTTCCGGAAAATCTGATTAAAGTACCTCCTTTTAACAACCAGTCATTTAGTTGTTTATTATGCTCATTAAGTATCTTAACTTTTTCAGGAATAATGATAGTAGAAAATTCTTGTTTTATAATGTTATTTATTTTTCCTACTTTAATGTTGTGTTTAGAGTCTAAAGATTTTTTAAGGTAATAAACTGGAGACAACAAAGGGCTTTCTTTGTAAAATTCATTATCATTTAAAATTGCTATATTTTTCCTTTTTGAAAAATCGTCAAAATAATATTTTGCTCCAGCATGATTCTGACCAACTATTTTAATGCTTTTAATTTGATTAAAAACCTCTGTCGGAAAACTTAAATTAATAATTTCATTATTTTCGTTTTCTTTTATATTATGTTTGTTTCTATAAACAATCTCATTATTTATAGTTTCAATATTTAAAAAAAAATTTTGTTTAAGGCTATTTTTTCCTAGCCTTAGAACCTCACAGATTATTTTATCTTGAGTTACTTTAATATTGTTAATAATAAGTATAGTGTCTAACGGATTGATAAAATAATAATTATTAATTAAATTAAATTTTTTATAATAATCATTGAAATTTTGGAAGTCGAACTTTGAAGACACTATAAAAACTTTACTTTTTTTAAAAACACTCTCATTTTGTATTAACTTATCTATGCTACCTTTTGTAAATTGTATTGGTTGAGGGGATAGATTTTCTAAATAATTACTTAAAGCATAGCTTGTGTCAAATATCTTTAAATCTTTGTAAGTGTTTAAGTTGGAATGAAAAAAGAGTATTTTTTTTTTATTCTTTTCTGCTTCTTGACTAATTTCTAGAATTAGTTCTTTAAACTTATTCCAATCTTTAGCCATTGACCAGCCAGTATCTGCAACTATAAGGTATTTTTCATATTTTTCATCTGTGACAGAACTATTATTTTTTAAAAAGGGTTTACTAAAGAATAATACTATTAATATAAAAAAAAATATTCTAAAAATTACAAGCCATAAAGGAGTTTTTTCATTTTTAGGTTCATCATAATCAATTTTATCTAGTAAAAAAAAACTTGAAAAGTTATACCTTCTTGGCGTTGGGGGAAATGATTTTACAATGATCCATATAATAGGAGTTAATAATAAACCAAATAAAGCATAAATATTAGAAAAACCTATTATATTGATAAAGCTAGACAATTTATTTCTCTTTTATTGTTATACTTTTACATATCTCTATTAAAATAGGTTTAATGTTTTTACTAGTATTATGCGACACATAACTCCAATTTGAACTCTTACACAAATCTTTTAGATTATTTTGCAAACCTTTTAGTTTCTTGTCGTAGAAATCTTTAAATTTTTTTGATTCATTCACTCTTAATTTAGCATTAGTTTCTAAATCGTTTAATATTAAATTTTCTTTAATGTTAAAATCTATTTCTAAAGGATCTAAAATTTGAATTAAAAATCCGCTTATATTCTTTTGTTTTAAATTTTTTAAAAAATTATTTACAGTATTTATATCATATAAAAAATCACTAATTATAAAACATATAGAATTATTCGCTATCAATGATTTTTCAGGGTAGTTAATATCTTTTTCTTCAAATAAAAAACTTTCAGTAAAGCTGGACAAATCGTTAGAACATTTAATAATACTCTTATTTGTTTTAAAATGAAAAACATTCTCTCTATTTTTCAAGAATAATCTTGAAAGTGTGAGTAGTAATAATACAGCTATTTGATATTTACTTTGTAAATTATTTTTACTTTTAAAAAACATTGATTTAGTTTTGTCAAAATAAAAATATATCGTTTTAGCTGTTTCGTTTTCTTTTTGTTTCACTAAAACTTTATTTAAAGCAGCAGATTTCCTCCAGTCAATTGATGATAAACTATCGCCTTGCCTGTACTCTTTAAATTGCCAAAAATCTTCTCCCTTGCCTGAAATTCTAGATGCATGTAATCCTTCAATAATATTTCTAGAAAGAACTGAAGACTCAAATAATATCTCAGGTAATATACTAGCATATTCATCAGATGATTTAAATAAATCTGATAATTTTATCATATTAACTCTTAGTATGGTTAATTACATCATCTAGTATTTCTTCAATATTCACATTTTCTGCCTTAGCTGAAATACTTAATTTTAGTCTATGGCTTAAAACAGGTTTGACTAATGACTGGACATCAAAAACCGATGGAGAGTATCTATTTTCTAGGAATGCTTTAGCTCTACAGGTGGTCATTAAAGCCAGGCTAGCTCTTGGACTTGGTCCCCACAATATATTTTCTTTAACAGACTTTATCTGACTTGTTTCAGGTCTACTTTGTTGAATAATATTTAAAATATATTGGACGACACTTTCTCCTACAGGTATATCTTTTATAAAGTTTTGTATTTCTAGTAGTTCATTAGAAGATAATATATTTTTAGGAATAGAATCACTTTTTTCATTTGATAGATTAAGAATTTTTCGCTCTGAATTTTGGTCTGGATAGGTTATTTTTATGTTCATAAGAAATCTATCTAATTGAGCCTCAGGTAATGGATAAGTTCCCTCTTGATCAATTGGGTTTTGGGTAGCAAGAACATGAAATGGTTTTGGAAGATCATAAGTATTTCCAGTAATAGTTACTTTTTTTTCTTGCATTGCTTGTAACAATGCTGATTGAGTTCGTGGACTAGCTCTATTTATCTCATCAGCCAATAATAATTGGCTAAAAATAGGTCCTTGAATAAATCTAAAATCTTTTCCTATTTTTGTATTTTCTTCCAAAATTTCTGAACCTAAAATATCAGAGGGCATCAGGTCGGGAGTAAATTGAACCCTTTTTGTAGCAAAGCCGAGTATAACAGACAGAAAGCTTACTATTCTAGTTTTAGCTAAACCAGGAAGTCCAATGATTAAGGCATGTCCTTCAGCTAAAATACTAATTAAAATTTGTTCTATAACAAGGTTTTGCCCATAAACTAAATTATTAATCTCATTTGTCACAGAAAAAAGTTTTTTGTTAGCAATATTAAAATCTTTTTTTACTTCTTCTATATCTTTTAAAGATGGTTGCTCCATTTGTCCTCACTAATTTATTTGATGTAAGATTTCTAAATTAATAATATAACGTTTACATGATTAATAACAAAATAAAAATTTCAAATAAAATAGAAATTTTAAAAATTAAAAATAAATTAGAACAAAGATTCGATGATAAGAAGTGCTTTAATTTATCTGATAATGTAAGTGACATTACAGAGAATTATAAAAGTTTCACTAAATCTGCTGTTTTGTGTTTGTTAATATCACATGGTTCAAGCTTTGATCTAGATATAGTTTTGACTAAAAGATCGAAGCATTTAAAGTATCATAAAGGTCAAATTAGTTTTCCAGGGGGTAAATTAGAAATTCAGGATAAAGGCGACTTTCAAAAATGTGCTTACAGAGAAGCATATGAGGAAATAGGATTTGAAACAAATAAGGCTATTTATTTAGGAAAACTAAATAAATATATTACAGGGTCTGGTTTTTTAATTCAGCCAATAGTTGTTTTACTTAAGGAAGTTCAAAATTTTATAATAAATAGACAAGAAGTAACTTCAATTTTACATTTTCCTGTTAATTACTTATTATCAAAAGATGTGATTAATAAAGTGTTTATAGATGAAGATCAAAATAAATATTTCTTAAATATTTATTGGAACAAAAATAAAATATGGGGAGCTACTGCAAAAATATTAATAGATTTAATAAATTTGTTAAAAAAATAAAAAATGATAAAAGTTATAATATTACTAATAATTCTCTTAATTTTACTTTTTTTAGTATTTTCTAGAATTAAAAATCTAATTTTATTTTCAAAAGTTCCTAAGGTACTAATAGCTTCTATTATTGTATCTTTTACATTAATTTTTTTATTATCTGTAAGATTTTTAAATAATACTGAGTCTAAAGGTACTTACATACCAGCTAAATATGATGGAGTAGATTTAATACCAGGTAAGGTTGAGATTGAAAAATAAAAAAATAAAGTTTGTACCTTTTTGGAAAAAAAACAACCTCGTATTAAAATTATTTAATATTCTTGGAGAAAAAAATATAAAATTAGTAGGGGGAGCAGTTAGAGTCGCTATAGATAATGAGAAAACTGACGATTTAGATTTTGCAATCAATATGAGGCCTCATTTAGTAAAAAAAAAACTAGAAAAAAATGATATTAAATTTAAGGATAAATCAAAAGGACATGGCACTATAAGTATTTTTTCAAAAGATAATGTAATAGAAATTACAAGTTTAAGAAAAGATATTAAAACTTTTGGTAGAAAAGCTAAAGTTGGGTTTATTAATAGTTTTGAAGAGGATGCCAAAAGAAGAGATTTTACAATTAATTCAATATATTCTGACTTAGAAGGAAACCTTTTTGATCCTTTTGATGGAGTAAAAGATTTAGAAAAAAAAAAAATTAAATTTATAGGTATTCCAACAGATAGAATTAAAGAGGATAATCTTAGGTTACTTAGATATTTTAGATTTGTTGGTGTTTACTGTAGTAATGAACAACAGTTGCATTTAAAATCTCTTAACGCTTGTATAGAAAACTTTTCTAAAATTAAAGCTTTATCTAAAGAAAGAGTTCAGATTGAATTTAACAAATTACTTCTATCAAAAAATGTTAGTTTTACACTTATAATTTTAAAAAAGTATAATTTATTAAATTTTTTGATAAATGGGTTACAAAAAATGAGTAATAAGAGTATAAATGCATTAAATAAACTACCTAAAGAAAAAATTATCAGAACTGCATATCTAATTAAAGAAGCTAAAATCAAATTAGTTGATTTGAATGAAAGTATAAAAATAAGTAATAGAAATGTAGTTAAATTACAAAATATTTTATCTATCAAAAGGATTATAAAATCTGAGAATGATGCGAAAATTCATAAATATTATTATGGTGAAGAAGTAGCATTAATTAACTATAAATTAAATCAATTTATAAATAAAAATAAAGTTAATAATAAAATTTTAAATATTTTAAAAAATTGGATTGCTCCCAAGTTACCTATAAATGGTGATGATGTAATTAGGTATAAAAAAATAAATGGAAAAGAGATAGGTATAGTTTTAAGTAAGATAGAAAGATGGTGGATAAAAAATTACTTTTTTCCTGATAGAAAAGAGTGTTTAAAAAAGCTAAAGGGCATTTAACTCCATGACGCTAATGGTGGCATAGACATCAAAATAGCATCAACATTTCCATTAGTTTTTAAACCAAATGTAGTGCCTTTGTCATATAATAAATTAAATTCAACATATCTACTTCTCTTATAAAATAATTTTTCTCGGTGTTTTGAACTCCAAGTTTTATATTGATTTTTTTTAATCATATCTCTAAAAAAAGAGCAAAAAAAATTTCCAGTTTCTACGGTGAAGTTGAAATTTTTTACATTTTTTGCATCTAAATAATCGAAAAAGATACCTCCAATTCCTCTTTCTTCATTTCTATGTTTTAAAAAAAAATATTCTGAACACCACTTACTAAATTTCTTATAATAATTTTTATCATATTTATCACAAAAGGTTTTTAATGATTTATGAAATTTATTTTTTACTTTTTTTTCATTATAGGCAGGAGTTAAGTCACATCCTCCCCCAAACCAAGCATCTCTGGTAACAATAAACCTAGAATTGAAATGTGCAGCAGGAATAAATGGAGAAAACATGTGAGCAACAACTGAAATACCAGTAGCAAAAAATCTTGGATCATCTGCTGCACCTTTTATCTTATCTTTAAAATCATTTGGGAATTGGCCACTTACTGTAGAAATGTTAACACCAACTTTTTCAAATAAATTTCCTTTCAATACAGAACTTACTCCTCCCCCATATTCATTATTTTTATTGTCCCTAAACCAAGTTTTTTTTTTAAATTTATTAATTTTTAAATTTTTTTGTGAACTAAATTGATTTTCCAATGTTTCAAACGTATTACATATTTGATTTCTTACATTTTTAAAATTAGTTTCAATATTGTCTGTTTTAACTTGCCATTCTTTATCAAGTAGTAAATCAGGTATAGTTTTATAATTATATTTTTTCATAAAATGCGTTCGGGTAATAATCAGCTCTTTACATATAGAACAATATTCATATATATGTATTATAGATAGTTAAACATATGTCTGAAATTAAAAAAAGTAAAAAGAAATCTAGAAGATCATTTATACATCAAGCGTCAGGAGCTATGGGTGTTGTCGCTGTTTCTGCTGCAGGGTGGCCACTAATTGATCAAATGAACCCATCAAAGGACGTTGAGGCATTAGCTACTATTGAAGTTGATGTATCAGGGTTGTCTGAGGGACAAAGTAAAACAGTTTTGTGGCGTGGAAAACCTTTATTTATCAAACATAGAAGTCAAAATGAGATAGATGAGGCTCAAAGCGTAAATATTGAGGAACTGCCTCATCCTGAAAATGATGATGAAAGAGTTAAAAATCCTAAATACCTAGTTTTAGTTGGAGTATGTACTCACTTAGGATGTGTACCTGCTTCAGATAAAGGAGATTTTAAAGGTTGGTTTTGTCCTTGTCATGGCTCTCACTATGATACTTCTGGAAGAATTAGAAAAGGGCCAGCTCCCAAAAATTTAGAAATACCTCCTTATGTTTTTAAAGATGATAATACAATATTAATAGGCTAAATCTTATGGCTAGTTCTAAAAAAAATACTAAAGGTATTATTAATTGGATTGATTATCGATTACCTGTCGTTTCTTTTCTAAAGCATTCTGCTGTAGATTATCCTACACCAAGAAACTTAAATTATTGGTGGAACTTTGGGTCATTAGCTGGTTTCTTTTTGTTAGTACAAATCATTACAGGTGTTATTCTTTCAATGCACTACACTGCGCATGTAGATCATGCTTTTGACTCTATAGAGCATATAATGAGAAATGTTAATCATGGATGGCTTATAAGATATATCCATATGAACGGTGCCTCATTTTTCTTTATAGTAGTATATATACATATTTTTAGAGGTTTATATTATGGCTCTTATAAAGCACCTAGAGAATTATTATGGTGGTTAGGGATTATAATTTTGCTGTTAATGATGGCAACTGCATTTATGGGATATGTTTTACCTTGGGGACAAATGTCATTTTGGGGAGCAACTGTAATAACCAACTTATTCTCTGCTATACCACTTGTAGGAGACAGCATTACACAATGGCTATGGGGAGGTTATTCTGTTGATAACCCAACTTTAAGTAGGTTTTATACGTTACACTTTTTATTACCTTTTTTAATTGTTGGAGTAGTGGTTTTGCATATAGTTGCTTTACATACTCATGGGTCTAACAACCCATTAGGTATTGACAGAAAAGGACCTCAAGATTCTGTCCCTTTTCATCCATTTTATACAATAAAGGATTTATTCGGTTTAAGCTTTGCTTTAACAATATTTTTTGCTGTAGTGTTTTTTGCTCCTGACTTTTTAGGTCATCCTGATAACTATATTCCTGCAGATCCACTTAAAACGCCAGCGCATATAGTACCAGAATGGTATTTTCTCCCATTTTATGCAATTTTAAGAGCAATTCCAGATAAATTGGGTGGTGTTATTGCTATGTTTAGTGCAATTTTTGTACTTTTTCTGTTGCCTTGGTTAGATACTAGTAAGGTTAGGTCGGCTACCTTTAGACCCATATATAAAATATTATTTTGGATATTTTTAATTGATGCAGTAATTCTAGGTTGGGTAGGTAGTAAACCTGCAGAAGGTGTTTTTATAATAATTAGTAGGATTGCAACTTTTTATTATTTTCTGCATTTCTTAATATTGCTTCCACTTTTAGGGAAGTTTGAAAGAAATAGACCTTTACCTGAAAGTATAGGAAGGCCAGTTCTAGCAGAATAGCCATGAATATACTTACTTTTACTCTTCTAATATTATCTTTTACATTTAGTTTAATAAGTGCTGAGAAAGCATTAAAACCAGAGCAGTACCCTTTTAGCTTTAGTAAACCTTTAGGTAAAATTGATAAGAATAGTGCACAAAGAGGTCTTCAAGTATATATAGAAGTATGTGCTAGCTGTCATGGTTTAAAACATGTTGCTTACAGAAGTTTAGGGGAGCTAGGCTATAACAAAGATCAAATAAATAATATAGCTGCACAATTTCAGATTGATGATCTACCTAATGAAGAAGGCGAAATTTTGAAAAGAGTAGCAATTTACTCAGACTACTTTGTAGAACCATATGAAAATTACAATGCTGCTAAAGTTGCAAATAATGGTGCTTATCCTCCTGATTTAAGTTTAATGATTAAAGCAAGAAAAGATGGAGCTAATTATGTAAGATCTCTCCTATTAGGATATACTGATGCGCCAGTTGGATTTGATGTAGGGGAAGGTTATTATAATAAGTATATGGCCGGTAATATTATTGCAATGCCTCAACCATTATACGGAGATGATGTTGAATATAAAGATGGGACAAATGCATCTCTAGAACAGGAGGTTAATGATCTAGTAACATTTTTAACTTGGACCGCTATGCCGGATCTTGAGGATAGAAGGTCTGCAGGATTAAAAGTTATCTTTTTTCTTTTTATAATGACTATAGTATTTTACCTATCTTATAGAAAAATCTGGAGTGAGTTAAAAAAATAATTATAAAGAAAATCTTCTTTTCAAAACAGGTTTAAGTTTTTTCAAAGTCTTAATAGAAATAGAATCTTTAGCAGTTATAATAGCCTCATTTAGACACGTATAGATCTTGTCATTCCAATCCCACTTTTTTATTTTGTCTAAATTATCTAAGATTGATAATAGCAATATTTTTACATTATTAGTATTTACTTGCATTATCTTTATGACTTGATCAACTGTAACAGCATCATGATTTTTATGCCAACAGTCATAATCTGTGACCATTCCAATACTTGCATAACCCATTTCAGCTTCTCTTGCCAATCTTACTTCTGGCATATTAGTCATACCAATAACATCACAATTCCAGCTCTTATATAATATAGACTCTGCATATGTAGAAAATTGTGGGCCTTCTATAGCCACATAAGTTCCTTTTCTTTTTACTTTCATGTTTTTAGGTAAAGATTTTAAAATTAATTTTGATAATTGAGTAGAAGTAGGCTTTGCTAGTGAAACATGAGCTACACAATCTTCATCAAAAAAAGTAGTAATTCTATTAAAAGTTCTATCAATAAATTGATCTGGTAATATAAAATCTCCAGGTTTATGAATATTTTTTAGACTTCCTACTGCAGAGACAGAAATTATATCAGTTACACCAAATTTTTTAAGAGCATAAATATTAGCTCTATAGTTTATTTTATGAGGAGGTATGGAGTGTTTTAAGCCATGCCTAGGTAAAAAAACTAGCTTTAAGCCTTTATAATTAGAAACATGAAGTTTTGAGGAAGTGATACCGAAGGGTGTTTTTATATTTACTAGTTTTGTATTTTTGATGCCATCTAAACTATAAAGACCGCTACCACCTATAATTCCTAAAATTGGTTTCATGTTAAAGCTCCTATTATTTTTCAACTTTTAAAATTTTTAATAATTTGACTTCAAATATTAAAGTAGAATTAGGTTTTATTATATTACCTATTCTTCTATTACCATATGCAAGGTGAGGAGGGATAACAAGACATCGTTGTTCATCAATCTTCATATCTTGAAGACCAAGATCCCATCCTTTAATAACTAAGCCTTTTCCTAAAATAAATCGAAATGGATGAGTATGATGAAATTTATCAAAAATATTACTATCAAACATTTTTCCTTTGGCATTACAGTAGTTATTTGTTGGTGAATTGCTTTCAAAAATCCATCCTGTATAATTTACATACATCATGTCTAAATTTTTTGATTTGATATCATCTTCGTTTTTACTTTCTTTAATAATTTTAACTATTAAATCTTTAGGTATATCTATAGTCAAAACTTCTAGTGCTATAAAATTAAAAAATACTGTTAATAAAAATTTTGTAATAATGTTCATTTTTAATCCTTTAAAAATTTTATTGTTTTGCCAAAAGCTTGTTCTGCTGCCATTTTGTTATAAGATTTTCTTTGGCTGCAATTAAAACCATGGTCGGCATTTTCATAAATAAATAATTCAATTTTAGTTTTATTTTTATTTATGAATTTTTTTACTTTCCCTATTGATTCAATGGGAATTCCTTTATCGTCACTTCCAAAATGCAACATAGCAGGGCAGTTTAGATATGTTTCTAAAAACTCAGGAATACTGCTTCCATAATAGCATATACCTTTTTCAAAAATGAAAGACTTTTGCATAGCTAGCCAGGCTAGTGAACCACCATAACAGTAACCTAAAACACTTACATTACATTCAAGTCTTAAAGTTGCTGCTAATGCTACTATATCCATGACTGGTAGTTGCCATCCTAACTTTTTCTTCAAATCTAAGCCTTTTGCAAAACCATCTTTGTTATAAGGTAAATTAATATTATTCTCTAATCTCGAGAAAATATCTGGAACGGCTACTAAAAAGCCATTTTTTGCATACTCTTTAGCAACATTCTTTATGTGATCAGTTAAACCAAATATCTCATAAACTAATATTATGCTTTTATAACTAGTATTATTCTCTGGTTCAAACTGCAAGTATGGTAATGGATAGTCATCAGCAGATTTTATTATTTTATTAGTTATTTTAATCATAGTTCTATACGTTAAATTTAAATAAGATAACATCACCGTCTTGAACGATATAATCTTTGCCTTCGGTTCTTATGTTACCTGATAATTTAGCTTCTTTCTCTCCTCCTAATTTTAATAGTTTATCATAACTAATAACATCAGCTGCAATAAAGCCTTTTTTAAAATCTGTATGTATTTTACCTGCTGCATCAGGAGCATAGGATTCTTTTTTTAATGTCCAAGCTTTTGTTTCTTTTTCTCCAGATGTAAAAAATGTCACTAAATTCAATAGTTTGAAACCTGAGGAAATAAATTGATCTAAACCACTTTGATCAATATCCATACTTTTCATGAGCTCTTTTTTTTCTTTTATATCTTTTATACTTGATAGCTCTTCCTCAATTTTTGCTGAAATATTAACTAATGGTATTTTTTTTATTTTTGATAAATCTTTTAATTTTTGATTATAAATATTTCCAGACTTTATCGAGTTTTCATCTAAATTAGCTACATACATTAAAGGTTTAAAGGATAAAATACCGTTTTTATTAATGATGTGGAGCTCTTCCGAGCTATAATTTGACAGGTCATAAGTATCAGCAGATTGTAAATTATCTAAGACTTTAAGAAATAAATCTCTTTCTTCTTTGTTTTCATTTTTTCCTATTTTTATTAACTTATTAAGTTTTTCTATTATGTTTTCAGCTCTTTCTATATCTGATAATATTAATTCACTCTCAATTATTTCTATATCATATTCAGGATCAATTGCATTGTGAACATGGGTTACATTTTCATCTTCAAAACATCTTACTACATGTGCTATTGCATCAACCTCTCTAATATTTGATAAAAATTTATTTCCTAAACCTTCTCCTTTGCTCGCTCCTTTTACAAGACCTGCAATATCAACAAATTCCATTTGCGCATTTATTATAGATTTAGAGTTATTAACTTTACTTAATTGTACTAATCTATCATCTGGTATAGGAACTTTGCCAACATTAGGCTCTATTGTGCAAAAAGGATAGTTTTCAGAGGCGGCTTTCTGCAAACCTACTAAGGCATTAAATAAAGATGATTTTCCAACATTTGGTAACCCTATGATGCCACATTTAAATCCCATGATTATTTATTAATTTCACTCATAAAACTATTTATATCTTTTTTTAAAACAAACAATATATTTTTATTTATTAAATCAATTTTATTATCCAGTAATATTCTTTCTTCAGTTTTAAAGTCTGAAAGAACAAATTTATCAGCTTCAGAGTAAGTATTTTTATTATTTATACCTATTCTTATCCTATAGTAATTGTTGCCTATGTGCTTATCAATGTTTTTAATTCCATTATGTCCTGCTGATCCTCCTCCAAATTTAAATTTTATTTTTCCTATATCTAAATCAAGCTCGTCATGAAATACAAAAATATTTTCTTGCTTAATTTTATAAAAATTTTTAACTAATCTTACTGATTCTCCAGATAGATTCATCATAGTTTCTGGCTTAGAAAGAAGAATATCATTTTTCAGAATATTACCTTTATACAGAATACATTTTAGTTTATTATTTGTTTTTAATAAACCATATTTTCTTACCAGATAATCTACAAATAAAAAACCTGTGTTATGTCTGTTGTTTTGATATTTAGTACCTTTATTTCCTAAACCTATAAATAAAAACATCTATATTTATTTTTTATTTTCTTCTTCTGGTTTACTTTCTTCAGCTCCTTCTTTATCTTTGCCTTCCTCTTCCTCTTCAGCTTTATCTTCTGAGGTTTCAGCTGATACTAGCGCTGATGGAGCAAGTATACTGGCAACAGTAAAGTCTCTATCTTTAATTGTGGGTTCCACACCCTCATCTATTTTAGTATGGCTAATGTGGATACTATCACCTATTTCAAGGCCTTCAAGATTGAATTCAAAGCTCTCTGGTATTTTATTCACTGGACATATTACTTCCACCGTGTACCTTACTACATTTAGTACACCGCCTCTTTTTATGCCAGGACTTAGTGTTTCATTTAAAAACTTAACAGGAACCTCTATCGTAACCTTAGTCTTATCATTAACTCTTAAAAAGTCTACATGCTCTAGTTGGTCTGTTACAGGATTTTGAGTGATACCTTGAACTATTACTCTAGTTTTACTGTTATTTATAGATAAATCATAAATTTTATTTAAGAAGGAAGATTTATTTATTTCTATTCTTAAATCCTTTACATCTAATGAAATTGGCTCTGGGTTTTTACCATCACCATA
>CACCMS010000020.1 GCA_902547175.1 Rhodospirillaceae bacterium | reverse complement strand
AAACTGACAGCGCAATAAGAATTTCTCATTTATCTACTGGAATAGTAGTACAATGCCAAAATCAAAGATCTCAACATCAAAATAGAGCCTCTGCTTTGAAGATGTTAAAATCTAGGCTATATGAACTAGAACTAAGTCATAAAATTTTTTTTTTTCAAAATTTACTATATCTATTACTGGTTTATCATTTAATCTTAAACCTTTAGATAAAGCTACTATTCTTGCAGCTCTTAGAATAGCTCCATTAAATAAAACTGCACTTACAGTTGCTGAAGAAATTCCATCTATTGATCCTTCTCCTTCCGTCCTAAGTAAATTTACTTTAGTGGGAACTCTTATATCTAAATCTCTGTATTGACTTGTAAATTTTGGTAGTATTAATTGACCATCTGGTGTGTACATGCCTATTATAGGCTCTTGATGATCCAATACTTTAGCCCCAGCTAGTTTACCGTCTAGTCTTAAACCTACTAGCATATCAAAGGTTAATGAGGCGTAACCTTTGGAGGATGTTATATCTTTAGTAACAAATAAGTAGCCTACTAACTCTCCTTTACTAAAAACACTAACTGTTGGAGGGTCTCCCTCTAATCTTCCTAATTTTGTTACCTTTGGGAAAAATTCCTTTGCAACTTCTTTTTTTACCCAACTTGGATCTGAGGCCCCCCATTTACCCTCTCTTAAGCTATTAATATATTTATTTGTAAGACTTTCTTCTTTTACATCAATACTTTCATTTGAACTTAAATTGAAAGGATTCGCAAAAATAACGATTATAATACTTAAAGTTACTAGAATTCTTATAATCATTAACCCTCCCCAAAGCTAATGTATCTTTAATTTTAATATAACAGACTAATTATGATTTAAAATTATTTATTTTTTAGTTTTATTTAATGAATTGTTAATATATAATGAGATATCAATAATTATAGAAAGGGAGGAGACTATGAGCAGTTGGTTAAGCGATAGAGAACAAATGCTTGTTGAAGGTGCAGAGAAGAACAATTTAGATCTTCCTATACCTACACAAATAGTATCTAATGGTGAATATTTACCACCTAAGCAATCAAATCTTCAGAAGAAAGTTGAGAAGAGAATGGTTGAATTAGCAGACGAAAATGCTAAATACTTAGGTTTATCCAGAAGACAGTTTTTACAAACATCTTGCGGTATGGCTACAGCATTCTTGGCTATGAATGAAATTTATGGCGGAGGTGTATTTAATGTAAGTAAAGCTGAAGCAAGAGATCCAGAGCTGACTTTAGCTAGAACAAATGAATTATCAGGACAGTTTATTTTTGATGATCAAACACACTTTTTAAGAGATGACTTTCCTCATGACGCGATTCTAGGTTTAGGTGAATTCGCAGCAGAACACTGGAATCCTAAATTAAAAGAAGAAGGATTATCTTTAACAAGATATAAGTTTGAAAATTATATTGCTGAGTTATGGTATAGAAGTGATACCAAAATGGCATTATTATCAGGAGCACCTTTTGACGATCCAACTTGGTGGTTATTAGGAAATGATCAAATAGTTGCAGCTAGAGATATGATCAATGATTTTGCTGGTACTACTAGAATGTTAGGTCATTCAGTTATCACACCTAAACAAGATGGATGGATGGATGAAGCTGAAAGAGCAATGGCAGAATTAAAGCCAAACTCTTGGAAATCTTACACTATTGGTGATCCTTTATCTCCATCAAAATATCCTTGGAGACTTGATGATGAAAAGGTTATGTATCCTTTTTATGAAAAGTCACTAAAAGCAGGTATTAACACTATTTGTATTCACAAAGGTCTTTTACCACCTGATTATGAAACATCTTTTAAAGGTGTTTGGAAATATGCAACTGTGGATGATGTTCCTAAGGCTGCTAAAGACTGGCCTGAGATGAATTTCGTTATCTACCATGCTGCACTAAGACCATTCTTAGAATTACCAGATCAAGCTTGGAAAGAGTTTGAGGAGAGTGGTGGATACATCAAGTGGGCTTCTGACTTAGCTAGAATTCCTCAAGAACACGGTGTTTCAAACGTTTATGCTGAATTAGGTTCAACTTTTGCTAACTCTGCAGTAGCACATCCAAGATTCTGTGCAGCTTTCATCGGAACATTAGTAGGTGGAATGGGTGCTGATCATGTAGTATGGGG
This sequence comes from Rhodospirillaceae bacterium, assembly GCA_902547175.1. Next base: position 14,928 of record CACCMS010000020.1, on the reverse strand, counting down.
GTCAGATACTGTATGGTATGGCTCACCACAATGGCAGATTGAAGCTATGAGAAGACTTGAAGTGCCTGAAGATATGCAAAAGAAGTACAAGCTTCCTGCATTAGGTGGAGCTAACAGTTTGACTAAGCAAGCAATTTTTGGTTTAAATTCAGCAAGAATTTATGGTCTAAGTATGAATGAGGCAACTAATATGCCTGATTTACCAAATTTCTCTGAAGATAAAATTGCAGGTCTTGCTGCTAAATTCCGTGAAGCAGGCGGTGGACCTTCAAACAAAAGGTTTGGATATACTAGAAAGGCTTAATTAAAGTTTCTATTATATGCTAATTTATAAAGCCTCGGATATGTATATTCGGGGCTTTTTTTTAAAGTAGTTTTAAGGAGATATTTTGATGAATAAGTTAATATTAACTACATTATTATTATTAAGTTTCTTAGGAAAATCCTTTGCAGATGGTCATGTTATTAAAGCTGAAAAGTCTATGTTATATTTTGCGGGATTATATCCTAGTTATATATTATATTTGCAAGGAGGTATTCCTGAGGATACCAAAGATAATTGGGTAGACAAGGATTATTGGGCAGTATTAGAAATAGATGAATCAAGTAAAAATCATGGCGGAGAAGCTGTTATTTTTAAACTTAAAAAGACATCTAGTTACAGTCCTCAGCCCGAATGGTGTGTTACTCAAGGTGGAGAGAAATGGGACGGTAAAGGACCAGCTTGTTTAAAAACCGATGAGCCTAAGAGTATGAACCAACTTAGATTTAAAGTGAAAGTTCAATACAAAGATACTAAAGATAACCTACCAAAAAAATATCAAGGTTTAAATTTTGTTCAATATGAAGTTGGATATGATGAGAACGGTGTGTCTTTAAGTAAATTACCTGGAAGACTTCCACCTCCAAATCATGAGTTTGGTCCAGTAAAGTTAACTATATTTAAATAGTAAATTATTTTATCTCCCGCCTGCTAGGCGGGAGTTTTCTTATGTTGAGAACTAATATTCCTTATTTAAGTAAATTTCTTATAGGTTTAATATTACTTATTTGTTTTACAATTAAAGCCGTGCAGAGTAATGAAGGGCCGACACTCTTAAAAAAATCTAATAAAAAAGAAAAATTAAGAGAAGAAGATTTAGTTACAAAAGAAGTAGATATTAAAGATTTAGTAATTTTAAAATATATAAATTTAGATTTAGTAAAAAGTATATTTCCTGAAGCTACAAGGTTTGGCGATGTTGATGAAAATACTCTTTCAATGCCTATTTTTAATAAAAATGAAGAAATAGGCTTTTTATTTGAAACTTTTGATGTAACTAGGGGCTTGGGTTATTCAAGGAGACCATTTAATTTAGCTGTAGGTGTTGACTTTAAAGGAGTTTTAAGAGGAGTAAAGCTTTTAAAGCATGTTGAACCTATAGCTATTCTAGGTAGAACAGATCAAGATTTTATTGATTATCTAAAGCAATATAAAGATATAGACCTTAAGTCAGGTATATCACTTACATTAGAATTAACTGGGGCAGATATTGAAGGTGATAATATAGCGATGAGAGAAACTGCTGGAGAAGTTGACAACCTAACTCAAATTGATGGTGTTTCAAGAACTACAACATCATCTTTACTATTTATGGATGCAATAATGAGAGGTGCTAGAAAAATTGCAAGGCAGAAATCAATTATTTTAGATAGTAATGATATTGGAAACTTTGTAGATTTAGAGCAATATAAGCCCCAAAAATGGAGTGCATTAATTGATGATAAAAGTTTATCTACCTATAAAATAGATATTGGTTTATTGAATGAGACTTTTAAAAACTCTAATATAGAAGCACCAAGATCCATAAAGTTTAAAAAAGACAATGATCTATTTACTAATTATTTAATAGCAAATGTTTCTCCTGCAGGTATTGGAACAAATATCTTAGGTAGAAGATGGTTTGATCAATATATTTCTGCAGGTCGTAATGTTGACGATCAAGTATATTATATAGCATTTACAGGCGATATATGGAGAAACCTTGAAGATAGAATTAGTAAAGTTATAGAAAAGGAAAATTTAATATTAAAACAAAATGAAAAAGAAATAATAATTACTAAAGATTTATTTAAAGAGTTACCTTTTAATCATGCAAAAGGAGCTCCTAATATTCAAGGACAGGGTCTAATATATTTAAGTGCCAAATATAAAATTAATCCTCAATTACCCATTGAGCTTATATATAAATTTAATAATAGCCAAAATGAAAAAGTTACTTTTAACTTGTTATACCAACTACCTGAAAAATATTATTTGAAAAGTTTTAATGTAAATAATTTTGTTTCTTCTAAAGTTAATAATAGCTTCAATAGTATTTGGTCAAATAATACTATGAATATTTTCTTACTCATAATAACAATTTCAATAGCAGCTTTAGTTTTAATCTTCAATAATGTATTAACTAAAAATAGAAAAATTTTCTTATATTTTAGAGTTTGTTTTTTAACTTGGATATTAGTATGGTTAGGTTGGATAATTGGTGGTCAGTTAAGTATTATTCATTTAATAAATTTTTTTGAAATAATTGTTAGTTCTAATAACAACTTTTCTGCCTTCTTAGCGGAGCCAATAATATTAATAGTAGGTATTTTTACTATAATCTCGTTTTTTATATGGGGCAGAGCATTATTTTGTGGATGGTTGTGTCCTTTTGGCGCTTTACAAGAATTATTTTCTATTCTTTCAAAGAAAATAGGAATACGTCAAATATCTTTACCAAACTATTTAGATAAAAATATTAGATATTTAAAATATTTTTTATTAGCAATTATTATCATAGGTACAACCCTAGAGTTTAATTTAACTAAGTATCTCTATAATATTGAACCTTTTAAAACAGCAATAACACTAAGATTTATAGCCCCAATAAATATAGTAATGTGGGCATTATTTTTGTTAATAATTAATTTGTTTATTGAAAGAGCTTACTGCAGATATATTTGCCCACTAGGAGCAGGCTTAGCGGTTTTAGGAAAAGTTAGGATAATGAATTTTTTAAAAAGAAGGCAAGAATGTGGCAATCCGTGTAAAGCTTGTAACAAAATATGTCCAACTGGAGCTATTTTAAATTCAGGAAAAATTAACATGAATGAATGTTTAGGCTGTTTAGATTGTCAAGTGATGTATAATGATTATACAAAATGCCCGCCTTTAGTAGCTATAAGAAAAAATGCTTAATAGTTATTTATACTAGTTCTTTAAAATTATTTTTTTCTGAAATAAAAGCTTTTGCATTTAATTTATCACATAAAGCTTTTAGTTTATTTCTACTTATCAACAAAGCACTAGTTGCTATGCAATCAGATAACCAAGCTTTGTTTGAAACAATACTCACAGTATCAAAGTTACTAGTACTTAGTCCAGTTTTTGGATTAAAAATATGATTATATTTTTTAGTAGGTTCAAACATAGTTCCACTAGCACTAGAAGTAGCTACAGCTTTATTTGTTAATTTAACAACAGTACTAATACCTTCTGAACTTTGAATTTCAATATTCCATGGTCTTGTGCTTTCATAACTACCTGAAGCAAATGTTTCACCAAAATCTACTAGTGTATTTTTAATATTATTTTTATTAATAATTTCAACTACCTTATCAGTTATCCATCCTTGAGCAATCCCATTTAGCGTAATGGATGCGTTATTATTTAATATTATAGTATTATTTTCAATTACTACATTTTGCCAGTTTATAGATTTTTTTATATTCTTTAAGGCTTTATTATCGGGAAAATTACTTCTTCCATTTAATATAAAGTGACTGTAATAATAATTCCAAAGTGGTTGTACAGTTATATCAAAATTTCCACTTGTTTGTTTTGATAATATTTGAGATTTTTTGATAACTTCTATTAAATATGGTGAAGGATTTTGTAATTTTTTATTTTTGTTTAGCCTAACAATTTCTGAATCTAGATTTTGTAAATTAAATATATCATCTGCTTGATTTATAAAACTATTTATTTGGCTATAAATCAAACTATTATTTTTACCCTCATTAGAATGAATTTCTAAACTAACATTATTATTTAAAACAGTCCCTGTCCATTTCGATTTTATATACTCTTTATTGCCTAATAGGTTATACATCCCGTAAGTAGTTGATCCTATAGCTGAAAAAGCTATTATTTTTATTAGTTTTCTTCTGTTTATTTTATTAGTAATTATGGCTTTCATACTTTTATTCTACAGTTAAACGCAACATATTTCAATTACTGATCGGTGCGAAAGGTTTTTTTAGATTTTATAAACTTACTTGGTTTCACTAAAAGCAGATAAATTTAATCTATTATTAAATATTATATATATTGAAATTGGAATAAATAAAAACTGACCAAAAACCGCTTTTTTACCTTCTTCAATATTTAAACTTTCAAAAGGGCCATGAGAAAACAAGTTATCACCCCATGCAAAAATATGAAGATATACTATTATAATTGATATTATTAAGCACAGAAAACCAGTAAATCTAGATATAAAATTAGATAATGAAAAATTAGTGTACCCATAAATAAAAGCAAATATTGCAAAGGTCTCAGTTAGAGCAAGTATCCAAGAAGAGAATAGAGGAAATATTCCAAAAAAAGGAATACTTGCTACCATTCCAATCAAGCCATCTGCTTCTTGGTTCAGTAATTTAATTAGCTTGCCGTAGCCATAGTTAAAAAATATAATACCTAAAGATAACTTTAAAGTTATATCTGTTATTAAATAGGTAATATTATGATACCTAAACATAATTTTTTTATTTTACAAATTTTTAAAAAAAATACAAAATTTATTTAATTAATTCTTTTTCTTGTAAAAATAATTTAAGCATAGGAGGCACAATCAATAAAGTTAATACTGCAGAAAGACTCAGACCTCCAAGAATGACTGATCCCAATCCTTTATAAAGTTCAGAACCTGCTCCTGGAAATAAAACTAAAGGCAACATACCAAAAACACTTGTTAAAGTTGACATAAATATTGGTCTAATTCTGCTATTAGTAGCATCTAAGATAGCATCATTAACACTTAAATTATTATTTTTTATAGTTTGTAAAGTTCTATGTACTAGTAAAATCGCATTATTGACTACAATACCACTTAAAATTACAAACCCCAACATTGTAAGCATATCTAAAGGTTGAAAGGTAGTAAGGTTTAATAATGATAAGCCAATCACTCCTCCAGCAGCTGCAGGTGGAACAGATAACATTATAATAAAAGGATATTTAAAGCTCTCAAATAATATAGTCATTAATAAATAGACAATTATTATTGAGACTAATAAGTTAATGGACATTGCTTTCCAAGTAGTAGTCAATTCATCAGCTGTTCCAGATATATCAAGTTTAATATCAGGCGGAAGGCCTGCATCTTTTAAAGGCAGAATTATTTTTTCTTCTACAACTTTTATTGCTTCTTCTAAAGCAATGTTATCAGCAGGTTTAATTTGGAGTGTTACAGCTCTTTCTCCTTCTATATGTCTTATTTGAGTTGGCCCAGTTGTATACACAATATTAGATAAAGAGGAAACAGGAATAATTTTCCCACTAGTTGTAACTATTGGAATATTTTCAATTCCTTGAGTTTCACTAATAGAGTTTTCTTCACCCATTAATGTTAAGTCCATCCTTTTTGACTCAACTGTAATTTCATCAATTCTAATACCTGAATTGAAAGCATCAATGCCTGCAGATAATTCGGATGCAGTAACATTATTATCAGCTAACTTTATTCTACTTGGAACTATTTGAATTTCTGGTGCTCCTAAAATTAATCCTGGTTTAGGTCTCATTTGATTTCCAGCTGAACGAGGGAATTCTTTCATAACTAAGCCTGCAGCTTTTTGTGCTGTAGCTGTGATTGTATTTAAATCTGGACCTATAATATCTAAATCAATAGATCTTCCACCTCCATAACCTCTAACAAATAAACCTGGTTGAGAAAAAAAACCGTAGGTTGCAGGTTCTCCATAAAGAGATTTTGTCATAACTGGTATTAGTTCTTTTACTCTAGTTTCTTCTACAGCACTAGCACCAAATAATGTTCTACCTCCGGCAATGGCAACGAAAAAGAAATTTTTAATTTTTGGAGGTTGTCCTTTTACAGACTCCTCTCCACTTTCAATTGACCATAAAGATTTTACTTTATCCTCAACCGATACGGCAATATTAGTAAGTGTGTCTAAATTATAGCCAGGGGGTGGCATCATAACTCCAAATATTAGATTTCTATTACCTTCAGGTAAATACTCTAGTTTTGGCAATAGTAAATATGAAATACTTAATGCAAATAAAACCAAAGAACTTACTAAATATAAAGAATACTTTTTTGATTTTAATATAAAATTTACATAATCAATTATTTTTGATGAAATATATTTACCAAAACTATCTAGTATAGGTAGTTTGAATTTTTCTCCATTTCTATCTCTTGATAGTATCCAGCTTGTTAATGCTGGTAAAATAGTTACTGATACTATAAGACTCATCAACACTGCTACAGATATAGCAACAGCAATATCTTGTAACAATTGTCCTGCTTCTAATTGCATTATTAAAATAGGAACAAATACTAAAACTGTTGTTAAAGCTGATACCATTACAGCTTGCCAAACTTGACTAGTACCTTTAAGAGCAGCAGATTTAATATTTTCACCTTTTTCTTTCAATCTAAAAATATTTTCTAATACAACAATTGCTGCATCTACTACCATACCAACTGCAAAAGCAATACCAGCTAATGATATTACATTAATTGTTTTACCTAATAATGACATGGCTACAAACGCAGCTACAACAGATATTGGAATAGATACTGCTATCACTATTGTAGATTGCCATGACCTTAGAAATATTAATAAAATAATTATGGCTAGTATACCGCCTATCCATATATTTTGTTGAACTAAATCTACTGCGGAATCAATGTATATAGTTTCATCATAAACTTGTTCTATTTTTAAGCCTAATTCAGGTAAAACATTATTATTAAGGTCATCTAAAGTTTCTCTTACACCATTCATAACATCTATTACATTTGCGCCACTTTGTCTAATTGCATTAATTGCAATGGATTGGTTTCCTAAATATCTAATGATGGCCCTAGGTTCTTTATAAGTAAATTCTACATTTGCTATATCATTAACAGTAACTCTTCCAAATCGTCCATTTAAATCTTGCTCACTAATTAAAACAATTTCTTCAACTTGTTTTTCAGATTGAATTTCACCTTCAGCTCTTACTATATATTCTCTTTTTCCTTCTTTAACATCGCCAGCTGAAATAGAACTATTGGCTTGTCTAATAATATTTATAATTTTAGGAACTGTTAAACCATAATAAGCCATTTTTTCGGGATTAATAGTAATCCTTAACTCAGTTTCACTACTTCCATAAGCATTGGTTCTTGCTACTCCAGGAACTCTTTCAATCCTATCTTGTATAATATCTTCAACAATGTCTCCATATGCTGCAATATTAGTATCATTACCTGGTGTTTTAGTTAAAATAAACCAGGCAATAGCATTATCATCTAAACCTGAGGTGTCAAGAGTTGGTTCACCAGCATCATCAGGATAGTCGTCTATTTGGTTTAATCTATTAGAGACTAACATTAAGGCTCTGTCCATATCCATTGTTAAATCAAATTCTAATTCAATAACTGCTCTACCTTCTCTTGTTGAAGCAGTGACTTTTTTTACACCTTCTAAACCTTGCAATGACTCTTCTTGTCTGTTTACTATTTCTCTCTCCATTTCATATGGAGATGCACCAAACCAATAGGTAGTTACACTTATTACAGGCTTATTTACATCTGGAGCTATTTGGATAGGAATTCTATCAAGGGCTACTATACCTAAAATAATAGTCATAATTATTACAGAAACTATAGCAATTGGTCTTTCTAAAGATGCTTTAATTATATTCACTTAAATTTCTCTATTCATTTAATACTTACACTTTGCCCAGGTCTTAATCTTTCGTTACCTTTTATCACAGTAATATCATTCTCTTTAATACCACTTAAAACAATAAACCTATTTCCTACTGCTTCTCCTAGTTTAAGCGGTCTGATCTCAACTTTTTCTTCTTTTACAATATACGCTAATGACAATCCCTCTCTTTTTAAAATTGCATCTTTATGTATAGTTAAAAAACTTTTGTTAGATGATATAGGGATAAAAATATTAACGTTTTCATCTATAATTAGATTTCTATTTAATTTATTTTTTTTATTATCAAAATCTAAAAATAGCTTAACTGTTCTTGTTTTTACATTTTCCTTTTTTCCAACAGCCCTAACTATGCCAGTTAGTTCTAAACCATCGGTGGTAAAAAATTTAATATTTTTACCTCTAGATAAATTAAAAGTTCTAAATGAGGGAACTTCCGCAACAACTTCTAGTTGATCTTTACTAATTAATTGAAACATTTTATTGCCTGCTGACACAAATTCCCCTATTTCAATGTACTTTTCCTCAATAACACCGTCATATAAAGCTTTAGTATTAGATTTATTTAAGTTTAATGTAGCAATTTTTTTGAGGTTTTGGCTCACATTTAGTTCTGAAGATGCTACTTGTTCTCTAGACTTTAGAATATCATTTAAAGTTTTAAGTTTATCATACTTTGACTGATTGAAAGCCGAGCTATTTTTTAAGGCTAACATTCTGTCAAGATCAAGCTTATTATTAAAAGTTTCAAGTTTTGCTATTTCATAATTAGATGATGCTTTTGTTTCATTGGATATAGCAATATCAAGAAGGTATTCATAATTTTTATTATCTATTTTTGCTAATAGTTGTCCTTTTTTTACAAAATCTCCTTCTTCAACATATACATTATCAATTTTTCCTGCTACTGGAGCCATAATATTAGTTATTTTTTTAGATCTTAAACTTCCTATAATTGGTATTTCTTGATTTGGTTTTTCTAATTTTACTTTATCTACTTCTACTAAGCTTACTTGTTGAGCAAGTATAAATTTAACCGAAAATAAAAATATAAAAAAGTGTGTAAAAAAATGTTTCATATCAATCAAGTTATATTAATTTCTTTTATTCTACTATCTGGTTTGTTAATAGTTTTACTAGTTTTTCCTATTCCTGGATTAAATATGTTACAAGGATCTAGTTTTCTATAAAATTTTCTCAAGTTATCATCAGCTTCATATACATGCCCTACATTGTGTTCAGCAGGATATTTTGCTCCTATTTCATCGAACCATCTTAAAATTTTTTTTTTAACTGTATTATTATTTATGCCTTTTTTAATTACATACTCTCTATGAAATACTAAACAAAAAAAATGTCCTACTGTCAAAGTTTTAAGCACGTCCTTTTTTGCGTCTACTGCAATATCATGAAACCAGTTATCATCATTTCTTTTCAAAGCGACATCAAAAGGTAACAAATCAGGATTTGCATTTCTTGAAATATTAGCACACCTTGCACTGGCTCCAGCAAATACAAATCTATTTAACGTTAATTTTTTACTATGTTTAGTACTACATATTAATAAGTTATTTTTATTATTTTCATTGAAAATATTTTTTGAAACTTTTAAAACTTCATCAAAATCTTTTTGATCACATTTTAATATCAAATGATGTTTAAATTTTTTATTTAGTTCATCAAAAACTTTTGGCATTTGGTTTGGTAAAATTGAAACAAATGCATTTAAAATTAAATCTAAGGTCTTGCTAGAGAAGAGTTTAGAGTTCTTAAAAAAGCTTTCTAACTTGGATTTAGTTTTATAAAAAAATGGCATACAAGAGGTTCCTAAATAATAAATCAGATAAAAAGCATCTTTACCATATTTTTTCGAAATACTATAGGCATCATTATGCATATACTCTGCATAAATTGGAAGTTCTTCTATTTCATTAATTATTTTTTTTCTTAGTCTGGTTAAATCTTCTCCATTATTCGTGCTATAATAAATAGTTTTTTCTTCATTTTCCTTTTCAAAGGTATCAAGTCTAACAGCAAATACTGCTAATTTACCAGAACATCCAGAGGCATCATAAAGCCTCCTCTTATCTGCATTATATCTTGCAGGTGTATTAGCATTAGTATCTTTTATAATGCTTTTATAATCAGTTGAAGAAGCTTTAAAGTTAGAGTTTTTTATATTTTCTTTACTAAAGTTTCCGTTATCAAGGTTTTTCAAAATATTTTCAGGAGAGTTACCAAGTTCTATTCCTAATTTATTGTGAAGTTCTAGTTTTCCTTTATTATTTACAGAAGCAAATAGAGATAATTCTGTGTAAGCAGGGCCCCTTTTAATTAATGCTCCTCCAGAATTATTACAAACACCTCCTACCACTGATGCACCTATACAGGAGGAACCAATTTCTGAATGAGGAGCTCTATTATAGGGTTTAACTTTTTTTTCTAAGTCGTACAAAGTAGACCCTGGAAAAGCTAGCACTTGGTCGCCATTTTTAATAGGAATAATAGTCTTTAATTTTGTAGTATTTATGATCACTAAACCTTGATCATATTTTCCGTTAGGAGTACTGCCACCTGTTAGACTAGTATTAGCAGCTTGCATTAAGATATATTTATTATTTTCAACACAGATTTTTAATACAGCCCACATATTTGACAGTGAGTCAGGTAAGACTACAAACTCACATTCTCCAGGTTTCGTTCTCCATCCAGATGTATAAGGTGTTTTTTCCTTTTCATTTATTAAAAAATTTTTTTTACCGACTATATCGATTACTTTTTTATGTAAATTAGAAATCATAGTTTATAAAAATGGATACTGTTAAAAATATTATTTTATGTTATTTTCATATATATGCAAAACATTTGTCTTATAATAGGAGCAGGTGCTGGAGTAGGAGGTAATGTAGCTAAAGTGTTTGCTAATGACGGTTACCATGTTTATTTAACCAGAAGGTCTGATGAAAGTGGTTTAAAAAAGCTGATTGATACAATCAATGCTTCTGGAGGAAAGGCATCTGGTAAACTTATGAATGCAATTAAAGATAACACTATTGAAGATTTAATTCATGAAATAGAGAAGGATTTAGGTCCTATTAGTGTAGTAGTTTATAATCTAGGAGCACAAATAGGGAATAAGAAATTAGAAGATTTAACATTAAAACAATTTGATTTAGGTTTAAAAATGGGTACAGTAGGTATTTTTAGATTATCTAAAACTTTATTTCCCTATATGGTAAAAAGAGGAGGAGGGACTTTTATAGCCACCTCATCGACTGCTTCTGTAAGAGGTAATAGGGGCCAACATTCGCATGCTGCAGCAATGGGGGCTAGAAGAATGTTATGTCAAACTTTAAATGATGAATTTTCTTTCAAAGGAATTCATATAGTACATGCTATTATTGATGGTGCTGTTGATGCGCCTGATACCTTAGGCAAAATGCTTGGTCCTGAAGCTTACGAAAAATTAAGAAAAGAAGTAGGATTAGAAAAAGATGGCCTTATCTTGCCAGAAAAAATAGCTGAGAGCTATTTATATTTAACTAAACAACATAGATCAGCCTGGACACATGAAATAGATTTTAGAGCATTCTCTGATCAACCTTGGTGGAATACGGCAACAGATAATTATAATTTTTAATCATATCAGTTTTTTAAGTATTCTAGTGTAAGCTTTTCATAAATTTTTTGTCCTAAACTAAAAAATTCTTTTTCTTGTTTAGTAACATCTCTAAAATATTTTGCAGGGTTACCTGCGAATATTTTACCTTCAGGAACAACAGTATTTGCTTTAACATATGATTTAGCTCCTACAAAGGCATTTTTTTCTATTATACAATTTTCTTCTAATATAGACCCCATTCCAATTACTGCATTATTATTTATTCTGCAATTGCCATCAATTATTACATTATGTCCAATTGTTACTCTATCGCTAATATATATATCTTTTCCCTTTGTATTAAAAATTGAGTTATCTTGAATATTTGAGCCTAGGCCTAAATAGACAGAGCCTTTATTATCTGGACTGTGAAGCACTGTTGAAAACCATATACTTGAATTAGGTTTTGCAATAATACTACATCCTATTAATGTATCCGAAGCAATAAATGTTTTATCTGCATCACATTTAATTGATTGAAAGTTTAGGTTTATTTTTTTTAAATATTCTTTAAATCTAAAATTAGATTTACTTTTTAAATTGTTGAATTTATTATAGTAATTAGTATCAATGTTCCTTATTAGTTTTGCTGGTGATCCTGATATAAGTGAAAATCTATCAAACTTTTTACCTGGAGGAATTAAGGTGTCTGGAAGTATTACAGAATAATCTCCAATAGTACTTCCATCCATCACGACAGAATTTTCTCCTACTTTTACATTATTACCTATTAAGCATGCATGTATAATTGAATATTGCTCAATTATACAATTATTGCCAATTTTAGTGCCTAATAAATCAGAAGCCACATGAACTGTAGATCTTTTTTTTAATAGGCAATTTTCTCCAATTTCAATTTTTTCACCATCTCCTCTTATTATTACATTATCTGAAATTTTTGTATTTTTTTTAATATTAGAGTTGCCAATAATTTTTGCTGATGATGAAATACTGACATTTTTAGCAATAGTAGGAAAGTACTTTAGAAATTTTATTCTAGGGTGTATATTATTTTTTTTTTCTAACATTTACTTTTATGTTTAATAAAATAATTAAAGCAAAAAAATTAATTAATCAACATATCATTAATACACCTAGTGATTTATCTTACGCCTTATCTGAATTAACAGGAAGATCTATTTTTGTTAAATATGAGAATAAACAACACACAGGCTCTTTTAAATTCAGAGGTTCTCTAAATAAGCTTTTATCATTAACTGAGATACAAAAAAAAAAAGGTGTAATAGCTATGTCAGCTGGGAATCATGCTCAGGGTCTCTCACTAGGTTGTAAATATTTAGGTATTAAAGCTACCATTGTAATGCCAAACAATACTCCTTTTGAGAAGATAAGAAAAAATATAGACTATGGAGCTAATGTAATTATACATGGTAATAATGTTTTAGAGTCTGAAAAGCATGTAGATAAGTTAGTAGAAAAATATAATTTCGTAAAAATCCATCCATTTAATGATTATGATGTGATATGTGGACAAGGTACATTAATGTTAGAATTTTTACAGAGGCATCCTAATCTAAAAAAAATATATATACCAGTTGGAGGAGGAGGATTAATTTCTGGTTGCGCAATAGTAGCTAAAAATTTAAACAAAAATATAAAAATAATAGGAGTGGAAACTGAAAACTTTCCTTCTTTATATAACAGTTTTTATAAAACTAAAAAGTCATTTGAAAAAAGTACTATAGCTGAGGGAGTAGCAGTTAATAAAATAGGGAAGAAAAATTTAAAAATTATCAAAGAACTAGTTGATGAGACTATATTAGTTAAAGAGAGTTCTATTGAGCAAGCTATCTCAATGTTTTTGTTAAATGATAAAACCTTAGTAGAAGGAGCAGGTGCTCTAGGTTTAGCTGCTGTATTAGAAAGTATAGATAGAAAAAAAAGCGATGATATAGGAATTATTGCTTGCGGAGGTAATTTAGATTCAAGAGTTCTCTCATCATTATTAATGAGAGAATTGGCAAGAAAAAAACAGGTTTTAACTCTCTCTATAGATATGGAGGATAAGCCAGGTCAGCTTAATGAAATATCTAAATTATGTTCAATTGAAAAAATAAATATACTAGCAGTCGAGCATAGTAGGTTTACATTAGATCTCTCTGTCAGAGCTGCAAGATTAAATATTACTTTAGAGACGCAAGATAAAAAACATGCAAATAAAATTATAAATCTAATTAAAAAGTTAGGATTTAAAGTTAGAGAAAAAATTGAAAACTAAGGTCTATATCCAAATGAACTTGATCCAGTTTTAAGTCTTTTGTAAGCAAGTTTTATCCATATACACGCTTCTTTTCTAGTGTCTCTAGGATCTATTACATTTTCTAATAAAAATTTTTCTGCAGTCCTGAATGGAGAAGTTAATGAATTAAGTTTGATGTACTTGTCTTTAATAAATTTTTCAGGATCTTTTGATTGACTAATTTCTGATTTATAAGCTGCCTCAATACCGCCTTCAAATGGTAATGACCCTGTATCAGCAGAAGGCCAAGCAAACCTAAATTTAAAATTCATATGATTAGTATGTGCAGCCCCAGCAACTCCAAAAACTTTTCTTAATATAATTGAACACATAGGGTTTTTAAATTGATATATTGCAGCTAAAGCTTTAGCTCCATACTTTATTGTTCCATCTCTTTCAGCATTCTTTCCGATTATAAAACCAGGGTTATCAATAAAGTTTAATACTGGAAAGTGAAATACTTGTGCTAGGTCCATGATTTTGATAATTTTTTTGCATGCATTAGTTGTCCAGCCACCTCCATATACTTGAGGATTATTAGCTAAAACTATAATAGGAAAACCATCTAGTCTTGCAAACCCAGTAACTACAGATAATCCATATTTTTTACCTAATTCAAAAAAAGAATTTTTATCTACTACACTTTCTATAATAGGAAGTATGTCATAGCCTTCTCTTTTATTTTTAGGAATAATACTGAGCAAAAAGGCATCTTTTCTTAAAGGGTCGTCTTCAGTTATTTCTTTTTTAGGAAGATAATGGATCGAACTTGGCATATATGACAAAAACGTTTTTGCCATTTCCATTGCTTCTGCTTCATTTTCAGCAACATCATCTATTACTCCATTATTACCATGTATTTCACTTCCGCCTAATTCTTCTTTTGTAACTTTTTCTCCTATCTTTTCTACTAAGGGGGGACCAGCAACAAAGATTTGGCTAACCTTTCTAACCATTATAGAATAATGACTGCTTACAAGTCTTGCTGCCCCTAATCCAGCAACAGGACCAAGCGCTAGAG
>CACCMS010000019.1 GCA_902547175.1 Rhodospirillaceae bacterium | reverse complement strand
CATCACCTTTTTCACAAATTTTAGAAATTTCTTCAGCTATAATTTTAGTTTTATTTTCTTTCTGAATATTGAAACTATTAATTAACATTCTTTAAAAAAAGTTTAATACCTATATTTCTCATTTTTAAAAGGACCTTTTTTATTTACTCCTATATATTCTGCTTGAGCGTTAGAAAGTTTTGTTAATTTTGCACCTACTTTATTCAAGTGAAGCATTGCTACTTTTTCATCTAAGTGTTTAGGTAAAGTATAAACTTCATTAGAGTAGTGATTATGATTTTTATGAAGTTCTATTTGGGCTAATACTTGATTAGTAAATGAAGCACTCATTACAAATGAAGGATGCCCAGTTGCACACCCTAAGTTAACTAATCTTCCTTTAGCTAAAACAATAATTTTTTTTCCATCAGGAAAAGTAACTTGATCTACTTGTGGTTTGATTTCCTCCCATTGCATATTATTCAGATGATTAATTTGAATTTCCGAATCAAAGTGTCCTATATTGCATACTATAGCTTGATCTTTCATTTTCCTCATATGTTCAAGTGTAATAACGTCTATATTTCCTGTTGCAGTAACAAATATATCAGGTACATTTGCAACTTCATCAATATTTACAACATCATAACCTTCCATAGAGGCTTGTAATGCACAAATAGGATCAACTTCACTTATCATAACTCTAGCGCCAGCACTTCTCAGACTGGCTGCGGAACCTTTTCCAACATCACCATACCCGGCAACTAGAGCAACTTTACCAGACAACATAACATCAGTTGCTCTTCTAATTGAATCTACTAAGCTTTCTCTGCAACCATATAAGTTATCAAACTTTGATTTTGTAACGGAGTCATTGACGTTGATAGCTGGTACTTTTAAGGTATTACTTTCCTGCATTTCATATAATCTATGGACTCCTGTAGTTGTTTCTTCACTAATCCCTTTTATATTATCAAGCATATGGGAAAACTTTTCATGCATTAATTTTGTAAGATCTCCACCATCATCTAGAATAAGATTAGGTTGCCATCCTTCGGCAACAATTGTTTTTTCTATACACCACCAGAACTCCTCTTCTGTTTCTTCTTTCCAAGCAAAAACAGGAATATTTTTTTTAGCAATGGCGGCGGCTGCATGATCTTGAGTAGAAAAAATATTACAAGAGGACCATCTTACTTTCGCACCGAGCAATATAAGTGTTTCAATTAAGACTGCTGTCTGTATTGTCATATGCAGGCATCCTATTATATTAGCTCCTTGTAAAGGGTTGGTATCTTTATACTCTTCTCTCAAAGACATGAGCCCTGGCATTTCTTTTTCAGCTAATGTAATTTCTTTTCTTCCCCATTCTGCTAAACTTAAGTCTGCTACTTTAAAGTCATTTTTAGTCATACTGTATCCTTATTAATTTATAATGATGTTAATAGTAAAAGAGCTAACACGTCTTCTGGCTTCTTTACGCCTTTGATTTCTTTTCTAATATTGGCTCCTTGTAATATTCTAGTTAGTTTTGCTAAAATTTGTAATTTGTGAGAGGTGTTAAAATTGTTAGGAGTTAAAAGTGTGAAAATAATATCTGTAGATTTATTATTATTAAATAATATGGGTTTTTCTAATCTAAAAAAAATTAAGCAATTTTTTTTAAGTTTTGTAAAAAAACTATTTATTAAAAGAATACCATTATCAAAGTGAATTAAATTATTCTTTTCATTTTTTTTTGAAGTATGATGTAGTTCTTTACTTTGTATTCCATACTCTTGTTCACTAATTTTATTTATTTCTAAAAATACATCATTAAAAGAGGAAAATTTTTTATCTAAAAATGATTTTTTTGTTGTGAAAAAATTTATATCAGAATTTGATTTACTCAAAACTATATTACTTATATTTTTTTTTAAAAGAGTAGTATTCATTTTTTAAAACTTAAATTCTGCACCTAAATACACTTGTCTAACATTTCTGTCTTGTGCAATTTCTTTAGGTGTCCCTGATTTTATAATCTCCCCATTGTGAATAATGTAGGCTCTTTCAACTATATTAAGTGTGTCTCTTACATTATGATCAGTTACTAAAACACCAACATTTTTTTCCTTAACTTGACTTACAAGCTCACTAACTTCAGAAATTGAAATAGGATCTATTCCTGCTAAAGGTTCATCTAATAAAAGAAAAGATGGTTGGCTAGCTAGAGCTCTCGCAATTTCTACTCTTCTTCTCTCTCCCCCAGACAGGGTAATTGCTGAGGCCTTTCTTAAATGACTTATAGAAAACTCTGCTAAAAGGTCATCTAGCATTAATTCAATTTTTTCACTTTCTTTTTCAACTATTTGCAAAACTGATTTTATATTTTGTTCAACAGTCATTCCTCGAAATATAGAGGATTCCTGTGGTAAATAACCTAAACCATTTTTTGATCTCATATAAACTGGTAGATATGTGATATCATTGCCATTTAAATGTATTGTACCGTAATCTGGTGATAATAAACCCATAATAATATAAAAACATGTAGTTTTGCCAGCACCATTAGGTCCAAGAAGTCCTACTATTTCTCCTTTATTAACTTTAAGAGTAATATCTCTAAGAATTCTTCTATTTTTAATAATCTTACCTAGTTTCTTAAGGTATAAACCGTTATTAGATACAACAATTTTAGGTCTGTTTTTTGTATTAGTTTTTATCATAATCATTCAGTACTGTACTTCATTCTAACTTTTTGATTTGTACTAGAAGCTTCCATTTTGCTTAAACCTGTAAGAAAATCAATAATTAATTTTTCTCCTTTAATTATATTATCATCTCTTTTTAGTGCGACATTGCCTGTAATTATGACTTTTTCCTGATTAATGTAATAAGTTGCTTTATCACCAGTAGCTATTTGTTTATCTTTTAAAAACACTACTTTTCCGATAGCCTTTAATTCTTTAATTTGTTGATTATTATCTTCATTTAATACAGCAATTATTTTTTTTGCTTTTATAGTAGTTTGACCTTGAATGGCTTTAGCATTACCTGTGGCAATTGCTTGCCCAAGCTGCTTGTTCCACTCCATACTATCGGCTAGTATTTCTATCGGCTTTCTATCCTCAGGGTGAGCATTTAGGTATATTAAAAAAAATAATAATACTATGCTAATTTTTTTCATATTTAGTTTAAAATTAATTTTGGTTTATTGTAAAATTTTATCATATGGTCACTTGTATTAAAAGAAAATGAACTTGCTTCTATAATGCCCCATTTCCCAAACATCTTTACTCCACTATTACTAAAACCAGTACCATTAGCAACGTTGTAATTAAGACCAGAGCTTTCTAATTTTGTCCCATCATCATAAAATATAAAAACTTTTTCTGTAGCTTTTATAGTTTTCTCAAAAACATTAAAAATTGCGTGATTTGTATTAATTGACATCCAATTATTACTATTTATCGTCATATCAGCTTCTACAGAGTTTAGGTGTAATAAATTCTCGTCTAAACTATTCTTAAATGAAGATTTTGCAGTTATTACATAAGGTTTATTGTTTCTATCATTCCCTATTAGTTTAGCATTCTCTAAAGTAAGAGTATTTCTATTTAAATTATTTTTATTATTATTTTTACTTAACACCATTTTATTTTCATCTTCAATTGAAAATATAAAAGTTATAAATATTGTACAGAAGAATAAAAACATAAGAGCAAACTTTAAATATTTTAGACTAATTTTAGTTTCATTTTTTTCAGATCGCGGTAAATAATTTTTTAAAAACATTAGTTTTTTACTCTTAAACAATCATGAAGGTGAATTATTCCGCAAGGTTTTTTGTTTTTTAAATCTTTCATAATAAACAAAGAAGTTATTTTATAATCATTAATAATCTTTAAAGCATCTGATACAAAAGTATTTTCTGTTATTACCTTTGGGTTTTTACTCATCACATCTTTTGCCTTTTTCTGTAGCATATTACCTTTCATATGTCTTCTTAGATCACCATCTGTAATTATACCAACTAAAGATTTCGATAGGTCTAATACTCCAATACATCCAAAGTTTTTATTTGTAATTTTAACTATTACATCTTTCATATTAGTATTTACAGATGTTAAAGGTATATCGCTTTTACGGTGCATTATGTCTTTAACCTTAATAAATTTTACTCCTATATTACCTCCAGGATGAAATTCTCCGAACATTTCTTTAGAAAATTTTTTGTATTCTGATATTGATAAGGCAATGGCATCTCCCAGCGCTAGCATCATAGTTGTTGAAGTTGTTGGAGCAATATTATTCTTACCCACTTCCTTTATGTTTGGAATTGTTAAATTATGCGAACTAATTTGTGCTAGTTTACTTTTTTTATTACTAGAGATAAGTATTGATTTAATATTATTTTTGTTAGTAAAATTTAGCAAATCTAATAATTCTTTTGATTTACCAGATTTTGACAATAAACATAAAATATCTTTTTTTCTGATTGCCCCTAAGTCTCCGTGACTTGCTTCAGTTGGATGGATAAAATAAGCAGGAGTTCCAGTAGAGGTTAATGTCGATGCAATTTTTCTAGCAATATGACCAGATTTTCCAACACCAGACAAAATAATATTTCCGTTAGCTTTAGAAATTAAACTAAGAACTTTGTTGTAATTAGTATCCAATGACTTTGATAGTAATAACAGAGCCTTAGCTTCTTCCTCTAGGATATTTTTTGAAATTTTTAAAAACATTTTTATGAGTGTGAAAATATATCTAAATTATCCCAACCTTGAAGGTCCAGTTTTACTCTAGTAGGTAAAAACTTTAGTACTGGAGTAAGAAGGTGAGATCTTTTTTCTCTTTCTAATATTATATCCAATTCTTTTTTTATTTGATGTAGATACAAAACATCATTAGAAGCATATTTTATTTGATTTTTTGAAAGTTTATTTCCTCCCCAATAGCTACTTTGTTGTTGTTTAGAAATTTCTACATTTAGTAACTCTTTACAAAGCTCTCTTAATCCATGTTTGTCAGTATAGGTTCTAGCTAATTTAGAAGCAATTTTAGTACAATAAATATTAGTAGGTAATACTCCTAAATATTTTTTTATAATTGCTAAATCAAATCTAGCAAAATGAAAAATCTTTTGGATAGAATTATCTTTTAAGAGAGACTTTAAGTTTGGTGCAGAATAGCCAAAATCTGATCCAACCTGTATTAGGTGGGAAGTATTATCTCCTGAAGAAATTTGTACTAGGCATAATCTATCTCTTGAGTTTTTTAGTCCCATAGCTTCCGTATCTATTGCTATACTGTTAGCAAATTTTACATTTTTTGGAATATCTCCTTGATACAGATAATTCATATTAAAATATATTATAGATTTTAAAATTTTTATGTTAAATAATAATATTAACATTATCACAGTTAAAAATATACTATATTGTAATATGGATAATAAAATAATCAGTGTTATAGGGGGTAGTGGTTTTATAGGTAACTACTTAATAGATAAACTATTAGAATTAGGATATTATGTTAAAATAATATCTAGAAAGCCTGCTGCTAAAAAAAACTTTTACCCATCTGCTAAATTAGGCCAATATTCTCTTATAAGTTGCAATATATGTGATGAAAAAAAATTAGATGCAGTAATAAAAGGATCATTTTGCGTAATAAATTTAGTTGGTGTTTTAGAAGATAAAAAGAAGAATAGTTTTAACTCAGCCCATATTCAAGGCTCTGAAAGCATAATGAAATCTTGTAAAAAACATAATACTCAAAAACTAATTCATATTTCTGCTTTAGGAGTTAATAAAAATAAAACATCTAAATACGCCATTACCAAATTTAAAGCAGAGCAGAATATAAAAAAGGTTAAAAATTCAATAATAATAAGGCCTTCTATAGTTTTTGGATATGAAGATAACTTTTTAAACTTTTTTGCAAATTATGCAAAGTTCTCTCCATTTTTACCTTTGATTGGTGGAGGGAAAACTAAATTTCAACCAATACTAGTATCAGATTTAGTTCAAATTATAATTGGTAGCATAAATAAGAAATTTAAGGATGGTCAAATTATAGAGGCAGGCGGACCAAATATTCTTAGTTTTAAAGAAATATTAATTTTTTTATTAAACGAATTAAAGTTAAAGAGATACTTTATAAATTTACCCTTTAATTTAGCTAGCAAACTTGCATTTTTCCTAGAGAGAATGCCACTTAAGTTAATCACTAGAGATCAGGTAGAAATGTTAAAAACTGATAATATTGTTAATAATAAAAACTCTTATAAAAAACTTTTAAAATATGAGTGTAATTCTTTTTTCATAGCTGCAAAAAAGCAACTAAAATTCTACAAAAAGAATGGGGGGCATTAAATTAAATATAATAAAATTAAGACCCCGAGAAGCACTCTATAAATGCTGAATACTCTAAAAGAAAACTTTTCTATCCATTTGTAAAAAAAATGTATGGTTATTATTGCTGAAAAAAATGAAATTACAACTATGAAGAAAAGTTTTATAAAATTTAAATTAGATAAGTTTGCAATTTTATAAATACCAAAAATACATGCCGCAAATAATACAGGAATACCAGTTAAAAGAGAAAAAGTAATACTTAATTTTCTATTAATGCCTAAAAAGCGCATAGCAGTTATAACTGTTCCTGAACGACTCATGCCAGGAATTAAAGCTAATACTTGAAATACACCTACAATTATACTATCTCTGAGAATAATTTTATTTTTATTTTTTTTTTTATTATCTGATAGTTCCAATAAAACTCCACCTATTATACATGCAAAAGCAATTATATAGAGATTAGAACTAAAACTATTAAATCCAAATAGTCCGATCAATCCTCCAATAAATATTACTGGGATACTGGCAGTTAGGGAAAGTGGTAGCAAATGATTTGCTTTAAAATTAAGAAATAATTTTCTATTAAATACTATTACAGCAAAAAAAGTTCCTAAATGAGCTCCTATTGCAAATAATAGTGCATTATCTTCCCAGTTATATATATATTGTATAAGGTATAAGTGGGCAGAACTAGAAACTGGAAGAAATTCTGTTATGCCTTGAATTATTGAGTATATAAAAATTTGAATATTTTCCATATTTTTTTTATTTAAACGATGATATATTAGTTTATGAAAATATCGACTTAATTTTACATGTTTGAGCTTTATTATATGCCTATGTGTGCTCCAAGCAGAGCCGCAAAAATAATATTAAATGAAAAAAGTATAAAATTTCATTCTATAAATGAACCAGTATGGCAGAGAAGAATAGGGTTTTTAAAGATCAATCCAGAGGGAGAATTACCAGTTATTATTGATAATAAAAATAATAAAATTATAGGATACTTCTCTTTGGCATATTTTTTAGAAGATAAAGAAGACCATAAAAATTTAGTTGGCAAATGCTCATTAAGTAGATTAGAAGTTAGGAGAATATGTAAGTGGTTTGATAATAAATTTAATAAAGAAGTTTATGAAAATATAGTTGAAGAAAGAGTTTTTAAAAGTTTAAAAGGGCTCGGCAATCCTTCAAGTGAATTTTTGAAAGCAGGTAGATTAAATTTAAAGAATCATCAGAACTATTTAGAATGGCTTTTAAAAAATAGAACATTTATTGCTGGTGAATTCTTTTCAATCGCAGACATAATTTGCGCAGCTTATTTATCAACTTTAGATTATTTAGGGGAAGTTGAGTGGGAAAAAATCAATTTAACTAAAAAATGGTATGCAAGGATCAAAAGCAGACCCTCCTTTAGAGATATTTTACAGGAAAAATTATTTACTATTCCTGCTTCGAAACATTATAAGAATCTAGATTTTTGATGTATCAAAAGCTTTTTCTTGAAGAGATAAAGACAAAGTCAGCAGAACTTGGTTTTAATGAATTTGGTATCACTGACTTAGAAAACTTTGAGTTTAATTCTTCCAAGATAAAAGAGTTTATAAAAAATAATTACCATGGTGATATGCATTGGTTGAAAGAGAAAATAGAAATACGAAGTGATCCTAGAAATATTTGGAATGAAGCGAAAAGTGCAATAGTTTTAGGCATTAATTATGGTCCTGAATTTAATCCATTAAATGATCTTAAGAAAGTTAAAAGAGGTTATATCTCAATTTATTCTAGAAGAAAAGACTACCATAAAGTAATAAAATCAAAGCTTAAAGCACTAGCAAGACACATACAAAAAATAGAACCTTCTAAAGTCAAGGTTTTTGTTGATACAGCACCTTTGATGGAAAAGCCTTTAGCAAGTGCTGCTGGGCTAGGTTGGCAGGGCAAGCATACAAACTTAGTATCGAGAAAGTATGGATCTTGGCTTTTTTTAGGTGTAATATTAACAAATATTTATCTTAGAAAAAAAAAAGAAATAAAAAATAATTGTGGTACGTGTAGCAAGTGTATTGCTGTATGCCCCACACAAGCTATTATAAAGCCTTACTCACTTGATGCAAGAAAGTGTATATCTTATTTGACTATAGAACATAAAACTCACATAGAAAAAGATTTTAGAATAAAGATAGGAAATAGGATATTTGGATGTGATGACTGTCTTGCTGTATGTCCTTGGAATAAGTTTGCAAAAAAATACAATGATATTAAATTTAGCTATATAGAAAAGTTACATATGCCTAATTTAAAATTTCTTTTGAGCTTTAGTGAAAATGATTTTAAAATTTATTTTATAGGCACACCAATAAGAAGGCTAGGATTTGATCGATTTATGAGAAATGTTTTAATAGCAGCTGCTAACTCTAAGGATTTAAGTTTAATTGATGATGTTTTAAAAAAATTAGATAGTAGAAATGAATTTATCAGAGCTATGGCCGTTTGGGCATTATTTTGCCTTAGCAAATCAAAATTTTTGTTAGAAAAAAAGAAAAGGCTAGGTACAGAAGAGTCATACAATGTTAGACAAGAATGGTTAAATGGTGAATGCAATTGATAGTTTGTGCTTTAGGATATGGCTATTTGACTCAATTCGTTTTTAAAAAGATTTGTTCACTTGGCATCAAAGGAATAGGAGTGACTTCCAAAAATATAAACAACAATAAATTTAGAAATATTACTTTTGTTAGTAGAAATGAAATAAAAGAAGTTTTAGCTTATTCAACTCATTTACTAATTACAGCTCCACCAGATGATAAGGGTTGTTCTATATTTAAAAAATATTCTGATCAAATTTTAGCTTCTAATATTAAATCTATAATATACATATCTTCAACAGGTGTTTATGGCAATCATAATGGGGCTTTGGTTAATGAAAACTCTGTACTGAATGCAAAATCAAATTTTGATAAAGTTAGAGTAAAGTCAGAAAAACTTTGGAAAACATTTTGTAAAAAAAATAATTTAAATCTAAATATAGTTAGAATATCAGGAATTTATGGACCACGAAGAATTACCAAATTTAATAGAAAAAAAATGGAGGTAATAACAAAAAAAAACCACTACTTTTCTAGAATACACGTTTTAGATGCCGCCAGACTGATTACAAAAATAATATTAGAAAATTTAAATAATGAAATTTGGAATTTAGCAGATGATTTTCCTTGTAGTAGGGAGCTATTTTTATTAGAAGTCATTAAAATTAAAAATATTAAAAATTTTACAAGAATTCAATTTGAAGAATATAAAGCAACCCTCTCAGATAGAGCAAAAAATTTTTGGCTTAATAATAAGAGGGTTTCTAACTCTAAAGTTAAAAAGTATTTTGAATATAGCTTTATTTTCCCTAACTATAAGAGTGGCATTAAAAATCTTAAAGAGCACCTTTAATAATATTTTTGATAGTTTTTTCTAATAAATTTAAATCTAAACTTGATGACATTCTGTGATCACTATTATTTAAAATAGTTAGTTTAGCATCTTTTACTTTTAGAAGTTTCAGTAGTCTAATTTGAGTTTCTAATTTAACAGCTCTATCCTTAAGTCCATAAAGAAGTATTACTTTAGTATTTATTTCTAAATTTTTTAATAATACAAAATTTTTTTTAGAATCTTCAATAAAATTTCTCGTAAATTTATAAGGCTTTCCTCCGTAATCATTTTTAATTGATACATAGCCTTTATCCATATATCTTTTTTTTTGGGAAGAAGAAAGGTTATTAATAACATCATTGGTGAAGTCAGGAGCAGCTGCAATTCCAATAACACCTAAAACTTTTTTTTGAAATTTTTTCAGCAAAATAAAGGCTATCCAGCCACCTAATGATGAACCCACAATTATTAACGGATGTTTTAGTTTTTTTTTTATTAGAAAATATGATTCATTTACCCAGTCACTCAAAAGTTGCTTCTCAATTTTTCCTTCAGATAAACCGTGGCCGGAATAATCAAATCTTAAGTATTCATAACCTATTTTGTTACTAAGTGTGTCTAAAAAAATCGCTTTAGTTCCTAACATATCAGACTTATATCCTGATAAAAATATAATTGATACTTTGGGGCCTTTTATTAATCTTGGACGATACAGATAAGAAATTTTAATACCATTAATGGTAACTATTTTATAGCTTTTTTTCCCTTGATTGTTCATATTATTAAATGATTTAAATTATGAAAATAAATACTAAACAAAAAGCTGTAATGCAAGTATTACCTCATTTGAACTCTGGAGGTTTAGTATCGGGTGCTGTAGAGGTGGCAAAAGAGTTAGTTGATTCTAATTTTAAAAGTTTGGTAGTATCATCGGGTGGATATAAAGAAAATGAGATACTTAGAAATAATAGCATATCTGAAAAGCTACCAGTGCATAGTAAAAATATATTTACTATTCTTAATAATAAGAAAAAATTAATTGATTTAGCAATTAAATACAATATTCATTTAATTCATGCTAGGTCTAGAGCTCCTGCATGGTCAGCATATCTGGCAGCTAAAGAATTAAACCTTCCATTTGTAACTACATTTCATGGCACTTATGGAACAGAAAATTTTTTCAAAAAAAAATATAATAGTATTATGCTAAAAGGGCATGCTATCATAGCTATTTCTAAATTTATTAAACAACATATTCACGACGAATATGGTATTACAAAAAATGTACACGTAATTCCTAGAGGTGTTAACACAAATATTTTTTCTCCTAAACAAGTTAGCTCAGCAAGGTTAATAAATGCGGCAAAAGATATTAGTATAGAAGGCAATGATAAAATTATTTTATTACCTGGTAGATTGACTAATTGGAAAGGCCATAAATTGGCTTTAAAAGCCATATCCAGATTAAAAGTTAAAAACTTCAAGTTAGTGTTTATTGGAGACTTACAAGGCAGAGTTAAATATAGAAATGAGTTATTTAATTTAGCTTCTGCTTTAAATATAGCTAATAAAGTTATTTTTATAAATCACACTAGGGACTTACCTTCATATCTAAAGTTATCTGATACTGTATTGTCATGTTCTACAAAACCTGAAGCTTTTGGTAGAACAGTATTGGAGGCTCAAGCAATGGGAAAGCCTGTAATAGCGTTTAATCATGGAGGGTCAGTAGAATTGATTAATGACAATGGAAATGGAACATTATGTAAAGTTGCAGACATTAATGATTTGGCTAATAATATAGAAAAAGACTTACAATTGAGTGGCTATAAGAGGAAGATATTATCAAAAAAAAGTATTAGTAATGTAAATAAAAAGTATTTAACGAAGTATATGTGTAAAAAAACTTTAAATTTATATATTAAACTAATAAAGAATTTTCGTGAAAAAAATATTAATAATTAAACATGGAGCCTTAGGAGATGTGGTACTTTCAATGTATTCTGTATTTGCTATATGGCAACATTTTAAGGATTATGAAATTTTTGTATTAACTGAAACTAAATATAAAGAGCTATTTCAGTGTTTACCATTTATTAAAAATATTAAAATAGATAATAGACCAAAATTTTATTATTTTTTAAAATATATAAAAATTTTTAAATGGTTTTATAATTCTGACTTTGAATGGGTTTTTGACCTACAAACATCAAAGAGAACTAACTTATATTTCTCAATATTTTCTTTATTTAAGGATTTTAATTGGAATGGAATTGCTAAAAATTGTAGTCACGCTCATTTAAATCCAAATAGAAAAAAATTACATACCCTAGAGAGGCAAAAAGACCAGCTAAGAGTAGCTGGTATAAGTAAGACATGCAATCCAGATTGGAATTATTTTAAATCTAAAATTAGTAAATTTACTATTAAAAGACCTTACGCAATTTTGGTTCCTGGAGGTTCTAGGCATCGGGAAAATAAAAGGTGGGATTTTGAAAATTTTTTAGAAATAATTAAATTTTTAGAAAAGAAAAATATAATATCTGTATTAGTTGGTGGTCATGATGAAAGGGATATCTTTAAGAATAAAAAAAAATATAATTCTGTTGTTAATTTAATAGGCAAAACTAATTATTCAGATTTAGCGTATTTATCCTCACGAGCAAAGTTTATTTTAGGAAATGACACCGGACCAATGCACTTATTAGTAGCTTGCAGTAATGATAAAATACCTAAAGTAGTTTTATTTGGAGAAGCTTCTGACCCAAAATTATGTGCCCCAATAGGTAAGAATGTTATAATAGTTAAAGAAAAAAATATTAAAGATATAATGCCTCAAAAAATTAAAAATTTGATAAATAAAAAAAAATTATAGTAAACTTTAAATAATTTAGTTATAAATTAATATAAATAAGTTAGGAGGTAATGTTATAGCAAGAGAAAATTATTCGTCAAACGCGGGTCCACGCGTTAATAAAGAAATTTATATTGATCCAGTAAGACTAATTGATAATAACGGAAAAATGTTAGGAGTAGTTAAACTTCACAAGGCCCTTGAGATCGCTGAAAGCGCGGGCTTAGATTTAGTAGAAGTTTCACCACATGCTAAGCCACCGGTATGCAAGATATTAGATCATGGTAAATTTAAATTTGAGGCTCAAAAAAAAGCGGCTAAAGCGAGAAAAAAGCAAAAAGTAATAGATATAAAAGAGGTTAAATATAGACCTAATATAGATACTAATGATTTTAATATAAAAACTAAAAATGTTATTAAGTTTTTGTCTTCAGGAGATAAGGTAAAAATTACGCTTAGATATAGAGGAAGGGAAATGGCTCATAGAGATTTAGGAATAAATGTTCTAAAAAAAATTAAGGAAGAAACAGTTTCTATAGCTAAAGTTGAGTTAGAACCTAAGCTAGAAGGAAGACAAGCTGTAATGATTTTAGCTCCAGAAGATAAAACTAAAAAATAGTATATATCATTAAATATAACTTGATTTGATTTATAAATTCAATATATTGATCATTTACGAGAATTGTATGCCAAAAATTAAAAATAAAAGTGGAGCAAAAAAAAGATTTTCATTTACTGCAACAGGTAAAGTTAAGATGAATCAAGCTGGTAAAAGACATGGTATGATAAAAAGAACTAATAAATTCATCAGAAATGTTCGGAGAATTTCATCCTGGAGGTAATATAGGAGTAAAATTTATTAAGGTTAAAGACATAATGCACCGTAAAAGCGATATACCTTTAACATCTGTAAATACTAATATGAAAGATGTAATAGTTAAAATTACAAATAAAAACTTTGGATGTATTGGAGTATTAGACCTATCGAAATCTTTAGTTGGTATAATTACAGATGGTGATCTAAGAAGACATATGAAAGGTAATATGCTACAGAAAAAGGCAAAAGATGTGATGAGTAAAAACCCAAAGGTAATAACAGAAAATACTTTTGTATCAGATGCTTTAAAGATTATTAATGATTATAAAATAACTTCTTTGTTTATTATGAAAGATTTAAAAAACAAAAAACCTTGCGGAATAATTCACCTTCATGATTGTTTAAGAGTAAAAAACTAATGTTTTTAAAAAATTATTTACCGCGATCTGAAAAAAATGAAACTAAAATTAGTCTAAAATATTTAAAGTTTGCTCTTATGTTTTTATTCTTCTGTACAATATTTATAACTTTTATATTTTCAATTGAAGATGAAAATAAAATGGTGTTAAGTAAAAATAATAATAAAAATAATTTAAATAGAAATACTCTTACTTTAGAGAATGCTAAACTAATAGGGAATGATAGAAACAATAAACCTTATGTAATAACTGCAAAATCTTCATTTAAGAATAGTTTAGACGAGAATTTATTACACCTAAACTCTGTAGAAGCTGATATGACGATAAATAGTAATAATTGGATGTCAATTAATACAAATCACGCAATTTTTAATGTTTTTGAGAAAACTATAAAAGCTACAGAAAAAGTTTTTATATTTTATGATGATGGGACAAAATTAGAAAGCTCTGGTCTTAATTACAACGTTGCTAATGGTACTGGTTTTAGTAATAGTGGAGTAAAGATGTTTGGGAAATGGGGCATTATAGAAGCAAGTTCATTTTCTTTTAATACAAGTGACCATATGATAAAATTTTACAATAAACCAAAATTAATTTTAAACTAAATATGAAAAAAATTAGCATAGTATTATTATTTTTTTTAATATACCTAAATGCTCACCCTGAGGATAGAAAGCCGATAGAAATACTAGCCGATAGTATGGAGTGGAACAAGCAGCTTGGGCAAGCAATTGCCACAGGTAATGCTAAAGCCATTCAAGGTCAAACTACTATAAAAGCAAAAAAAATAATTGCTGTATTAAATGAAGATAATAATCAACAAATTAAAGAATTAAAGGCTATCGGAAAAGTAGTGTTTTTAAAAGATAAACAAATAGCTACTGGTGATAAAGCAACTTATTACATTAATCAGGAAAAAGTCATAATTACAGGCAATGTCGCACTAAAAAGAGATGATAATATAATTAAAGGAGAAAAATTAATTATTGATTTTCTTACAGGTTTAAGCAAAATGGAAGCTTCTAGTACAAATCAAAAAGTTAGAATGAAGTACAGTACTGAATGATTATGATAAAAACTAATACAAAAAACAGACCTAAAATTGTTGTATCTAATAACGGTTTATACCTTAAGAAACTAGGTAAGATTATTAAAAATAGAAGAATTCTTAGAGATATTACTCTTAAAGTTAATAAAGGAGAAATAGTAGGACTTCTTGGACCTAATGGTGCTGGCAAAACTACATGTTTTTATATTATTATGGGTTTATTATCACCAGATTACGGTACAATACATTTAAATGGCAATGATATCACATATCTACCAGTTTATATGAGATCAAAAAATGGTTTAGGTTATTTACCACAGGAATCCTCTATATTTCGAGGAATGACTGTTGAACAAAATATAAAATCAGTTTTGCAAATAGTTGAAAAAGAAAGTGAAAAAATTGAATTAATGCTAGATGACCTTTTAGCAGAGTTTTCTATAAGTCATTTAAGAAAGGCCTCAGCAATTACCCTGTCTGGGGGAGAGAGAAGAAGAGTAGAAATTGCGAGAGCTCTAGCTAGCCAACCATCTTTTCTTTTATTAGATGAACCTTTAGCAGGAATAGATCCTATTTCAATTTCTGAAGTTAGTGAGCTTGTAAGTCAAGTTAAGGAAAAAAATGTTGGTGTTTTAGTAACTGATCATAATGTAAGAGACACACTTAATATAGTTGAAAGAGCCTACATTATTCACAATGGGGAGATTATAAAATCAGGGACACCTAAAGAAATTGCACAAGACAGAAATGTTAGACAAGTGTATTTAGGTGCAGAATTTAAGTTTTAAAAAATGAATACTACTCTTTTAAAAAAAAATATAAGTAATATAGTTTTGAGTAAATCAAATTCTGATATAAATTTTTTCACAACAAAAAAATCATTTTTAGATAAAAAATTTTCCTCTTTTAATGATGTATTTTTAGAAATAAATAAAATTAGTGAACAAGAGTATGGAATACAAAGTAAAGAACTACATCATACTTCAAAAAAAAATGAAAAGAATAATTTAATTCACTTTGATAATGGTATTCTTTTAATAAATAGTTTTTTTACAAAACTTAAAAAAAATTGCTTAATTTTTTTTAGATTAGAAAAACCCATATTATTTAATAATAATAAATCTACAGATATTATTTTCACACTTTTAACTCCTAACAATTTTAACACCTCTCACAAATTACAAATTTTAGCAAAACTAACTAGAATATTACAAGGAGCCAATATTAGAAAAGAAATCAAAGGCGTAAAGAAGCCAGAAGACGTGTTAGCTCTTTTACTATTAACATCATTATAAATTAATAAGGATACAGTATGACTAAAAATGACTTTAAAGTAGCAGACTTAAGTTTAGCAGAATGGGGAAGAAAAGAAATTACATTAGCTGAAAAAGAAATGCCAGGGCTCATGTCTTTGAGAGAAGAGTATAAAGATACCAACCCTTTACAAGGAGCTAATATAATAGGATGCCTGCATATGACAATACAGACAGCAGTCTTAATTGAAACACTTATATTGCTCGGTGCGAAAGTAAGATGGTCCTCTTGTAATATTTTTTCTACTCAAGATCATGCAGCCGCCGCCATTGCTAAAAAAAATATTCCTGTTTTTGCTTGGAAAGAAGAAACAGAAGAGGAGTTCTGGTGGTGTATAGAAAAAACAATTGTTGCCGAAGGATGGCAACCTAATCTTATTCTAGATGATGGTGGAGATCTTACAAAATTAATGCATGAAAAGTTTTCCCATATGCTTGATAATATAAAAGGGATTAGTGAAGAAACAACTACAGGAGTCCATAGATTATATGAAATGCAGGAAAGTAATACCTTAAAAGTACCAGCTATCAACGTCAATGACTCCGTTACAAAATCAAAGTTTGATAACTTATATGGTTGCAGAGAAAGCTTAGTAGATTCAATTAGAAGAGCAACTGATGTTATGTTGTCTGGTAAAGTTGCTCTAGTTGCCGGGTATGGTGATGTTGGAAAAGGTTCCGCAGCCAGTCTGAGAAGTGCTGGCGCTAGAGTTATGATAAGTGAAGTTGATCCTATTTGTGCATTACAAGCCTCTATGGAAGGTTATGATGTTGTAAATATTGATGAAGTTGCAAATGTACCTGATATATTTGTTACTGCAACAGGAAATATAGACGTTATTACACTTGAACATATGAGGAAAATGAAAGATCAAGCTATAGTATGCAATATAGGACACTTTGATTCGGAAATTCAAATTAATCATCTGAATAATATGCAATGGGAGGAAATCAAACCACAAGTAGATCAAGTTACTTTTCCTGATGGAAAAAAAATTATTGTTTTAGCTAAAGGAAGATTAGTTAACTTAGGGTGTGCAACTGGGCATCCTTCATTTGTAATGAGTGCTTCATTTACTAATCAAGTATTAGCCCAAATAGAACTTCATAAAAATCATAATCACTACTCTAATGAAGTTTATACTTTACCTAAACACTTAGATGAAAAAGTAGCAATGCTTCACTTGAATAAAGTAGGTGCAAAATTAACAAAACTTTCTAACGCTCAAGCAGAATATATAGGAGTAAATAAAAAAGGTCCTTTTAAAAATGAGAAATATAGGTATTAAACTTTTTTTAAAGAATGTTAATTAATAGTTTCAATATTCAGAAAGAAAATAAAACTAAAATTATAGCTGAAGAAATTTCTAAAATTTGTGAAAAAGGTGATG
>CACCMS010000018.1 GCA_902547175.1 Rhodospirillaceae bacterium | reverse complement strand
CCATGCTTATTAATTGGTTTACCTGTTACGCAAGCAAAAGCATTTATATCAACTGGATTTAGTCTTCTATATTCGTCAGCAATCCAAGCCATTTCTCTTTCTCCTGTTCCCATATCAGGAGCAGGTACATTTTGTGAGGGATTTATCATATCTCTTTTTATAAGTTCTTGTGCGAATCTTCTAGTTATTCTTTCTAAATCAAACTTATTATATGCATTTGGCTCTATTATTAAGGCACCTTTTGACCCACCAAAAGGTATATCCACTAATGCACACTTATAAGTCATTAATGCAGCAAGTGCTTCAACTTCTGATTGATCTGCTTGAAGAGAAAACCTTATACCGCCTTTTACAGGTTCAAGATGATCAGAATGGACACACCTATAACCAGTAAATGTTTTAATTTGATTATTAATTCTTACCCCAAAATTTACCTTATAAGTAGCATTTGGAGATTTTATTTGATTAGACAATGAAGGAGATAATTTCAATACTTTAGCTGCATTATCAAATACCTGATCTACTGATTCTAAAAATTCTTTTCCAGACACTATTACTTCTCTCTTTTTTACTATAATTATATTATAATAAATAAATATGAATAATAGTAATAAAAAAGTTTGGGAACCTAACTCAATTATTTATAATGTTGGTGATGAATCAAAATGCGCTTTTTTAATTATTTCAGGAATAGTAGAGTTTTATTCTAAAAATAATGTATTATTAGGAAGAAATCGAAAAATATAGCCTTATGTATCAAAATAGTATTGAAAATAAAGAAGAAATTAAAAATAAGATTGACACCATAAAACAAAAATTAGATAAGAATATTAAATAGAAATTATGAGAAGTAAAAAAATGTTTAGTAAGTTTGATGAATTAGAAGATATAGTTAGAGAAAACACTATACTTATAAAAAAAAATAGAGCATTAGTAAGTATAAACCATGATAATCTTCACAATGCCTATAGAGAATCTTATGACGTAACTAGAGAATTATTATTATTGCAACTAGAAAGAGCTAGAAAATTCATAGTAGAATCTCAAAATAAAAAAGATGTTTTTGAATATTTAAAAAAAAGAATAGAAATTAATAAAAAAACAGCGCAGGTTACTGAAAAAATTATTTCCTCTAATGAAATAATGATGGAAGCAGTAGAAGACTCAAAAAAGGTTAATGAAGAATTAGTAGAATTTTTAGAAAACTCATTGAAAGAACAAAAGAAAAATAAGCCAGCAAAAAATGAATTTTCATTTAGTGACGAAGAAATAAATTCTCTTTTTAATATGCAAAAGGAAAACATAGTAAATATATTTAGAAATAATTCTCGTATTACACATAATAGAAAAGTAATACAAGATAAGATAGTTGAAGTAGATATGATATCAAAAAAAGCTCAAGACTTAGTGGCAAACTTTCATGAACTGCTTTATAAAGATGATTGATTTATCAAATAATTGATATAGTTAGTTTTTAAATCAACTTTTCTAATTTTTCCAGTTGCTGTATAAGGTAATTCATTTAAAAATAATATATCATCTGGCATCCACCATTTTGCTATCTTATCAACTAAAAATTCATAAATTTCCTCTTTAGAGACATCTTCACTCTTTACAACTAAAAGTAATGGTCTTTCATCCCATTTTTTATGTTTAACTCCTATAACAGCTGCTTCCTTTACTTTAGGGTGAGCAATTGTAATATTTTCAATTTCAATAGTACTAATCCATTCACCCCCAGATTTAATAACATCTTTAACTCTATCAGTAATTTGCATATATCCATCTTCATCTATATTAGCCACATCTCCTGTCAAAAACCATCCATCATCTTCGTGAATATCACTTTCAAGTATATTCATATAACCTTTACATATCCATGGTCCTTTTACCCATAAATTACCTGCAGTTTTTCCATCTCTTGGTAAATCATTACCTTCATCATCTTTAATGTTAATATCAACCCCATAGACTGGTCTTCCTTGTTTAGTAGCTAGTTCATACTTTTGCTCTTTTGTAAATTCTTGATGCTTATTAAGTGGTCTATTAACAGTACCTAAAGGGGAAGTTTCAGTCATCCCCCATGCATGTATTACATTAACATCATGTTTTTCAGCAAAATTTTCTATCATTACTTTTGGACACGCAGACCCGCCAATAGCGCAGCTTTTCAAATGATTTAACTTCTTTTTTTCTTTTTCTAGAAATTGAAATAGCATTAGCCAAATTGTAGGAACAGCAGCAGTAAACGTTACCTTCTCCCTTTCCATTAAATTATAAATACTTTTACCATCTAAGTGTCTTCCTGGAAGAACTAATTTTGCTCCTATCATAGTAGCAACATAAGGAATACCCCAAGCATTTGCATGAAACATTGGAGCAATAGGCATTATAACGTCTAAACTTGATAAGTTAAATGCGTCAGGGTTTGCAGCAGCTATAGTATGGATCAAAGTAGATCTATGAGAATATAAAACGCCTTTAGGATTTCCTGTTGTACCAGATGTATAACACAAAGAGGAAGCTGTTTTCTCTGAAAATATTGGCCATTCTTTCAAAGCACTAACATTTTCAATTAAATCTTCATATGCAATTACTTTCTTACTTAAATTTTTTGTATTAGGTATGTCCTTTTTTTGTCCTAATATTATGATATATTCAACGGTATTAATTTGATTACAGATCTCAACTACTAGGTCAAAAAAATCTAAATCTACGAACAATAATTTATTCTTTGCATCTTTAATTATATAAATAATTTGTTCTTTGAAAAGCCTAGGATTTATTGTATGACAAATTGCACCAATACCTGATACTCCATAATAAAGTTCAAAGTGTCTAAGGTTACTCCATGCTAGGGTTCCTATTGTATCACCTAAATTAACGTTTAGATTTTTTAAACTATTTGCTAACTTTTTTACTCTTATTAAAGTATCCAAATAATTAGTTTTATGTATATTATTTTCAGTATCACAATCAACAATTTCTGTCTGCCCATGATATTTTCCACTATGTTCTATAAGAGAAGAGATTAATAATTGCTGATCTGACATTAACCCTAACATAACTATATATTAATTATAAATATTGTTTTAGTCAAACTTACTTGTGGCATAGGGATTGCAAATAGGAATCAATGAAAACATCAACCTTATTTTCTCTTTTTTATCTGTTGGCAGAAGTGCTGTTAGCAAATAAATATGATTGCATAATAGCTACAAAAAAGTATGAAGAAATTTATGGTATACCAAAGAATCTATTGCTATCTATGTCTTTAACTGAATCAGGAAGAAGAATTAAAAATGGAGAATTTATATCTTGGCCTTGGACTATAAATAAAAAAGGTAAAGGCAGGTTTTTTGATAGCAAAGTTACAGCTGTAAATTATGTAAAAGAATATACAAAAAAAGGGAAAAAAAATATAGATCTAGGATGTATGCAAGTTAATTATATGTATCACCCAAATGCATTCAAAAATTTTTATGAAGCTTTTGATCCGGATAAAAATGTTGAATGGGCAGCAACTATGTTAAAATCTCTTTATGCTAAATTTGGAACCTGGGAACATGCTGTTGGTTATTATCATTCATATAGAAAGTCAAAAAGAAAAAAATATTCTAAGAAGGTCTTTAATACTTTAGCATCTCTTAAAGATCATAAGAATTTTAACTTTATTCAGGTTACTGAAAATAAAGAATACCGTGAAGAAAATAGAAGTAGTCAAATAAAAAGAGAGTCGCTATCTTTAGTTAAAGATAAAATAAATTCTCATACAAAACAAAAAAAAGCGAATACAAATAGTGATTACATTTTAGCTAGAATGGAAAAAGTAAATTTTTTTAGGGATTATTTTCATAAAACAAAAAATAATTAAAAATATTTTTTAGGTGGCTGAGGGTTATTTTTAGGGTCAGAATTGTATTTATTAATCTTCAAAATTTTTTTTTCATTAAGTCTTTTAATTTCACTTTCTAAATAATCAGCAGTTTTTTTTTTATATAATTGTGCTCCACCAACATATATTGTAAAAGATTTCAAATATTTTTTTTTTTTTTCACTATTTTCTATAGTATCCTTCGTCCATTTGTAAAGAGCATTATTAGTATTATTTTCTTCTTCACATTCTATTAGAAAATTATTAAAAGCATCAAATTGGCAAATTAACTCTGCATCAACTTTAAGTAGAATTGCAACAATATTTTTATTTAACTTATGGTAATTTTTATTTCTGACTTCTTGAGCAATATCTTCTGTTAAATCTAACCTTACTTGATATAGTAATTCATTCATATTATTACTCTTCTATATCTTTTATCTCTATTTTAATACTTGAATACCACTTCGATACATTTTTAATATCATCAATAGAAAGCATGTCAGCTATTAAAGACATTTGATGATGCTCTAACTTTTTACTTTTATAGGCTTTTAATTTTTCTATTAAATAGAATTCATTTTGAGCAGTCAAATGAGGGACTAAAACTGAGTTTCCACCTGTATTTGCTTGACCATTAACTCCATGACAAACTGAACATATATTTTCAGCTATAACTTTACCTTTATCTAGATTTTCATCAGCTATGAGTTGCTTAGAAAACAAAAAGAAGCTTAAAAGAATTAATAATTTGTAGTTTGTCATTTTAAAAGAAAAGTGAGCTAATTTAATTAGCTCACTTTATAATAGATTAAATAACCTATTCTGCTGCTGCGTAAGTTATTCTATATACGGCACCAGCTTTATCATCAGATACTAAAAGTGATCCATCAATATACTGCTGAACATCAACAGGTCTACAAATGTAGGTTCCTCGCTCAGTCATACATCCAGTCATAAATGGTTCAGTCTTTTTAGCATTACCCTTGTCGTCTAAATATGTAACCATAACTTGTGCTCCTCTTGGTACTACAGCATTCCATGAACCATGCTGAGCACTAAAGATAGCATTATCATATTTTTTAGGGAACATATCAGCGTTGTAGAACATCATGCCTAAGTCTGCAGCGTGTGCTTTCATCTCTACCTGAGGCTTAACATATCTTGATGCTAAATCCTGCGGTATTTTATCGTTTTTATAGTCATCTGTTCTTACATTTCCACCACCATAATATGGATGTCCGTACCACATACCCATTTTTGGCATCTTATTAAGTTCTCCTGGAGGAGTTTCATCTCCCATACCGTCTACTTGGTTATCAGTAAACCAGAGCGTACCGTCCTTAGGATTAAAAGCATGCCCCCCTGAGTTTCTGATTCCAGTTGCAACAGTCTTCCTATCAAGCTCACCTGGAAATCTGTTAAAGCTAATCATGCCGCCAATACCAACTTCATTATATAACTCCTGTTTATCTGGGGGTGATACATTGAAAGGTTGCCCCATGCTAACATATAACTTGTTGTCTGGACC
This sequence comes from Rhodospirillaceae bacterium, assembly GCA_902547175.1. Next base: position 12,353 of record CACCMS010000018.1, on the reverse strand, counting down.
AATTGCGCAAACTCTTCCAGTATGATTATATGACTCTTCAGCTTCAGGTATTAGTTCACCTTGATTAATGATTGGAATAGCAACTGTATCTGGACTTTCCATAAAATACTCAGCCGCTGGGAACCATAAAACTCTATTTCTTTCAGCAATGTATAGGTGTCCATCAGCACTGTAGCAAGGACCATTAGGTATATCAAACTTAATGTTTGGAGCAAATCTCTCTACTGTATCTGCAACATTGTCCATATCTCTATCAGTAGCTTGCCATACTCTATCTTTTCTAGTTCCAATCCAAACAGCTCCTTTGTTTCTGCTGATAGCCATATTTCTAGCATCTGGAACTACAGCAAAAAGCTCAACTTTAAAATTAGCTGGTAGCTTTAGCTTTGATATAATATTTTTTTTAATATTATCTGCATATTTAGTGTCTTGAGGCACTCTATCCCAACTGTAGTCAGCACCAGATGCCTTAAAACTACTTAGTTTATCAATCACTTCTTGATCATCTTTAGCTTGAAGACTAAAGACTATACTCAAAGCGAAAAATAAACTGGTAAGTATAGTAATTATTTTTTTCATATTATCTCCCATAATTTAAACTGGTTTATTTTTAAAGTACTTATTTATATATGAGTAAGTTTATCTATGTCAATTGATATTTATAAGAATTTTCTATAATAAGTATAAGAAATATTTATAATTTACTTTATTTTTTTTAGTTCTACATCTATGACTTTTTTTAATAAATTTAAATCTGTAGATACAGTAACCATATCAAAACCCATTTTAAGAAAAAAACGCCCAGTATCTGGGCCTGAACAATGAATTGCTGTTTTTTTACCAAATTTTTTAGCAATTTTTAAAACTTCTTCATAAATATTTAACATTTTTTTTTCAACAAAAACTTTATCTGGTTTAAAACCATAACTAATAGATAAATCATATGGTCCTACGTAAATCATATCTAAACTCTTATTTTCAAGAATGTCGTGTAGGTTATTTACTGATTCTCTAGTCTCTACCATAGAGATTGATAAAACGTCTTTATTACTTTTGTCGAAATAATTTTCTTTGTCTATACTTACAAGCGTAGGACCAAAACTTCTATTTCCTTTTGGGGGATAAAAACAAGCATCAGTAAACTTTTCTACATCTGTTTTATTGTTGATTAAAGGGCAAATAACTCCGTATGCTCCAGCGTCTAAAACTTTATTAATGATACCTATATCATTAGAGGGGACTCTAGCAATTGGAAAGACTTCGTATTTTTCTATAGCTTGAATAATATCTCTACATTTTTCAAAGCTAAACATTCCATGTTGTAAATCTATTGTAACTGCGTCAAACCCAGCCTTAGCAATAACTTTAGCTGATGAAATAGAATCAATATGAATCCATGCATTAATAATTTTCTTATTTTTTATAAATATTTTTTTTGATATACTCATATTTTAAGACTTATAATAAACAAATATTTTTTTTAGCACTATAGGAATTAAAGCAATTAAAACTAACGATATGATAACATATTTATTTAATATATCCTCTATAGAATTTATTTTTGCTAGTTGTGTTCCAGCATTTATAAATAATAAAGTTCCTAATGACATTCCAATTTGAGAAACTATGTAAAATTGTAAAGCCTTAATTTTAGTAACAGAAAATAATAGATTTATTAAAAAAAAAGGAAATATAGGGGTCATTCTAACAAAAAATAAATAATAGATTCCATCTTTTGCAATACCGGCATTAATAATTTTTAATGCTTTATCAAATTTCCTTTCTATAAAGTTTTTAAACAAATACCTAGATATTAAAAAACAAACTAAAGCTCCTAGAGAAGAAGCAAATGATGCTAAAATAATTCCTTGCACCAACCCAAACAAGGCTCCTATAATTAAACACAAAATTGCGGCGATTGGTAAAGCAAAGACTGCAACCAAAAAATATATTACAAAAAAAAATAGATAATAAGCTAAATAGTTCTCGGAAACTTTATAACTAATTTCTGAGTAAAAATTTGATACATTAGCTATAGAAAAAAAATCAAGATTTATATAAATTAAATATAAAGATGTAACTAATATACATAAAAAAAAAAATATTATTACGGATTTAATTTTTTTAGTAGATGAACTCTGCATTATTAGCTAGCTTTTTTATTAGATTGACACTTCTTAGAACAGTAAACTACATTCTCCCAATTTAGTCTCCACTTTTTTCTCCATTTAAAAGGTCTTAAACATACTTTACATATTTTTTCAGGAAGTTTATTTTTCATAGCATTTTAAATAGTATGTTCTTCTATAAATTTATTTGCTGCTGAATAAATTTTATTTTTTCTATTCTTATCCATTGTATCAATCATCTTAGTCATAATACCTATTCTAGGGTTTACCTTTAGCTTTTCCCTATTTTCATCAATAAATTTCCAATATAAACCATCTACAATATCTGTCCACTCACCCTTTTTATAATCTGACATCTTCAATATATAGCTAGAAGCACAAATATATGGTTTTGTTGAAAAAATTCCACCGTCACTATAGAGACCCATTCCAAATACATTAGGAACCATAACCCAGTCATAAGAGTCTACATAAAATTCCATAAACCATTTATATACCTCTTTTGGATTTATACGAGCTATATTCATTATGTTTGCTATTACCATTAGCCTTTCAATATGGTGGTTCCAACCAAGTTTTCTAGCTTTAGTAATTGCATCATCTAATGGGAAAATCCCTGTTTTACCCTCATACCAACTTTGTTTCATTCTCCTGTTATTATGGAAATAGTTAGTATTAGTGAAATCACTTTCATGCTTCTGATATACTCCTCTAATAAATTCTCTCCATCCAATAACTTGTCTTATAAAACCCTCATATGAATTGATTTTTATTTTATTTTGATACTTTTTCACTTTGTTTAAAAGTTCTGCTGGAGTTATTAAACCTAAATTTAAAATAGGACTTAAAGCGCTATGAAATAAGATATCATGCTCAGAGCTAAGTGCATCCTCATAATCTCCGAATAAAGAAAACTTTGTTAATAAAAAATTATCTAAGAATTTTAAAGCTGTTTTTCTATCTGCCGGCAACCAATTATGTTCAGTAGAACCTACATTGTTTTTAAATATCTTATTAATAAGCAATGAAAGTTTATTTGTATATTTGTTATTATTATCTAAGTTTGTTTTAGGAACTTTTACACCCTTTGGAAGTTTTTTTCTATTTTCTTCATCGAAACTCCATTTGCCGCCTAATGGTTTACCTTCATCCATGAGTATATCTAGTTTCTTTCTACTATATTTATAAAAGTTAGCCATCATAGGTTTTTTATTTTTTTTTATTACTTCATTAAACTCGTCTCTACCGAAAAGAAACATTGGAGATTTTATAACCTCTATTTCTACATCTTTATTTAATGTTAAAAGCTTTTTTTCAAAAAATTTGTCTTCAATCTCAAAAAAAAATAACTTTTTATATTTATTTTTAGAAAGTGTTTTTTTCAATTTTTCCAAATAATCTTCATAAAAATTTTCATCTTCTATAGAATTATAGTGCACTTTAAGCCCTAATGATTTGAGCTCATCTTTATATAAACGCATAGAAGAAAGAACATGTAGTAATTTCAACTTATGATGCTTTACATAACTACATAAGCCATAATCCTCACACAAAAAAAAATCGTATTGATTGATCTGTTTAAAGTATAGATGTGGGTTAAAAAGTTGGTTGCCTAAAATTATAAATAGTTTAGTGTTATCCATATTTAATTTTATACGAAGTTTTTTTTTATAAGTTCATATTAATTAGAAAGATATATTAAATGCAACCACCAATACTAAAAAAAAAAAGATCAGTTAAAATTATTCACGGCAGTAAATTAATTGATTATTATAGCTGGGTTCACCAAGATAATATCTTAGATGTTCTTTCAGATGCAAGTCTGCTTAATAAAGATGTGAAGAAATATTTAATAGAAGAAAACAAGTATACAAATAATGCACTTGCAAACACAAAAAAAATACAAAAGCTATTGTTTAAAGAAATTAAAGGAAGAATCAAACTTGCAGATAAAACTCTTCCTTACATTGATAAAAGATATTCATACTGGTCAAAGACAACCGTAAAGGGCAACTACTCCATAAAGCTAAGAAAACATTTAAAAACAGGAAAAATTGAAGAAATCTGGAATGGTGATAATGAATATAAAAAGCTAAAACCTTCATACTTTGGTGTGGGTGATTTGTCTGTAAGTAACAATGATAAACTTCTTGCATACTCCTTAGACTTAAAGGGATCTGAGTATTATGATATTCATATCAGAAAGATTGCTAATAAGAAAAAACTAAAAGATGTTATCAAGGAAACAAACGGAAGCATATTATTTTCTAATGATGATAAATATATTCTTTATGTTAAATTAGATTCACTTCATAGATCTAAGTCAATTTTATTGCATAAAATAGGTACAAGTCAAAAATTAGATAAATTAATTTATAAGGAAACAATAGAAAGATTTTCTGTAAGTATTTACTCTACTTCTGATGAAAATTTTTTCATCATCTCATCAGGAGATCATTCTACTAATAAATGTTTTTTACTAGATGCAAACTTAAAAAATTTAAAATTAAAATTGTTTAAAGATTATAAAGAGAATATAACATACTCTTTAAATTCATGGGATGGGTATATATATAATCATACTAATGATGGTGCTTCCGATTTTAAAATTGAACGCTATTCGCATAGAAATATAAAAAAAGCAACACTGTATGTTAAGCCTAAAAAAAATACAATAATAGGTGGTTACTTAATTTTAAAGAATTGGTTTTTATGGATAGAAACAAAAAATGCTAACCAAAAGATATATATTAAAAATTTAATAAATAATCATATAGAAGAAATAAATTTTTTTGAAGATGATATAAAAAGTATTTCATTATCCACTTACCGAAAAGATAAAGATACTGATTTTATTTATATAGGCTACTCATCTCCTAAGTCACCTCATAGAACATATTTATACAATATTAAAAATAAAAAAAAGAAAACAGCTAAACGCCAACATATTCCTTCTGGTTTTAATGAAAATAATTATATTACTGAAAGAGTATATGGGGTTTCAAAAGATGGAGTAAAAATCCCTATTACTATTATAAGACATAAAAAAACTAAAATAAATGGTAAGGCTAAATTATTGTTGTATGGTTATGGATCTTATGGTTATCCTTTAGGCAATGGTTTTTCTTCTGCAAAATATAGTTTAATTGATAGGGGAATTATTTGGGCTAACGCCCATATTAGAGGGGGCATGGAATGTGGAATGCAATGGTGGAAAAATGGAAAAATGCTCAAGAAAAAAAATACATTTGAAGATTATATTCAATGTGGTAAGGAGCTTATTAACAAACGATATACTTCAGAGGGATTAATTATTGGTATGGGAGGAAGTGCAGGAGGTTTATTGATGGGAGCGGTATTAAACATGTACCCTAGACTTTTCTCCTCAGTAGTAATGGCCGTGCCGTTTGTAGACAGTCTTACAACTAATTTAGACCACTCTCTTCCTTTAACAGTTGGAGAGTTTAAAGAGTTTGGGAATGCAAAAAAATATAAAAAACACTTTGATTATATTAAATCTTATGCTCCTTATAATAATATTAAAAAACAGAAATATCCTAATATTTTAGTTACTACTAGTCTTTTTGATAACAGGGTACTTTTTGATGAGCCCACTAAATATGTAGCAAAATTAAGACAGTATAAAAAAGATAAAAACTTATTACTACTTAAAACAGAGATGAAAGGTGGACATGGTGGTAAATCTGGAAGAGACTCAGGGATTGAAGAAATGGCATTTGATTATTCTTTTATTTTAAAAATGAGTAAAACTAAAGTTTAGAATTTCTTTTTCTTTCTACAGAATCTAAAAATTTTTTTCTGAGCCTCAAACTTTGTGGAGTAACCTCCAGTAACTCATCATCCTTGATAAAAGACATCATGTCTTCTAACGACATTTTAATTGGAGGAGTAAGCTTTACTGCTTCATCTGAACCTGAGGCTCTAACATTAGTTAACTTTTTACCTTTTAAAACATTTACCTCAAGGTCGTTTTCTCTGCTATTTTCTCCTATTATCATTCCCTGGTATACTTTTACTTGAGGGTTAATAAAAAGTTTTCCTCTCTCTTGTATATTAAATAAAGCATATGCAATTGCATTACCTTGTTCAGTTGCGATTAAAACACCGTTTCTTCGACTCTTAATTATGCCTTTAAATACATCGTAGGAATGAAAGATTCTGTTTAAAACCCCCGTACCTCTTGTTTCAGTTAAAAATTGACCATGGTATCCTATTAACCCTCTGGATGGTACTTTAAATATTAATCTAGTTTTTGACTTACCCATAGGCTTCATCTCTATCATTTCGCCTTTTCTCTTATTAATTGAATCAATAGTAGTGCTTGTATATTGTTCATCAACGTCAATGATAACTTCCTCAAATGGCTCAAGTACTTGCCCTTGACCATTTTTTTTTAAAAGCACTCTTGGACTAGACACACTCAGCTCAAAGCCTTCTCTTCTCATTGTCTCTATTAGAATGCCAATTTGTAATTCTCCTCTTCCTCCTATTTCAAATGCATCTTTATTTATATTTTCATTAAAAGTAATAGCTACATTTGACTCAGCTTCAGCTAAAAGTCTCTCTCTAATTTTCGTTGAGGTTACTAATTTACCCTCGGTACCAGCGAATGGGGAACTATTAACAGTAATAGTTACTGCCATTGTGGGAGGATCTATTGCTGTAGCATTAATAGGACTGTTAATAATATCATCGCAAATAGTATCTGCAACAGAGCTTTTGCTTAATCCAGCAATACATATTATATCACCTGCATGCACTTTATCAACGGGCACTTTTTCTGTTCCTTCATATATAAATAATTTTGTCAATCTTCCTTTTTCTATTTCTTTACCATTTAAATCTATCGTTTTTACATTAGCATTAACACTTATATTACCTTGTTCTACTCTTCCAATTAAACATCTACCTAAATAGGGATCTGAAGAAAGCAACGTTGCTAACATTGCAAAAGGCATACTGTCATTTAACTTTGGCTCTTCTATATGAGAAAGAATTAAATTTAATAAAGGCGAAAGGTCTTTTCTAGGTTTTTTTAAATCATCAACACACCATCCATCTCTTCCTGAGGAATAAAGTACAGGAAAATCTAATTGTTTTTCATTGGCATCTAAGTCCACAAAAAGATCAAAAACCTCATTCACCACTTCTTCACTTCTACTATCGGATCTGTCAATTTTATTAACAACAACAATTGGCATCAACCCTTTAGCGAGAGCTTTACCAAGTACAAATTTTGTTTGAGGCATAGGTCCTTCAGCAGCATCAACTAACAAAACCACTCCATCAGTCATACCTAATACTCTTTCTACTTCCCCTCCAAAGTCTGAGTGTCCTGGAGTATCAATGATATTAACCCTAGTACTTTTCCATATTATAGAGGTAGGTTTGGCTAAAATAGTTATTCCTCTCTCTTTTTCTAAATCTCCACTATCCATCAATCTTTCCGAAACAACTTGATTTTTTCTAAAAATACCAGTTTGTTTCATTAAAGAATCAATTAAAGTAGTTTTGCCATGGTCAACATGTGCTATGATAGCGATATTACGTAACATAAGTTATTTTATATTTTAAAAAAAAATATTATTATTATTGAATTTTAAATATTTTCAAACCTTTTAATTTTTTTAATAAAATTTTCTGGTAATTTTGTAGATTTCATATTTTTTTGATCTGCATAAACTTGTACAATAGTTCCAAGAGTTAATAATTTTTTTTTATTACACTCAAATAAACCGATATTAAAGGTTATACTAGAGTTGCCTATTTTTGAGGTTCTAATTCCTGCGTCAATTAATTGGTCGAATAGTAGTGGTTTTTTATATTCTAAAGTTGTTTTAATAACATGAAAATCTTTTTGATGCTTTTTAACTTCTAACGCATAATTATATTTTAATTTTCTGTAATACTCTGTTATTAAACAATCAAAATAAGTTAAATAATGAGCATTAAATACAATACCTTGAGCATCAACTTCAGCATACCTAACTCTGAAAGTATATATAAATTTGTAATCTGTTTTTTTCATTATCAAATCTAGTAAAAAGCTATTTCTCCTACCTCAAGATTAACTCTGTGATTTTTTCCAAAAGCTACTAAAGCAACTGATAAAATATGTTGAGGTTTTATATATTGAGGAAGTAATACTCCTGAACGTTTAAACTCTGATAAATTAATTTTTATTTCTTGCCATTCACTATTTACAAAAAACTTGCCTTGATAATACTGCCAGGGCAATAATGTAAACTTTGTTCTAATATGAATGAAATATTCTTTATCATTTCCTCTAGAATTGATTTTAATACCTTTAAATTTCATATTTTTAAGACTTTTAATTTTTTTTCTAACCTGTATAAAACCTCCATTATTTTCTAAACTTACAAATCCGGTTAATTTTAAAAAAGATAAATTTCCTTCATTAAGAATTTCGTAACTTCCAAATGAAACTCCTCCCATAACTTTATCTGAAATAAACTCCCAATTTTCTTGATTGTCATTATTAAAATTATCAATCAACATTTTTTCTGCATAAAGTTTTTTGGTAAATAAAGTTAAAATTATTAAAATAAAAGTATTAAATTTTTTTATAAACATTTATACTTATAATATGAAAAAATTAATACTTTTTATATATTTATTTTTTATTTTAAACCGTGTTTCTATCGCTCACGATTACAGCAAAAATAATATAAATGTAGATCATCCTATTATAAAAGTTGTTAAAGCAAACTCTAAAGTTGGTGCTGGTTATATGAAAATAATTAATAAATCTAATAAAGAAATTAAACTCTCTAATATTGAGGCTAATATTGCAAAAACTCAAGAAATACACGAAGTTATTTTGGAAAATGATGTATACAAAATGCGCCCAATAAACACTGATATATTAATTAAATCTCGAGAAACATTAGAATTTAAACCTAAATCTTATCATTTCATGTTTTTTAATTTTAATAAAAAACTTGAAGATAATGATATGTTAGAAGCCAACCTAATATTCGATAAGGGATTAGTAATACCTATTAAGTTTAAGGTAGTTATAGGACATAATGAACATAATCATTAATTTAATTATAAATTAAAATAATTCCTATTATTGAAGCTAACATTTTAAGCAAATATAAAACTACAGATAAAAAGTGAAGTTTCTTAAAGCTCTTAGAGTATTGTTTACTTTTTTTGTCTTTATCAGAAATAGCATTTATTTTTGGCATAACATAATATAAATTTAACAAAAATAAAAACGTTAAAAAAATTGCAATAATCAAACTATTATTTTGCTCTAATAAAAAAGAAACTAAAATAGCTAAAATAGAAAGTACTAAGCCAAATAAAAAGTTTTTAGGAAAAACTTTTCTCAATAATTTGGAGGCATTTTCTCTATCTAGACTAACATTTATGATTGGGGCTATACATAAAGTAAAAAAAAACATATAGCCTATTAATATACTGTATATAATAAGTAGCATAAATTTTATACGTATTATTTTTTTTAATGGTTGATATTTTATGAAAAAAAATGAAAGAGTTGCTTTTATAATAGCAAAACTTGAAAAACTTTACCCTGAAACACCGGTTCCTCTTAATCATGCTAATCTCTATGAATTATTAATTGCAGTTCTATTGAGTGCTCAGTGTACTGATGAAAGAGTTAATAAAATTACACCACAGCTTTTTAAAAAAGCAAATTCCCCTAAAAAAATGTGTAAGCTAAGTATTGATGAAATTTATAAAATAATTCGCCCTTGTGGATTAGCCCCACAAAAATCAAAAGCAGTTTATAATTTATCTAAAATACTCAAAGAAAAATATGATGGAAAAGTACCAAAAACTTTACAAGAGTTAGAAAGTTTACCTGGAGTAGGTCATAAAACTGCAAGCGTAGTAATTTCTCAAGGTTATGGCATTGCTGCGTTTCCAGTTGATACTCATATTCACAGGTTAGCACAAAGGTGGAAATTAACTTCAGGAAAAAATGTGAAACAAACTGAAAAAGATTTAAAAAAATTATTTCCTGAAGAAAAATGGAATAAACTTCATTTACAAATTATTTTTTACGGTAGAGAGTATTGCACAGCTAGAGGCTGTGATGGTACAAAATGCTATATTTGCAAAACTTGTTTTCCAAAGAGGAATAAACCCTTTAAAACTCTAAAAAGTTAAAGGAAACTTTTTGTATAACATTTGTATTTCATCATTAATTTCTGGGTCCAATTTCAAATTGATACCTGCTAAAATTTTTCTAAGCTGGGTAATATCTGTGGCCCCAAAAATAACTGATCCCATAAATGGCCTTTCATGACAAAAAGCTAAAGACATATGTACAGGGTCTATATTATATTTACCTGCTAAACTATAATAAGACTTAACTGCAAGATCAGAGTTTTCGTTAACAATTTTTCTGATTTTATCATCTCTAGAGAGCCTGGAACCATCTGGAATTTTATTGCCTATATATTTACCTGTAAGTAGACCTCTAGCTAATGGCGAATATGCTAATAGTGGAATATTTTCATTGATTGATAGCTCATTAAAATCATTATCAAATAACCTACACATTAAGCTATATTCATTTTGTATTGATGCAATACATAGGTTTTCTATCTCCTTAATTATTTCATTAAGCTTCATGACACCCCAACAAGTTTCATTAGAAACACCAATTGCTCTAATTAATCCTTCCTTTTTAAAGTCATTTAAAGTGCTAATTATATCCAAAAACTCATCTGTAATATTTTTACTATCTTGCTTTTTCGGCTTATAGTTCCAGTATGATCTAAAGTGATAAGATCCTCTATTCGGCCAGTGTAATTGATATAAATCAATATAATCTGTCTTCAGCCTTTTAAGACTTCCTTGTAAGGCAATTTTAATTGTTTCCTTAGTAATTGGTCCTCCATCTCTTATATACTTAAATCCATTACCTACTACTTTAGTTGCTAAAATAATATCCTTTCTTTTATCCTTGTTATTAGCAATCCAATTTCCAATTATTTTTTCTGTTTTTCCACTAGTCTCTTTTCTTATTGGACAGGTAGGATACATTTCAGCAGTATCTATAAAGTTTATACCAGAAGTAAATGCTTCACTTATTTGTAAATGAGCATCATTTTCTTCAGTTGTTTCACCATAAGTCATAGTTCCCAAACAATAAGAAGAGACTTTTAAACCAGATAGTCCTAAATACCTAAAATCCATAATTTAAATTAGAATAATTAATAAATAAAATCAGCTATTTTTTATTCAGATCTAAAATTTTTTTTATTTCTATTCTATTATAACCAATTTCTTCTAGAATTTCTTTGCTGTTTTCTCCTAAAGAAGGTTGATGTTTTCTTATAGGAAGGGATTTATTATCAATTTTTATGCCAGTATCAGGTAATAATATATTTCCTTCTGAAGGATGCTTTATCTTTCTAAAAAAATTTACTTTTTTTAAATGTTTATCAGTTCTTAAATTATCTAATGTATTTACTTCTCCGTGAGGTATATCATTTTTTTTCAATAATTTACATAATTGCGCGTTAGTTTTTTCTTTAACGCTTTCCTCTACCAATTTGTAAAGAATATTGATATCTTTAGATCTTGCCTTAATACTTGAAAACCTATTGTCATCCTTTAAACTTTTTTTTTTTATAATTTCAAAAAAATTGAACCACTGCTTATTAGTATAAGGCAGTATGCACATATAACCATCTTTTGTTTTATAAGGCTTTCTTCTTTTTGAAAGTAATCTCGGGTATCCAATACTTGCTCTACTAGGAGAAAAAATTTGACCATGTTGGTGTTCCAACAAAGTATATGATGCCATTCCTTCTAACATTGCTACCTCAACACAACTTCCTTCACCTGTTTTTAAAGATTTGATGTAAGCTGCTAAAAGTGCTGTGCTAGCAAGTAAACCAATAGTTTTATCTGCTATTACTGAGGGCACAAATGAAGGTTCTTTTTTTCTTGGCTGATAAAGACTAGCTAGTCCAGATTGTCCTTGTATAATATCATCAAATGCTGGCTGTTCAGTATATTCTCCATATTTTCCATAACCATACAAACCTACGAAAATCATTTTTTTATTTTGCTTTTTTATTTTCATAGGGCTAAAGCCCAATTTACTAATTTTAGTAGGCCTCATATTATGTATAAAAACATCAGACTTTTTTATTAATTTCCATAATACTTTCTTTGAAATATTTTTTTTTAAAT
>CACCMS010000017.1 GCA_902547175.1 Rhodospirillaceae bacterium | reverse complement strand
AGAAAAAGAAAAATCTAAAAAAGATACAAAACCAAAAAAAACTGTTAAAGAAAAAGAAAAATCTAAAAAAGATATAAAACCAAAAAAAACTGTTAAAGAAAAACCTAAAAATGCAAATGAAGATAAGTTTGACGATTTATTAAAAAATTTAGCTAAAGAAAAACTACCGTTAGAATCGCAAAATAATTTTGAGGAAAAACTCCAAGAACTCTCTGAACAAAAATTAAAAGATGATAAAAAGTTAAATAAAAAAAAACCTAATCAAAATGAACTAAGTGCTATAGAAAAATTAATACTTAATCAAATAGATGAAAACTGGTCTAGACCTCCGGGCATAAAAACGTCAAAAAATCTTATAATTAAAGTTATTGTAGGACTTGATATTAATGGCAATGTTATCAACCTACAAATTCACAAAAATACTCTCAACGAGATTGCAAGAAATAATCAATTACAACCATATCTTGACTCTGCTATTCGTGCAATAAAAAAGTCCTCACCATTTGAAGGTTTAAAAAAAGATAGGTATAATAGTTGGAAAGAATTAATTATTAATTTTAAACCAATAGAAGCAAGATAATGATAAACATAAAATTATATTCACTTTTATTTTTATTTTTTTTTAAAACTCTATATTCAGACCCAATAGAAATAGATGTTACAAAAGGCACTATAGAGCCTTTACCTATCGCTATAACAAAATTCAATTATAAATCAATAAAAGAAAAAATAATTAGTCAGCAAATTTTTGAAATTGTTTCCAACGATTTAACTAATTCAGGATTATTCAGAAAAATTTCTAATAATGCATTTTTACAAGATGAAGCAGAAGTTTTTTTTCAACCTTCATTTAGGGATTGGAGTCTTATTGATGCCAATCTTATAGTAAGTGGAAAAATAAAACTTAATAATGAAAAGTTATTAATTAATATCAAATTGTGGGATGTTTATAGAGAAAAACTAATACTTAGCAAAAAAGTAGAAATGGTAAATGATAATAATATAAGAGTTTTAGCTCATATTATTTCAAATTTAGTTTATCAAAGAGTAACTGGTGAAAAAGGATATTTTGATACTAGATTAGTTTATATCGCAGAAGAAAAAACTGCAATTAACACATCTAAAAGAATAGCAATAATGGATTATGATGGCAATAATCATGAATATTTAACTAATGGAAAAAATATAGTAATCACTCCAAGGTTTTCTCCTGATGGAAAAAAAATTGCTTATTTGTCTTTTTCAAATAAAAAGCCCACAGTTTTTTTATTAGATTTAAACACAAAAAAAGAAAAAAATTTAGGTAATTTTTCAGGAATGAGTTTTGCTCCAAGGTTTTCTCCAGATAGTGAAAAAATTATTTTTTCTCTTACAAAAAGAGGAAGTTCAAATATTTTCATACAAGAATTAAGTAATAATGAAATCATTCAAATCACTAATAATCGTTATATCAATACTTCCCCATCCTTTTCTCCAGATAATAAGTGGATAGTATTTAGTTCTGATAGATCTGGAAAACAAAACCTTTATGTTAAAAGAAGTAATGATGGTATATCAAAAAAAGCAAAAAGAATTACATTTGGTGGTGGTAGTTATGCAACACCTGTATGGTCACCTAGAGGTGACTATATTGCATTTACCAAAACATATAAAAATGAATTTTTTATTGGACTTATTAAAAAAGATGGTTCTGGTGAAAGAATTATAGCAACCGGATATCTAACAGAAAGTCCTTCTTGGTCGCCTAATGGACGTACTTTAATATTTAATAAAGTTTCCAAATCAAATAATAAACTAGTTTCTTCTATATTTACAATAGATATTACTGGTAATCTTGAAAAGAAATTAAATACACCGGGTGAAGCCTCAGACCCAGATTGGGGACCTTCAATTAACTATTAATTTTTTTTAAAAATTGTGCAATAATACAGTAATGAATATTTTACTAAAATTTGCCTTAATTTATTTTTTAATAGTTAATCTCATCGGATGTACATCTCAAAACGAGAAAGTACTGATTGAAGGAGCTGACGGTGAGGTTTCTTCTTCCATAGAGGAAGATGATATATCTATTAATAATGAAGATAAAAAAAATATCTCTATAGAAGATGATTTATCAGAAACTGCTAAAATAAATAAAATTTTAAATGAAAAACTTGTAGAAGTTGGTGATAGAGTTTTTTTTGACTATGATCAGTCAAGCTTCAAAAAAGAAGGCATTGAAACTCTAAAAAGACAAGCTAGATTTTTAATAGCAAATCAAAATATAACAATAACTATTGAAGGACACTGCGACGCTAGAGGTACTAGAGAATATAATTTAGCATTAGGAGAAAAAAGAGCTTACTCGGTTAAATCTTTTTTAACTTCTTTAGGTGTAGAAGATAGCAGAATATCTATAATTTCTTTTGGAAAAGAAAAATTACAATCTTTAGAAAATAATGAAAAAGCATGGGCTCAATCTAGAACAGCCATTACCACTATAAATCCTTGATTTATGTATAGTTTGGATTATAATAAACTCAAATATTTTTTATTTATTTTTTTATTACTCTTTATAATTAAATTAAGTTATAGCCAAGAAAAAAACTATCTAGATACAGTTATTCAAAGAATTAATGATTTGGAATCAGAGCTTAAAAATATTCAAAGTACCAAACCTGATAATTTAAATAATAAAGATAATTATATAAACTCAATAGCTAGTCATGAACAAAGATTAATTGAATTAGAAGAAGAAATTAGAAATCTAAATGGAAGTCTTGAAGAAATAAACTTTAAAATGGACAATATTTTTAAATTACTGAAAACAACAGAGCTAAGTGAGATGAAACAAAGTAGTAATGAAGAAAGCTTACCTCCTTTAAATAGCAATCAGACTGCTATTCAACCAACTGAGAAAGAAACAACAATTATTGAAGATCCTAATTTTAAAAATAACCCTAGTATGAAGGTTTTAGGTACTGTTAATGAAAGTTTCAAAGAAGAAAATAAAGATAGTCTTTTAGAAAATAATATTCCAGAGACAACAGGGGGCGCACCAAAGCAAGGAGTAGTTTCTGATGATACAATTAGTTCATTATTAAAAAACCCTTCTGAAATATATAGTTATGCATACGACATGCTTGTTAGAGAAAACTTTGTTGAAGCAGAGAAATCTTTTAAAGCATTTATAGGAGAACATCCTGATGATCCGCTTGCATCTAACGCTTATTATTGGTTAGGTGAAACTTATTATGTACAGAAAAAATTTCAATTAGCTGCCATTAGTTTTGCTAGGGGTTTTCAAAATTTTCCTAAAGGCAATAAAGCTATTGATCAATTATTTAAGCTAGCTCTTACATTCATGAATTTGGGTAAAAATGAGGATGCTTGCGCAGCATTTTCAAAGTTAGAATCAGAATTTCCAAATGCCCCTAAAAGAATAAGTAATAGAGCAAAAGAATACATAAAACGTGCTAAATGTTAACCTAAACTACCTAGAGTTTGAGACAAATGTTCACCAAACTTTAAATAAATATTATTTTACTAAACATGAAAAACAATACGGAGTTGCAGTATCTGGAGGTCCAGATAGCATGCTGTTACTTAATGTGTTAAATAGATGGGCAAACCTAGAAGGTAAATTATTATATGTATTTTCATTTGATCATAACTTAAGAAAAGAAAGTTTAGATGAAATTTTGTTTGTTGAAAAAGCATGTAAAAAATTAAAATGTAATTTTATAAAAATTGAATGGCATGAAAAACCTGAAACAGCTCTTATGGAACAAGCTCGAGTGGCAAGATATTCTCAAATAGCCAAAAAATGTACAGAGAATAATATTAAAACTCTTTTTCTTGGCCATCATGCAGATGATGTTGCTGAAACAATCTCAATGAGAATTATCAATAATTCATACCTTGAAGGGCTATGTCCTATTTTTGAATTAAGAGAAATGTTTAATATAAAGTTGTTTAGACCACTTTTATGTTTAACAAAAAATCAAATACTACAACTTAATTCAAAAAAAAAAATTGATTTTATAACTGATCCATCAAATTTAAATGAGAGATATTTTAGAACGAGAGTTAGAAAAGTTCTAAATGAGGAAATAAAATTAAAATATAACTTAATAAAGGCAGCTACAATTTTTTGTAATATTCGTAAATTTAATGAAAAATTTATTAAAGAAAAATTAAAAAATTATTATTTTTATAGAAACCAAGGTTTTCTTGAGATCAATAAGGAAATTATAAAAAAATACCCTAAATTTTTGGTGTTTACTTTTTTGAGAATCGCTATTTTAAGATTGGGAAATAAAAAATATTTTTCAAAAGCAAAAATTTTAGATAATTTATATAGCAAAGCTTTACAAGATAAATGCATAACATATTCATTAGGTGGGTGTATTTTAGTTTTTAATAAGAGAAAAATATATATTTACAGAGAATTTAATGACTTAGATAAAGACTCTAAACTGCTACCAAGCTGTGACAGATTGATTTGGGATAATAGATTTGAAATAATCAACAACACAAATGTATCTATTAAAGTAGTACCTTTGGGATCTTTTTTAGATAACACTTTTTATAAAAAAAGCTTTAAAATAAATAAAAAAAAAATTAAAACTATACCATTTCGTGCAAGAAAAACTCTACCAGCTATATTTACTCTTGAAGGTTTGCTTTATATACCCCATTTAAATATATGTGAACTAAATCTACTAAAATTAAGTATAGAAAGTCACACTATTGATTTTTTTAATAAAAAGTATGACAATATTATATAAAAAGGATGATAATTGAATAATTCAGGAAAAAATGTTTTTATATGGGTAGTTATTGCCCTGGTATTAGTTTTAGTCTTTAATTTATTTAATCAAAATCAAGGTCAAACAAGATCAGCTAAATTACCTTACTCTGAATTTTTAAAACTTGTTGATACTGACAAAGTTAATGACGTTTCAATTGTTGGTAGAACTATATCAGGCCACCTTGATGATGGAAGCAAATTTTCTACTTACACACCTCCTAATGATCCAAATATTATAGAAAAATTATCATCTCATAATGTTATAATTAATTCAGCTCCTGAAGAAGAAGCAGTATCACCCCTTCTGGGACTATTTTTAAATTGGTTACCTATGCTACTTTTTATTGGTGTTTGGATTTTTTTTATGAGACAAATGCAAGGCAAAGGTGGAGGTTCACTTGGTTTTGGAAGATCAAAAGCAAAATTATTAACAGAAAAGCATGGAAAAGTAACATTTAATGATGTAGCAGGTGTTGATGAAGCTAAAGAGGAATTAGAAGAAGTTGTTGAATACTTAAAAAATCCTATCAAGTTTCAAAGACTAGGAGGAAAAATACCTAAAGGTGTATTACTTGTAGGACCTCCTGGAACCGGTAAAACCTTAATAGCAAGAGCTGTTGCTGGGGAAGCGAATGTGCCTTTTTTCACTATTTCTGGATCGGACTTTGTTGAAATGTTTGTTGGTGTAGGAGCTTCTAGAGTTAGGGACATGTTTGAACAAGGAAAAAAAAATGCACCATGCATAATTTTTGTAGATGAAATTGATGCAGTTGGAAGGCATAGAGGCGCAGGTTTAGGAGGAGGTAATGATGAAAGAGAGCAAACCTTAAATCAGTTGCTTGTTGAAATGGATGGATTTGAAACTAACGAAGGTGTTATTTTAATAGCAGCTACAAATAGACCAGATGTGTTAGATCCGGCACTTCTCAGACCAGGTAGATTTGACAGACAAGTTGTTGTTCCTAACCCTGATATTGTTGGTAGAGAGAAAATATTAAAGGTTCATATGAAAAAAGTACCGCTAGCTTCGGATGTTGATGCAAGAACAATAGCCCGTGGAACTCCAGGGTTTTCTGGTGCTGATTTGGCTAATATTGTTAATGAGGCAGCTTTACTAGCTGCTAGAAAAAATAAGAAGAATGTTTCAATGATTGAATTTGAAGAGGCTAAAGATAAAGTAATGATGGGTAGTGAAAGAAGATCAATGGTAATGACAGAAGATGAAAAGGAAAAGACTGCATATCATGAAGCTGGACATGCTTTAGTGATGTTAAATGCCGAAGGCCATGAACCTCTTCATAAAGTCACTATTATTCCTAGAGGAAGAGCACTAGGCGTAACTATGTGGTTGCCTGAAAGGGATAAATTAGCTCATACTTATAATGAATTAAATGCTCAGCTGGCATCGCTTTTTGGTGGAAGAATTGCAGAGGAGTTAATCTATGGTAAAAATAACATTACTACAGGAGCAGGTAACGATATTCAACAAGCTACAAATTTAGCTAAAAGAATGGTAAAAGAGTTTGGGTTTTCTGATAAACTAGGACCTTTGAGATACGAAAGTAATCAAGAAGAAGTTTTTCTTGGCCATTCAGTATCTCAGCAAACCAACATATCAGATGAAACTGCACGCATCATAGACAGCGAAGTTAAAGCCTTAGTTAAAAAAGGAGAAGCCACAGCAAAGAAGATTATTAATTCCAAACTTAAAGATTTACATGTAATAGCAAAAGGATTACTTGAGTATGAAACACTCACTGCTTCAGAAATTAAAGATCTTCTTGATGGAAAAAAAATAGTTAAGGATGATGGAGACAAAGATTCAGATTCAAACAAGACAGAAAATAAAAAAACTGATAGAAAAATTAAAGAAAAACCAATTGGTTCTGTACCTTTAACTGTAAAAAATACATCTTAATCGATATATAATTTGATTGAAGAATTTTATTTACAACCTTTTCATCGTTCCTTTGATGAAAAAGGAAACATAAAATTTCAAAACGCAAATATTTTAAAGACTAATAGAAAGAACAGTTTTGCAATAAAACATACCGTTAATATATCTAAAACATTTAAAAATTATAAGTCTAATACATACCTTGAAGAGTACCTGAACTTAAGTGCTAGATTAAAAAGAATTAACAATCCAATATCGCCTATTGATTTTGTTAACACTCAAAAGCCTATTATTATGGGAGTATTAAATATTACTGAGGATAGTTTTCATGATGGTGGGCGATACTTTGACCTTAAAAGTGCTCTAAATAGAGCAGAAACTTTAGTAAAAGAAGGAGCAGATATTATTGATGTTGGGGGAGAATCAACTAGACCAGGGGCCTCAGTTATAGATAGTGAAGAAGAAATAAAAAGAATTAAACCAGTTATAAAGGAGTTAGCAAAAAACAATATTTTAATCTCCTGTGATACAAGAAACTCTCTAACGATGCAAGTTGCATTAGATTTAGGAACAAAAATAATAAATGATGTTTCGAGTCTAAATTATGATAATAATACTTTAAAGTTGCTAAAAGATTATAACTGTATGTATGTCCTTATGCATTCTAGAGGAACTCCACAAATAATGCAAAATAATCCTATTTATAATAATGTAGTATGTGATATATATAATTTTTTTAAAAAGAAATTAAATGCATTAAAAAGAATGAACATATCTAAAGAAAGAATTATTTTAGATCCTGGAATAGGTTTTGCTAAAACCTTAGAACATAACTATGATATACTCAAAAATCTTGGTATATTTTTAGATTTGGGGCACTATTTGATGATTGGTGTTTCAAGAAAAAGTCTGATTAAAAGGTTAACTAAAACTGATACCTTGACACCATCAGTTGTATTAGCAGTAGATGCCTATGCTAAAGGAGCTAAAATTTTAAGGGTTCATGATGTTCAGGAAACAAAGGAAGCAATCAATATATTTAAAAGAGCAAATTAAAAAATTATGAACAATAAAAGAAAATATTTTGGAACAGATGGTATAAGAGGAAAAGCTAACTCTAATAAGATGAATGCTTCCTTAGCATTAAATATTGGTATGGCAACTGCTGAATATTTTACAAGAGGCAATCATAAGCATTTTGTTCTAATCGGAAAAGACACTAGATTATCAAACTACACAATAGAACCATCCTTAACAGCAGGATTCTTAAGTATGGGGATGAATGTATATCTAACTGGCCCTTTACCAACACCGGGAGTCTCAGCTTTAGTTTCATCTATGAGATGTGATGTAGGAGTTATGATATCTGCATCTCATAATCATTATTCCGATAATGGAATTAAAATTTTTGGACCAGATGGAACTAAATTATCTGATAAAGATGAACTAAATATTGAAAAGCTCATTGACTCTAAATTTAAAAATTTAGTGAAGCCAGAAAACCTTGGTAGAGCAAAGAGAATTGAAGATGCTGGGGGAAGGTATATAGAATATCTGAAATCTAAAATATCTTCAAAACTACGCTTAGACGGTCTAAGAATAGTAATTGATTGCGCAAATGGAGCAGCTTATAATGTAGCACCTAAAATCTTGTGGGAACTAGGAGCTACTGTTTTTCCTATAAATGTTAGTCCTGATGGAACCAATGTAAATGAAAATAGTGGGTCAACATTCCCAAATAATCTTATTAATAAAGTAATAGAATTTAAAGCTGATGTTGGAATTGCTCTAGATGGAGATGCAGACAGGACCATTTTAGTTGACGAAAATGGAGTAATTGTTGATGGAGATAAAATTATTGCTATTATTGCTCAGTTTTGGAAAAAAAATAATAATTTGTTTCAGAATACAGTTGTTGGTACTGTTATGACAAACAAGGCTTTAGAAAATTATTTTTTAGAAAAAAAAATTAATTTAATTAGAACTGATGTAGGTGATCGCAATATAATTCAATCTATGAAAGAAGAAAGCTTTGTTTTAGGTGGAGAACCATCCGGTCATATTATTTTAGATAAATATTCATCTACAGGTGACGGAATTTTAGCCTCTTTAGAAGTTTTAGGTATTATGAAGTTTGAAAATAAAAAACTTTCAACTCTAGCAAACATATACATACCTTACCCTCAGATCATGCAAAACTTTCCAATTAATAACAATCGAAAACCTGAGTCGATAATAAGTAATATAAAAAAAAAGATTGAAAAAAAAATAGATAAAAAAGACGCTAGAATTGTAATTAGAAAATCTGGAACTGAGAATAAAATCAGAACAATGATAGAAGCAAAGAATTTAGAATTAGCAAAGTCTATTTCTAAAAAGATAGTAAGTTTAATGAAAGAAAAAATTTGAAAAAAAAATCAGTTCTATTAATAGCCGGCTCTGACTCAAGCGCTGGTGCAGGCATTCAAGCTGATATTAAGACTTTAACCTTTTTTAAAGTTTATGGTGCCACTGTATTTACTGCATTAACAGCACAAAATACTAGAGGCGTAAATAAAGTTTTTAATATACCAATACACTTTATAGAGGAACAGATTAAAGCTATAGCTCAAGACTTAGATATATCATATATAAAAATTGGAATGCTTTCTAACAAGAAGATTATTAAAGTTATCAATAATTCTTTAGAAAAATACTTTCCTTTAGTTCCAATAGTTTTAGATCCCGTTATGGTTGCTAAAGGAGGGCATCCTCTTTTGAAGGAAAATGCTATAAGTTATTTAAAAAAAACTTTAATACCTAAAAGCTATATTATAACACCTAATACCCTAGAGGCAGAAAAAATATTAAATTGTAAAATAAGAAATATAAATGATATGCTAGATTGTAAAGATAAATTCGTTGATCTTAACATCAAGCGAGTTTTACTTAAAGGAGGACATGTACTAGAAGAAGAAAAAACTATTACTAATATTTTATTTAATAACGGTAAGACCGATCAATTCCTAAGCCAAAGAATAAAAACAAATAATACTCACGGAACTGGCTGTAGCTTGTCATCAGCAATAACTGCTAATCTCTTTTTAGGAAAAAATCTTAAAGATAGTGTAAAGTTATCTATTGATTATGTATATAATGGAATAAAAAATAGTTTTCTAATTGGCAAAGGGCATAACCCTATCAACCATTTTGCAGATTTTAAAAGTTAGAGTTTGACCCATACCTTTATCAACGTTATTTTATAATAAATTATGATTTTAAAACCAGAACATAAACCTTCTAATCCTTATTTTTCATCGGGTCCATGTGCCAAAAGACCAGGATGGAATTCAGATATATATTCTAAGGCAATCTTAGGAAGATCCCATAGATCAAAAACAGCCCTATCTAGAATTAAAGAGGTAATTGATTTAACTAAATTATTATTAGAAATTCCAGATAATTTCTTCGTTGGTATAGTTCCTGCCTCAGACACAGGAGCAATCGAAATGTTGCTTTGGTCATTACTGGGAGAAAAACCTCTAGAAGTTTTGGCTTGGGAAAGTTTTGGTAATGACTGGGTGAAAGATATAGTTGACCAACTTAAAATACCAAATACAAAAGTGACACAAGCAAAATATGGTAAAATTGTGAATCTAAATGATGTAAACTTTAAAAAAGATATTGTATTTACATGGAACGGTACCACCTCTGGGGTATGTGTTCCAAATGGTGATTGGATACCCGATAATAGAGAAGGTTTAACAATTTGTGACGCAACATCTGCTGCTTTTTCAATGCGCTTACCCTGGAAAAAGCTAGATGCTACTACTTTTTCATGGCAAAAAGTTTTAGGTGGTGAAGCACAACATGGTATAATAGTTCTAAGCCCGAAAACAATTCATAGATTAGAAAATTTTATTCCAAATAGAGCAATACCAAAAATTTTTCAATTATCTAATAAAGGGAAAGTTAATAAAAAATTGTTTACAGGAAGCACTATTAATACTCCATCTATGCTATGTGTAGAAGATGCTCTAGATTCACTAAACTGGGTAAAACAACTTGGAGGAATAGAAAAAACTATTGAACTTAGTAGAAAAAATCTATTAGTTGTTGAAAAAAAAATAAAAAACTCTCTATGGTTAGACTTTTTACCTGAGGAAGAAAGCACAAGATCATGTACTTCTATTTGCCTTAGAATAAAAGAAAGTGTTTTAGAAAAATATGAAACTGACATACTAAAAGAAAAAATGAATAATATGTTTTCTTTTTTAGAAGAAAATAAAATAGCTTATGATATTAATTCCTATAGAGATGCACCTATTGGAATTAGAATATGGGGCGGCGCCACGGTTAATGAAAGAGATATTGATATACTACTAGATTGGTTAGAGTGGTGTTTTATTAAATTTATAAGTGAATGAGTATTATGAAAAAAATATTAATAGCAGATAAGATGAGCATACAAGCAGAAAAAGTATTTACCGCTAATGGTATTAGTTTTGATAAAAAAATAGGATTATCTGAAGAAGAAATTTGTAATATAGTAAAAGAGTATGAAGGAATTGTAGTTAGATCAGCTACAAAAATTACAAAAAAAATAATTCAATCTGGAAAAAAACTTAAAGTTTTAGGAAGAGCTGGAATAGGAGTAGATAATATAGATATCGAAGCAGCAACCAATAATGGTATAGTTGTAATGAATACACCTTTTGGTAACTCAATTACCACCGCTGAGCATACAATTAGTTTGATGATGTCTCTAGCTAGAAATATTCCTCAAGCTAGTAAATCTACAAAAGAAGGAAAGTGGGAGAAAACTAGATTTATGGGAACTGAATTATTTGGAAAAACTTTAGGGATGATTGGTTGTGGAAATATTGGTTCTCTTGTTGTTGAAAGATGTTTAGGTCTCAAAATGAAAGTATTTGTTTATGATCCATTTCTCTCTAAAGATCAAACAGAAAAAATTGGAGCAAAAAAAGTTGAATTAGAAGAAATACTAATGCATTCTGATTTTATAACATTACATACACCTCTTACTGATAAGACTAAGAATATTTTGAATAAAAATAATCTGTCTAAATGCAAAAGTAATGTTAAAATTATTAATTGCGCAAGAGGTGGACTAATAGTAGAAGACGACCTTATTGAATTAATAAACCAAGGCCAGATATCAGGAGCTGCTCTAGACGTATTTAGTGAAGAACCACCTAAAAATAAAAAGTTATTTAATGTAGATAATTTGATACTTACTCCTCATCTAGGAGCATCTACATCGGAAGCTCAAGAAAATGTTGCAATACAAGTTGCCCAACAAATTTCAGATTACTTGAATAATGATGTAATTGTTAATTCAATAAATGTATCACCTATAAGCCTTGAGGATGCTCCTAAACTTAAGCCATTTATTGATTTGTCTTTGAAATTAGGAAAGTTTGGCGGACAAATTATAGAAAACACTATCTCTAAAATTAATATTACTTTTAGAGGAGAAATCTCATCTTTAAATACAAAGCCATTAATTGCAAATGTAGTTGCAGGAATATTTTCTAATAGAATGGAGAGTGTAAATTTAATAAATGCAGAAACTATAGCTAAACAAAAAAACATTGAAATTATTTCTTCCTATCAAACAGAAACATCTATTCACACTTCTGAAATACATATTAATATCTCTACCTCTGATGAAGAATTTAATTATGCCGGTATAACCTTTGCTAATAATTCGAGAATAATATCTATTATGAATATGAGAATTGAAGGTGAAATTTCTCCTAATATGTTATATATATTAAATAACGATAAACCTGGTTTTATTGGATCTTTAGGAACACTTTTAGGAAGTAAAAATATCAATATAGCAAACTTTAATCTAGGAAGAACGGGTAAAGGAGAAGCTGTATCATTATTAGAATTAGATCAATACTTAAACGATTCGGTAATAAATGATTTGCAAGAATTAAATAATATTAAAAAAGTTAAAGCACTAAAATTTTAGTATGAAAAACTTCTTCGTTAATGATTTATTGCCTGAAGGTTTTAAAGTTTTGCTTCCCGAGGAAGCACACAAAGAAGAAATAATATCCAGATCAATTCTAGACTTATTTTTTCAAAATGGATATCTATTAGTAAAAACACCAATGATGGAATATGAAGATAATATTTCACAAAATACTTTAAAATCCTTACATAATAAATCCTATTTGTTAATAGAACCAGAAACTAAAAACATATTAGTTCTTAGGTCCGACATAACACCTCAAATAGCTAAAATAGCTAGTACAAAACTAAAACATTTTCCCAGGCCTTTAAGGTTAGCATATTCTGGAGAAGTTATTAGAAACTCAAAAGATAATTATAAAGCAGAGAAGCAATTAAAACAAATAGGTGTAGAACTTATAGGCGGACCTCAAAATAAAAGCATGATAGAGATTTTAAATATTGCGATTAATGTATTACAAAATATAAATATCAAAAATATTACTATTGATTTTAGTTTGCCATCAATATTTAGGATTATAGATAAAAACGTTAATTTAAAATCAAAGTCAAATAAAAATATTAAAAAAGCTCTAAAAAATAAAGACCCTGGTATAATAATTGGTAAAAAATATAATTATATAAATGGATTAATTTTAATGGCAGGAACTATAGAAGAAGCCTTAAAAATTTATAAAAAATTTGTATTTCCAAAAAAAATTGATGAATTATTAAAGAATTTTTTCAAATTTATAACAGTTATAAAAAAAAATAATAAAGATTTATCAATAACAGTTGATATGACAGAAGGAAATAGCTTTTTAGAGTACTATAATTTTGGATTTAAAATTTATAATAAAGAAAATGCTAAACATATTGCAGTAGGAGGTGATTATAAGTCTAATAATAATGAAATAGGCATGGGTATGACTTTTTTAGTTAGCCAACTATTAGAAACAACTAATTTTAAAAATAAAGAAAAAATATATGTTCCTTTTAATGTAGAGTGTAAAAATATAAAATTGAAAAAATCTTTTATAATTATTAAAGAGCTCTTTGCTAATAAAAATATTTTAAAAGAAGCAAAAAGACAAAACTGTAATTATATATTAGATAAAAATGGAAGGCTTAAAAAGGTTAACTAATGTCTAATGTTATTGTAATAGGATCACAATGGGGTGATGAAGGAAAAGGAAAAATAGTTGATTGGTTATCTAATAAAGCTGATGCAGTAGTCAGATTTCAAGGAGGACACAACGCTGGCCATACACTAGTAGTAGATGGTAAAATCTATAAACTAAGTCTATTACCTTCAGGTATAATTAGAGGTAAAAAATCCTTTATAGGTAATGGGGTAGTATTAGATTTATGGGCTCTTGCAAAAGAAATTGAAGCAGTTTCACAAAAAGGAATCAATATTACTGCAGACTTATTATCTATTTCTGAAACCTCTAGTTTAATTCTCTCATATCATAGAGAACTAGATACAGCAAGAGAACATGAATTAGATGGTATAAAAATTGGTACTACTGGACGAGGAATTGGACCAGCATATGAGGATAAAGTAGGAAGAAGAGCTATAAGATTATGTGATATTTTTGATAAGAAAAATTTAAAAAAAAAGATAGAAAATGCACTTTTTCATCATAACCCTATAAGAAAAGGTTTAGGTATAAATGAAGTAAATTCTGCTGATATTCTTAATCAATTAAATGATATCACTAATTTTATTAAGCCATATGTTTCAAATATATGGAATGATTTGATCAGATTACAAAATGAAGATAAAAATATTTTATTTGAAGGTGCTCAGGGTATTTTGTTAGATAATGATCACGGCACTTATCCATTTGTTACCTCTTCTAATACTACAAGTTCTCAGGCATCTATTGGTAGCGGATTAGGAAGTATAAAAAACTGCTATACACTTGGAATTACAAAAGCATATTTGACTAGGGTTGGAGAAGGACCATTTCCTACTGAACAAAATAATTCTATAGGAGAAAAACTTGGGCAAATTGGTAATGAGTTTGGCACAGTGACTGGAAGAAAAAGAAGATGTGGTTGGTTAGATTTAGTTTTATTAAAACAGTCTGTAGATATTTGTGGAATTCATGGATTAGCTCTAACAAAACTAGATGTTTTAGATGAGTTTGAAAAAATAAATATTTGTATTTCCTATAATTTCAATGGAAAAAAACATAATTATTTACCTCCTATTATTTCATCGACAGATGACTTAAGGACTGAATACATTGAGATTGATGGTTGGAATGAAAGTACTAGAGGTTGTAGAAACTACAATGAACTGCCTAGAAATGCAAAAAAATATATCGAAACGTTAAGAGAAATTACTGGAGTGGAGGTCAGTCTACTGTCTACTAGTCCTGAAAGAGAAGATACCATACTGTTCAAAGATCCTTTTCAATAGGTTGTCTATTTATTAAATTTAATTTTTGTTTACTTTTTAAAAACTGTCTAATGTACTGCTGAACTTTTTCAAAGCTTCGTACTTCAATTTGCCTTACCCTTTCACGGCTAATATTAAATTTTTTACTCAAATCTTCTAAAGTTGCTTGAGGCTCCGTAATTCTTCTAGCTTTAAAGATATATTTCTCTCGTTCATTTAGTGAAGCTAATGCGTTAAGTAATATGGTTTTTCTAAATTTGTACTCCTGACTTTCTTCAAGCCTATCTTCTTGACTTACCTCTTTATTTTCAATCCAATCTTGCCACTCTGTATTACTATCATGTTTTAAAGGTGTATTTAATGAATGATCATGTCCAGCCATTCTACTATTCATGCTGTATACTTCATTTTCATCTACAGATAATCTTTTAGATATTTCTTTGACATCCTCAGGCCTTAAGTCTCCTTCATTAATAAGTTTAAGCTCATTTTTAATTTTTCTTAGATTAAAAAATAATTTTTTTTGAGCAGCTGTAGTACCAATTTTTACTAATGACCAAGAATGAAGAATGTACTCTTGTATAGCAGCTCTAATCCACCACATAGCATAAGTAGCTAATCTAAAACCTTTATCAGGGTCAAACCTTTTAACTGCTTGCATTAGTCCTATATTGCCTTCTGATATTAAATCAGCAACTGGTAAACCATATCCTTTATATCCCATAGCAATTTTTGCTACAAGTCTTAGGTGCGAAGTAACTAACTTATGTGCAGCATTTAAATCTTTTTTATTTTTCCACATTTTTGCTAATGTATATTCTTCCTCCATCTCAAGAATTGGAAATTTTTTAATTGAACTAAGATACTTTTGCAAACTACCTTGAGAGGAAATGCTGGGTAATGTAATATTAGCCATATAAATACTTTAACAATTCAAATGAAACTCGGCAACCAATACGTCTTTTAAATTTATCATATCATTCGGCATTTCTTTAAAAAAAGATTTCATTTTTTTACTTTTTGGATGTTTAAAGGAAAGGTTTTGTGCATGCAAAGCCTGCCTTCTAAAATCTTTTAAAAAGCTTCTTATATTAATTGAAAAAGATTGTGATATATTTCTATTCTTAGAATAAAGTTGATCTCCAATTATAGGACAATTTATGGATTGCATATGAACCCTAATTTGATGAGTTCTTCCAGTTAGAATTTTACATTCAATTTCAGAAAAATAATTTTTAAAATTTTTTGTCACCTTATAATTAGTAATAGCATGTCTGCCTACAGAACTAGTTTTTTTTCTATTTAAATAATTTGATATTGGTTTATCAATAGTACCTGCTATTGGAGTCGGTATACCCCAACAATATGCTTTATATACTTTAATAACCTCTCTGTCACTAAATTGACTAATTAAGCTTTTATATGAAAATAAACTTTTTGCTAATACCATTAAACCAGAAGTATCTTTATCAAGCCTATGCACTATTCCATCTCTTAAGCTATCTTCTGCTTCATAAAGCTTTATATTATACTTTTTGAGCAAGCTTACTACACTAATACTATTCTCTATTTGATTGCAATGACTGAGTAATCCATTTTTTTTATTAATAACAACAATAAAATCATCCTCAAATATAATTTCTATTAAATTATCTTCTTTATTAAAGTTTTTCATTTTCGTGTTAATATTATAGTATGAATATTAAGTTACTTAAATTTATTGTAATATTTTTTGGCATATTAATAATTTTTGGTTTAATTGCTTTGATGATGGGAATATATCATAAGTTTAGTAATTTAAAAAAAAAAAATAATCCAAATGCTATTACACTGAAGCTTGCAAAAGAGTCAAAATTAGAAGATTTTTATATAAGTAATGATAGTATAATAATAAAATATAAATTAGATGATATGTATATTATAGATATTTATGATTTATTCTCAGGTAATCAAATAAAAAAAATAGAATTATTGAAATAAATATAAGTTATGATATTTTTTTTTTATGTATTTTAATAAATTCTTTTGTATATTAATAATATTTATTTTAAATATTTCTATTGTATACTCACAAGAGAATAAAAAAAAATGTAGAATAAATACCAATAAACAAATTCTTGATTTTATTAAAAAGGAATTAAAACCATTTAACACTGGAAGTAATGAAGATGGGCCAAGGTTATCTCAATCAGATTTAAAGCTTTTAGAAATAAAACATTATTCTGATCAATTAAAAGACTCTAGAGAAATGCGAATGGATATTTTAAGTTTTTCTACTCTGAATAGACAAGACCTAGAAATTTTTAATAAATTTTCTTCTAAAATAAAATTAGTATTAAGTGATTGTTCAGAAGTTGTATTTTTTGGTGACAACCTTTTAGGTGCATATGAGTTGCCTTATGATGATATGCTAAAAGCTTTTACATTGGCTTCAAAAAATAATAATGAGATTATTTTAGATTTTATAAGAAATCAGGTTACCCCAAAATCAATTAGTCTATTTGATGCTATAAATATTTTAATGAATGATTTTGCAACTCAACAAAATGTCATAATGGAACTTTTATCAGAAGAAGTAAAAAAAGTATTTTTTGGTGAAAATAATATGGTGGCAACTACTGATGTTGCAGAAGCTAGGCTTCTTAGTTTTTCCCTTCTGGGTGGTGAAATACTAGATGCTAAAGATAAATTACTTTTTTTTATTTTACCTAAAACATATAAGGGTGTTAAGTCATCTATAGGAACATTAGTATTAGATATTGATGGAAATTTATATGAAATACCTAATTTAAACTATATTTTAAGTGTAAATATATTAAGTGGGCTAGGAGTAAATACCAGAACTCTTACTATGTCAGAAGTTATTAGTAATTCTGGCTCTTGCAGAATAGATTTAGCTGGAAACTGGATGCATAAAGTAAATGGTATTGAAATAAGGGGTTGTCCTTTTAACTCTATATCTAAAAAGATGTTAGAACAGGGAAGTCATAGAAATTCCAGAGACTACAAAAGTTATGAAGCAGTTTTTGAAGAAATAGAAAATATTAACTTTAATACAAATAATAATAGTGAAAGTACAGAAGAAATTATAGGTGCTCCTGCACAAGGTCAATAATCTAATTAAAAATTTCTTCTTTTCTTAGCAAATATCTCTATAGCTTCTGCTAAAGAAACCAGTAACCTCAATCTAGTTTTTTTTTTTGTTAATAATTTAACATCATTTGTATTAGATAGAAAACCTAACTCTATTAATACAGATGGAATATCTGTAGATTTTAATACTGCAAAACCAGCGTGTCTATGTGGTCTTCTTAAAAGTCTGTGACCATTTTTTCTTGCTATATTTACATAACTTTCTGCAAATAAAGAAGAAGAGTTTTTAGTTTCTCTTCTATTAAGGTCCAATAGTATAGAAGCAACTTCATTATCTACATCTTGAAGATTAACACCTGCTATTAAATCCACTTTGTTTTCTCTTTCTGCTAATCTAGCTGTAATACTATCAGATGCTTTTTCTGATAGAGTATATATTGAAGTACCCCTAGTTGTTTTTTTTTTTAAACTATCAACATGTAATGATATAAATAGATCACTATTATTTTTTTTTGCAATATTTCTTCTTTTTCTTAAAGATATAAACTTATCATCTTCTCTTGTTAAGAATACTTTAATATTTTTTTTTTCTAGTATATTTTTAAGTTCTTTAGCAGCTATTAAAGTTATATTTTTTTCTTTTTGCCCTAAATTTATAGCTCCAGGATCTATACCACCATGTCCTGCATCTATAGTAATAATAAATTTTGACTCTTGCCTAGGTTTTTTTTCTTTAGATTCAAATCTACTTTTATTATTTGATTTTAAATCTATAACCAACCTATAAATATTTTTTTCATTTTTTTTCAAATAAAAGTGTTTATCAATATAAAAATTAGACTTTAAGTCAAATACTATTCTCATAACATTTTGTTCAGTTTTTCTAGTTCTTATATTTTTTATATAGATACTTTCATTTTTAAATTTCTTAATTTCAGACTTTGACTCTAAATCTATTACTAATCTAGGGTTATTATTTAGTGAAAAAACCGTATAAGGTGCTTTATGAGTTAAATCTAAAACAATTCTTAATGATTTACTTTG